>SLPC01000129.1 GCA_007132185.1 Anaerolineae bacterium | reverse complement strand
TTCCTGGCGGGCTCGACGCCTTGGCCAAGCACCTTGACCAGAACGATAGAGCTGTGGCGGCCTATGGATCAAATGTGATGGCTGGTCTCACGCAGGATGGGGACGAACAGGAGATGGGCGTCTTTAATCTCGGAAGGCGAGGCAATTGTGCATCGCACTTGCTCGCAGGTGCGTTCGTTCCTCTCGGATCCTCCCTCTATCGAGCCGAGGCGTTCTGGCGCGTTGGCGGTTTTGACTCTGCCCTTTTTATCTCTGAGGACAATGACTTGACCAGGAGGATATCAGTGGAGGGCGATTTCGAACAGGTGCCAGATCCTGTATTTGTCTTGTATCGCGGCATGACGTGGTCGACAACCATGAACTATGCGGCAGCGGTTGATGCAATGAGAGTGTCCCGTGAGAAGTTGCTTGATCAACCTTGGGGCCTACGACGCCTCATAGCATCGGCGGATTCGGCGTACTTGCGTGCCCGCAACGTCAAAGCCTATGCTGCCTCAGCCTTCTGGAATGTACGTCACGCAAATATGCTCCGGGCCTGTCGCCGTGTCCACTCGTGCCTTTGTCTTGTCGTGCTCTATGTACCAAGTCTGTTCAGCGCCGACTTTTGGCGTGCATTGAGAGAATCACAGTTTCAAAGTACCAGGGTCGCTACAACCCATCCGGATAGCGACGGAGAGAGATAGGGCAGTGGATGTCAGGACAGCGGTGTTGGAGTTTTCAAAGAGCATCCCCGCGGCCTATCATCAACGGCCAAAGCAGCTATACGCGGCTGCCAGGGGTTGGCAGGCGCACGTTCCATGGAGCCTATGGCAGAGACGCGCTTCTACAGGCCTACTTTCAGCGGAAGCTATAGCTCATCTCAGCAGAGAAAATGATGATGTCTGAGTATCCTTGTAGATCCGTGGCCCCAGGCTTTTATGTCTGTGTCGAAGCCCATCATCCCGTGTGGATCTCCAACGCCCTATGGCTCTATCGTCACGGCTGGCGTGGCATCAATATTGATGCAGATCCGGGATCCATGCGAGCGTTCTGCCGCCCAAGGCCATGGGATATGAACCTTGGGCTTCTCATATCGGACCAGGAGCTCGAGATGGCGTTCCAGTACTGGAATCCATCTTTTATGCTCAATACGGTCACACCCGAGCACGCGCATTACTCCACGCAATGCCTCGACCGTGAGCCCGAACGCGTTCTGATGAAGGCTGTTAGGCTGGATTCCTTGTTGGCCGAGCATGTGCCCACCGACCGCAAGATTGATTCCATGACCCTAGACGTTGAGAGGCATGATCTCAAAAGGCTGCGTTCTAACGACTGGCATCGGTTCAGACAGAAACTGATGCTTGTTGAGGCGCACGGGCTCACCATGTTGTATTCTGTGAGCAGTACAGTCTATCAGTTCTTACTCTGTCGGCTACGAACGATATACCTAGCTTTGCATAGCGTTTGTGTTTCGGCACACGGGGCCCTAGGGCTAGGGCGCCGAGTCGCTTCTCCAGGATTATGTTTGATTGAGGTGTCAGTTGGCTAACGATCCGCTCCTGCGAACGGGCTCGAGTTTTATCATTGTCGGTGGCGCCCGTCCAGGGAACTGCCAATCGGCCTACGTCGCTCCACGCCTGGACTATTTGTTGGTCGCCCAGCAGCTAGGCGCCGCTATATTGCATTGGTACGCGTCGCCTTCTGGTATAGTGGGACCCAGGCTATGGCGCATAGGGCGCTCTCTCGGGACAAACAGCTGGCATGCACAGGCCATGCTCCGAAGCGTGCCTGCCGGAGCCACCGTGTATTCCACGGGCGAGACCTGGGGGCTGCCGGTCGCTCTGGCGGCCGGCGCCATGCGACGCAAAATCAAGCACATGATGTATGTGCACCGTGTGTTCTCGCCCAGATGGTTGAGCGCTCTAAAGAGGCTCGGACCGCATCTAAAGGTTGATGGCTGGGTCTGTGTCACGCGACACCAGGCCGATCTGTTGCGCGCCGCTTTGGGGCCGGACACCCGAGTGACCGCTATCTCCCAGGGGGTGGATACCCAGTACTGGGATCCGACGACGACAAACCCGAGCGAAGAACCCTACATCCTGTCGGTAGGGACCGAGATGCGCAACTACCCCTTGCTTTTCGAGGCCGTGAGAGGGTTAGATGTACGCGTAGTGGTCAAGGCGTCCAGTGCGTGGATGCGCGGCGCAAGAGAATCTCTGGGTATGCCTCCGCCGAACGTCGATCTGATTACGGAGCACTTGTCTTACGATGAGCTGCGAAATCTCTACGCAGGTGCGAGGTTGGTAGTGGTTCCCTTGCAGAATACACCTCAGGCTGCGGGTATCACGACGATTATGGAGGCCATGGCAATGAAAAAGTGTGTCATAGCTACTGCCTCGGAGGGTCTCCCGGATGTGATGCGCGATGGGTCAGCAGGGCGTGTGGTGGCAGGTGAGACTCGGGCATTGCGCCAAGGTCTGCGCGAGTTGTGGGATGATGCATGCCAGCGCCAGCGACTGGCAATGGCCGGGCATGCTACCGTGCGTCGCGAGTGTTCGCTGGAGCGACATGCCGAGCGCGTGGCTGGGTTTACCTCCCATCTTGACACGCAAGCGAGGCAAAGCGTGCCATGATGTCGATCACCTATCTCCTCCTCTCCCGCACCTATGGCATGCACCTGTACACGGCGGACCTGGCTCAGGCGGTGCTGGATGCAGGCGGTGCTGTGCAGCTGGTCACCGTGCAGGGGTATCCAGCTCACATCTATGATCCACGGGTGCAGGTGGATGCTATATGGCCATCGGGCGGGGGCACCATGGCGGCCGATCCGCTGTTGCGCGGCGGGGTGGGGCGCGTGATCAGTGCGGTACGACGGGCAAGGCCCGATGTTGTGCACATCAGCGGGCCGCAACTGCTGACGCCGCTTGTCATGCAAGGATTACGGCGGGATGGTATTCCTCTACTACACACCTTGCACGACCTGGATCCGCACCCCGGCGCCATATATGGGCGTCTCTTGCATCTTTGGAATCGGAGTGTCATTGCGAGCGCGGATGGGTTTCTTGTGCATGGAGAGGTATATCGCCAACGGCTTCTCGATATGAGAGCGGGACCACGGCGAATCGTGCAGCTTCCCCTGCTGCATCTCTTTCTGGGCCATATTGCTGCTCAGGAGCTGGCCAGCCTATCGGTTGATGAGAAGAGGGATGCGCTGGCCCTCTTTTTCGGGCGAGTGACACGCTACAAAGGAGTCGATGTTCTTCTGAAAGCCTGGGCGGCTCTGGATGCACAACCCGAAAGATGGCGCCTGGTGGTGGCCGGGGAAGGGGATGACAGTGCCGGGCTCATGGCGCCACTTCCGCCTGATGTCGAGCGGCGCGATCATCTTGTGGAGGATGCTGAGGCGATTGCGCTCTTTCGAGCCTGCCGTGTGTTGGTGTTGCCCTATATCGGGGCCACGCAATCGGCCCTGATCCCGGCTGCCTACTACTTTGGCATGCCGGTCATTGCGACTCGTTCAGGGGCACTGCCCGAGTATGTCGTGGAGGGGGAGACGGGCTGGCTCGTGCCCGAGGGTAATGCCGCAGCCCTGGCGCAGGCTCTCGATGAGGCCCTGGGTGATCCCGAGCGCTGCCGCAGGATGGGCGCCGCCGGGCGAGCCTGGTACGACCGTGAGAGGGCGCGCGAGCGCACCGAACTGATGAAGCTATATGACCAAGTGGCCCAAAAGGGACAATAATGAGTATAAATTACGTCAAAGAAAAATCTCAAACATCCATAGAGCAATCTGATCAAGAAAGAGACGGGACGAGTAGGCTGGGAAGATGGCTGAAGGGACTCAAGCGTAACATTCACTGGCTTGTGGCCCGGCTGGTCGCCATCATCTTGCGACCGGGAGCCCTTTGGGACCCGCGGAATTTCCGTCTGTGGGAGCGCCGGGGCTATCATATCATCCCTCTGCACTTTTACTATCCCATCCCCGATACCCGCGAGTTGTCTGCCAAAGAGTGGCGTGACTCGCAGATGCCAGGCATCGATTTTCGACCGGATGCGCAACGGGACTTGTTGCGGGCCATCTCGGCTAGGTACTCGAGCGAGTATCGTGCCCTGCCGGTCGATGCGAATGGTTCGGGCCAATTTCACGTGCAAAACGATGCCTTTAGCGGCATAGATCCCTACGTCTCTTGCTGTGTCATCCGCCGCTTTCGGCCGCGGACCGTCATCGAAGTGGGTTCGGGCTATTCGACGCTGTTGGGCGCCAGGGCCTGTCGCCAGAATGGGGGAGCGCGCTATGTGTGCATCGATCCCTGGCCGCGCCCCTTGGTCGAGGAGGCGATCAACGATGTAGAGCTGCTGCGGTGCCAGGTCGAGGATCTGGATATAAGGCTCTTTGAGCAGTTGCGCGCCAATGACGTGCTCTTTATCGATAGCTCGCATGTGGTCCGTACCGCCGGTGATGTCTGCTTTATCATCCTGGAGGTGCTTCCCCGGCTGGCTGAGGGCGTTCTTGTGCATTTCCACGATATCTTTTTCCCTTCTGACTATCCGAAGGAATGGATCGCCGAAAAGCACCTGTTCTGGACCGAGCAGTATCTCGTGCATGCTTATCTCGCAGAGAACACCCATGCGCAGGTTGTCTTTGCCAGCCACTATATGGCCAAGAGATATCCACATGAGGTGCGTCAGTCCTTTCCCGATGCGCCGTGGATAGGCGGGGCAAGCCTGTGGATACAAAAGTGCTGATGCAAGTTGCCGCTATTGCTTTCTTGGCATACGGAATCGAGGGCTTACCTTGGCAAGCATTCTTTCTTTGAGCCAGGTGCTGCCCCATCCGCAAGACGCGGGGCTCCAGATGCGTGCCTGTTTTGTACGGCGGCATTTGGCCAAGTCTCAGGATGTGAAGCCTTGTTCTGTGCGGGCCAAGGAAATAAAGGCCGTATGTACGGCGAGGTCCTGGCGAGTAACTAGTGTGGCCCAGCTCGTGCAACCCTGCGTGGCCTTCTTTGGCCTGGCGGGCTGTGTTCTGTTAGCCGTCGAGTGATAAGGTGTAGATTGCCATGATTATTCAACTGTTAGGCGGCACGGTCCTGGTGGGACTGGGTGTCGTTGTGTCTCTGTCGCTGCTATATCACTATGTTCTGGCCATCGCCGGTTATCGGCGTCCAAAATCTCTTTCCAGAGCGAGTGAGGATTACCTGTTTGCCATACTGATTCCCGCTCATAATGAGGAGTCGGTCATTGCCAGCACGCTGGATGCGCTGCCCGCGCTCGACTATCCCAGGGATTGCTGGGATGCTTACGTGGTCGCCGATCACTGCACAGACGCAACAGCCGCGCTGGCCCGTGAGCATGGGGCCATCTGCCTGGAGAGGAACGACGGTCCCCGCGGGCGCAAGGCATATCCGCTCCAATGGCTGATCCAACAGCTGCTGGTACATCCCAGGCGATACGATGCCTTTGTGATCATTGATGCTGATAGCCAGTTAGCCCCCGATTTTCTGCAACACATGCGGGATGGTCTCGCTACGGGTCATGATGTTCTCCAGGGGCAGCACCGTGTGGCAAACCCGAGACAAAGCGCCTATACGCAATTGGCCGACATCGATATGCGGCTCAACAACCTGCTGCGTAATCAGGCCAAGCGAAATCTGGGGCTGTCGGCCCGGCTGATGGGTGATGCCATGTGCTTTCGGCGCACGATTCTCGAGCAGTTCGGGTGGCCGACTGAATCCCTGGGGGAGGACCGAGAGTTTGGGATGTATCTGGTTGCGCGTGGGATTCGGGTGACCTATGTGCCAGAAGCGATCTCCTATGGCCAGGGTGCGTTGCGCTGGCGGGACGCGCGAGTGCAGCGCTTGCGTTGGCAGGCCGCCAGCAGCCAGATGAGACAGGCCCAGATGAGAGACGTGGCACGCCGTGCCTTCAAGTCCGGGGATCCAGGTGCTGCCGACCTGCTCGTAGAGCTTCTGTCGCCATCCTTTTCCGTATTCGCGTTTCTTTCTTTTGCTCTCTTGGCCTTGCAACTGACCCTGTTCCCATTCGCCGCGCCATGGGTTTCATGGGGCGCTTTTGCGCTTCTTGTAGCTTCGGTCTGCTTTCCCATTGTGGGGCTGGCAGCTGCCCGCGCGCCGCTGAGATCCTTCCGCGCCCTGGTCTTGGGGCCGGTCTATATCATGTGGCGAGTGCTGCTCAGGGTGTGCATCTTGTTGGCTCCTTCCAGCGCCAAGTGGGTACGCACGGTGCGTCGTGAGGAGTTGGGCAAGTGACAATCTGGCCTGACTCGATAGTTAGCTGCCAGGGAAATGAGGTCATATGATACGTGTGCTTTCTGTCATCGGTACGCGCCCAGAGGCCATTAAAATGGCACCCGTCATTCGTGCCTTGCGCGCCCAATCTGACGAGATCGAGAGCGTGGTGTGCTCGACCGGTCAGCATCGCGAGATGCTGCGTCAGGTGCTGGACATATTCGACATATCGCCCAGTATGGATCTGGATCTGATGATGCCCGGCCAGACGCCTACGCAAGTAGCGGCACGTCTGCTCGACCGCCTGGAGCCAGTGCTCGACGAGGTCAGGCCCGACTGGATCCTGATTCAGGGCGATACCACGACGGTCATGGCTTCGGCCATTGCTGCCCATCATGCCCGGGTGGCTATTGGACATGTGGAAGCTGGGCTGCGCACCGGCGATCGTTGGAACCCATTCCCCGAGGAGATGAACCGGGTGCTTGCGGATCATCTCAGCGACCTGTGCTTTGCGCCCACCGACGGCGCACGACAGGCGCTGCTGCAAGAGGGGATTGCCGATGAGCGCATTCTGGTGACGGGCAATACCGTGGTAGATGCGCTCCAGATCATCTGTGGTGCTATTGGCTCGAGCGAGCGGGCTGGGATCGCGTCTTTGACTGGTCAAGACCTGATCCCCGATGGTGCGGATCTGGTGCTGGTGACCGCGCACCGGCGCGAGAGCTTTGGGGAGCCTCTGACGCGCATTTGCCGGGCTCTGCACGAGCTCGCCAGGGCAGCAGAGGGCCGCTGGCATCTCGTCTATCCTGTGCATCTCAATCCCCAGGTGCGGGGCCCTGTCTATGAGGCTTTGCAGGATGTGGAGGGGATCTCGCTGGTGGAGCCGCTGGACTATTTCACGCTGGTGAGGCTGCTCCAGCAGAGCAAACTGGTGCTGACCGACTCGGGCGGCATCCAGGAAGAGGCGCCGACCTTTGGTGTGCCTGTTCTTGTGTTACGAGAGACGACAGAGCGCCCCGAGGGTGTGTCCGCGGGAGTGGCGCGTCTTGTGGGGACGGATACCGAGCGTATTGTGAGCAGTGCGATGGAGCTGCTCACTGATGCAACGGCCCATGCTGCCATGGCTCATGCAGCCAACCCGTACGGTGATGGCCATGCGGCGGAAAGGATCGTTGAGGCGATCAGGCAGCGTGGGTGATGATGTTGTGTGGCGATGCCGCATAGCGATAAATAGTACAGTTGGAGGTAGCATGTATTCGACCGATGAAAGGATCGTGGATGATGCCCTGCGGGACGTCCGCGACAAGCGCCTGCTGTTAGAAGAATATGATCGCTGGCTGATCGATCAAGTGCGGCCCTATCTTGGCCGGCGGCTGTTGGAAGTGGGCTGTGGCTGGGGCAATGTCCTGCGCCTGATCGAGGGCAGCGTGCAAGAGATCGTGGCCATCGATGTGGATGAGGAGAGCATCGATAGGGTGTGGCAGCGTTTCGGAGGGCACCCTGCATTTCGGGCGTTGAAGGGCGATATCTGTGACGTCGAGACCGTAGAAGCAGTCAGAACAGGATTTGATACGGTTCTATCAGTGAACGTATTGGAGCATATTGAGGACGACCTCCTAGCGCTGAGCCACATGAAACGGGTTCTCGTGCCAGGGGGCTATCTAATAGCCATCGCTCCCGCCCACACATTTCTCTATAATCGCATGGATCGGTCGATTGGTCACCATAGGCGATACACCAAGACGGATTTGAGCACCAAGCTGGAGCGCATCGGATGCCGCGTAGAGATGCTGCGCTATATCAACTGGCTTGGGGCAATCGGCTGGCTCCTGAGAGGCGTATCGTCAGGCAAGGCGGACATGCCAGCGGGCCAGCTCAAACTCATGAATGCCCTGATCCCTGCCCTGCGTCGCCTGGAGGCCCAGGTTGAACCGCCGTTTGGCATATCCTTGTTGGCGGTGGCCCGATGATGTCACGCAAAGCCTTGATCCTGTTCCTGATAGTCGGCGTGTTGATCAGAGTCATTGTGGCCCTGTATCTGGGTAGCGAAATTGATGCGCCGCCCATGCTCACCGATCAGCGCTCGTATCATGCTCTGGGGGCCAGAATCGCGGAGGGGTATGGTTACTCTTTCGAGCTGGGCTGGTATCCCTTTACCCCACCAGAGACCCCGACAGCATTCTGGTCGTTTCTCTATTCAGCGATCATAGCGGCGATCTACTGGTTCACCGGCCCTAACGTATTGGCCGCTCGGCTCATCCAGGCTGTCATGGTCGGGTTTCTGCTTCCTTATGCCGTGTACCGTCTGGCCCAACGCATCTTTCCCCGGCAGCCTCAGATCGCCTTTTGGGCATCGTTTCTAACGATCTTTTATGCCTACTTTGTCCTGTATGCGGCGACTCTGATGACCGAGGCTCTCTTTATCATTGCCCTGGTTTGGTCACTGACATTGGCGTTGGACATGGAAACTACCCTGCGCCATGGACGGCGTGTGCGCGCTCTCCTTCCCTGGGAGTTCGGCCTCAGCCTGGCGTTCGCCGCCCTGTTACGTCAGTCGATCCTGCCCTGGTTGCCGGTGCTCTTCCTCTGGCTGCTGTGGCGGGGATGGCGCGGTATCAGAGCGGCAGAGCCACCCGATGACAGGCCAGAGGAGACCGCCGAGTCTGTCCCGCCCCTGGGCCAGTTTGCGCGTAACACCGTCGGGCCCCTGGTAATTGCCGGCGTCATAGTCGTAGCCTCTGTCGCTCCTTTTACCATCCGCAACTATATGGTCTATGACTCGTTCCTGCTGCTCAATTCGAACACCGGCTATGCCATGTACTCGGCCCAGCATCCGATGCATGGCTACCGTTTTCGCGAGTTCGACGCGGCTCCCCTGCCTGAGGATCTGCGAGGGCAGGACCTGAACGAGGCCCAGCTCGATAGTGAGTTGTTGCGGCGGGGGTTCCAGTTCGTCGTTGATGAGCCGATCCGCTATCTGCGCCTCTCGCTGAGCCGCGTACGGGCTTATCTTTCGGTGCTGCCGGGTGAGCACACCAGCCCACTACATGCTGTGGGGCGGATCTTGGCCTTTGGCGCCTATGCGCCATTGATGCTCTATGGCCTCTATCTGGCCCTGCGCACGCCGAATCTGCGGAGCCATTTGGCGCTACCCTTGCTCTTTGCCGCGTTCTATAGCGTGCTGCACATTCTGACCTGGGCCATGGTCCGCTATCGGCTGCCGGTGGACGCCGTGTCGATGCCCTTTGCGGCGCTGGCGGTGCAGGATATTTGGGTGCGCCTGCCCTGGGGTAGGCACGCGATGGCGGCTAGGGGATCCACGGTGGCGGACAATCCATAGGGCGGGGAAAGAGTCGCCGTAGACGCGCCGCAGATGCCGCCGCACGGCTGCCTCTTGCGGTATAACGCCATTGGTGCCGCGAGGCTCATCCTAGCCGAGGGTAGACGACCGCAGACTTGCGTGAACGCCACGGTTCAGAATGGCTGACATACCCGCGAGACTCACCTTGCGCGAGCACAAGGGGGTATGTGTTCCCTGCTTGGCGTGCGGAGCCACGGACCTACCTATGTGTCCGAGCTGGTCAGGGCCCGCTAGGGCAACTGAGTCACGATGGGCAGGTAGGTATAGTCGAGCAGCATCTCCTGGAGCGCCTGAAAGGCCAGAAGAACGTCGAATGCCTCAAACTCGCAATGCCCGTGGGTGTCCGACACCAGGTGCCTGTAAAAGGCGCTCCGCCCGGCAGCGACCACCTTGTCTTCATACATAGGGGCGTGCCAGTAAGGGACGATGAAATCGCCCGTCTCGTGCAAGGTCACCAGGGGGCGGGCCAGCGCACCGGTGGTCCGGTAATGGGCCTCCATCTCGTCGAGAGCTACCTGGTCGGCCGCGATCCGAACCACGTCTGCATTCAGCGCCGCATCATCGCCAGACCCCGAGTAGATCCGCGTCATGTTGTCATATGGTTGGCCGCCCAGCTTTTGCTTGGCGTCCTCTGTCGCAAAGACGTTGTACCAGATTAGCCGTAGGATCGCCTCGGTGCTATCCGGAGGATCGAACGCCAAGGGCGAGGCGCCCGTCACCGTGAGAAGCTGGGTGACGAGATGCGCCTTGTCCGCATCCGTTACCGCCTCCTCGATCAGGTTGGCATAGTGGGTGTCCCAGTTCTCCTTGAGCTCAGGCGGAATGTTGACCGGGTCTCCTGGCACCAGCCCCGGGAAGAAATAGTCGAAAACGACCCGAAAGTCACCAAAGTAGTTGACCTGCTCTCGAAAGCTCCCATAGGGGCCACAGAGAGCCAACCCGCCATCGAACACGGCCGGATGCCGTTCCACCGCCAGCGTGGTGATCAGCCCACCCTCCGAGACGCCCGCCAATAGGACGCGCTGGGGTGGGGCCTCGTGGGCGGCAAAGATGTCGACCAGATCGACGAGGTCGGTGATGGCGGGCAAGACCGCCAGTCCATTGGTGGGATAGCTGGTCGTCGCAAAGGCATAACCCTGGATATTGGCGAAATCAGGGAGGTATACAGGGCCAAAGGGTCCCTCGACATACATCTGATCCTCGGGGATGCCGATAGGCTCGTCGGGAGAGACATAGCCGTGGGCATAGAGCACGAGCTCGCCGTTCCAGGACGGATCATGATCCCCGGGCATGCAGATGAGGTAGAGCGAGCCACTGGCTTGCGTCCCCTCATAGCAGTTATCCGGCAGCTCGAGCACGCCCCAGGGGGCCTCGGTCTGCACAGGGCGCACCTCACAGCCAGTGAGCGTCAGCAAGAGCACCAGTCCCAGCGCCACCACAATCGCGCGCGGTAACCTGGTCTCACGCATCGGACCTCTCCTTTCATGGCGCACGGATTCGCATGATGTGGGCGAGACCGGCGGGAGTCAACATACGAGAGAACTTGTTCTCATTATAGCAGCGCAGATGGTATGCGCACGCCGAATTCTTTGGGGCAGGCTCACCATCCCCTTGGCCGGGGCGGACCATGCCCGGAAAAGCGCTAACATCGATGGGGGCGAATTGCCAGGTTGCAGGGAGCCCGGCGATATTACCGCATTTTGGCTTACATAATTCGTTGACACCCATGTTGTCGTGTGCTATCGTAATTTCTAGCAACGTGCTGCATAGTTTCGGGCTGGCGTACGAGTACAGGACGCCGATGCCTGTCAGCACGCGCGCACGAGTCGCGCTGACTCTCAGGCTCCATCCTGGCGCATGGGAGAACTGCGAGCCAAGGCCGCAGCCCAGGAAAGGAAGGTGATCCCATTAATGAGACCCGTGAGCTTGGACTGGGCGTACGGTTAGGGCAATGAGGCCTTTGTCGATAGGAGGGCAGATTATGACCGGGAAAAGCGGACTACGCATACTGAGTGTAGCAGCGTTGCTATTGGCGTTGGTGCCTCTGATTGGGGTGATGAGTCCCATCTTGGCGAACACGCCAGAGCCAGATCCTGGCGACGGTTTCGTGCAGATAGCGCACCTGGCGCCCTTTGCGGAGGATGCCAGCGTGACAGTGGCTGTGAATGGGGCTCCGCTGCTAACGGACTTTGACTATGGATATTCTACCGGGTATATACCCCTGCCTTCGGGGGAGCATCTGGTAGAAATCATCCCGACAGGCACAGCGACGGTGGCGATCTCGGCGACGGTCCAGATCGCGGAGGATACTTATTATACAACGATCGCGTATGGCGACGGCGTGAATCAGGCTCTGGGGCTGATGCTGCTGATCGACGATCTGACGCCGCCAGCTCCGGGACAGGTGCATCTCCGTCTGGGGCATCTGGCGCCTTTTGCCCCCGGCCCCGCCACGGCGGATGTGCGCCTGGCGGACGGGACGCCGGTGTTGGAGAACGTAGACTTTGGGGATGTGACGGGGTACCTGCCGTTTGCGGCAGGAACATACGATCTGATCATCACCACACCGGGCGGTGACACGGTGCTCATCGATCCGGCACCGGTGACGCTGGAAGCGGGCGCCATACTCTCTGTCTTTGCGACGGGAGATGGGGTCAATCAGGATCTGGCGGTATTTGCTCTGCCGGCGGGGGAAATAGGTTTCTTCCTGCCGACGGCAGAGTTCGTCTACTACTTTCCGATCATTGCCGGCGGGCCCTGATCGAGAGCATGCTGCGTTGATACGGGCGCGGGCCGAGTCTTCTCAGCCCGTACCTTTTGGACAGGAATCCGAGAGCAGAGGACCTTTCTCTGCTCTCGTCGCTTTTCAGGGCAGTGAGAGTGGCTTGCGATATTCGCCGCTTGCGCCGTCCATAGCCGGGCAACACGTTTACTGCCGCGGTCTGGGCGCGGGTCGCTAGAGCGAATGGGTTTGCCGCAAGATGAACTGGTCCTGCTCGTAGCGTGAGAGCGTGTTGAAATGCACGCTCCAGCCGGTGACCCGGATCTGAAGTGAGGCATAGCGCTCTGGATGCCGCTGCGCCTCGCGCAGATCCTCCACGTCAAAGACGTTGAACTGGACGGCATACCCGCCCTGGGCAAAAAAAGTCTTGATCAGGCCGACAAAGGCGTCGAGACCGTCGGCCCCTCGCACGGCGGTGGGATGCAATGTCACATCCAACACCGCGCCATTGGGAGTCTTGGTGAAATCAAGGCCCGAGACCGAATGGACGAGCGCCGTGACCCCGTCACGATCCCGGCCCGACACGGCGCCCACACCCGGCGACAGCGCCTCGTGGGCATGGCGGCCATCAGGCAGGGCCCCCGTGGCCTGGCCAAAGGTCCACTGGGCGGTGAGCGAAAAGAGGGCGGCCTGGCAGGGTCCCCCGCGGCCGTTGCCAAAGGTATGGACCTTGTCGCAGTAATGGTCGGCGATCCGACGCGCCATCTGATCGGCGACTGGCTCGCCGTTGCCCCACTTGGGGGCGCGATGCAGCAGATACTGGCGCATGGGCTCCTGGCCCTGATAGTCGCCAGCGAGGGCGTCGAGGATTCGATCCATACTATAGCGTCCTTCCTCGAACACCGCCTGCTTGAGGGCCACCAGCGAATCACAGGCATTGGCCAGCGCCGCTCCCACGCATCCTGTGGCGTTATAGTGGGCGCCGCCCTCGCCAATGTCCTGGCCGCGGGCCAGGCAGTCATCGATGGTGCCTGCGATCAGTGGAGAAGGATTTACCTGGGGCCACATGGCCTCGTGCTCCCGCATGTAGGTGATGGTTCGCGTGAGCATATAGTCCATCTGGGTCGTGTAGGCCTGGTAGAGTTCCTCAAAGGTCGCGAACTGCCTTGGGTCGCCCGTCTGGGGCCCGACCTGCTCGCCGGTCAGCGGGTCTTGGCCGTCGTGGAGGGCCAGCTCGACGCCCTTGGCCAGGTTGAAGGTGACGTTCATCGTGCAACCCACCTCTTTGCCCTCGACGGCCGGTTCATAGCAGCCGATGGGCAGGTAAAAGCGGGCATCGGGCAGAGTCTTGCCCTGTTGCACCAGGGCTTCGACGGCGGGTACGTCGTTCATCAGCACGAACGAGTTATGGCCTCGGCGGATCAGATCGGCGACCCGATAATAGAGCCTTTTCTCGGTGGCCGGCGTAAAACGCACCGAGAGCTTGGGGTCGGGGGTGTTCATCTCCTCATAGGCCTCGAGGGCCAGGTAGGTCAGCTCATTGGTGACCTCCGTGCCGTCGGGGTACTGGCCCGCAAACACAAAGTTCTTGCCATTGTCGCGGCCGCGGGTGCGGGCATAGTACTTGAACCAGAGGAACTTGAACAGTTCCTTGGCCTGCTCCCTGGTGAGGCGACCTGCCTCGAGATCGGAGTGATAGTAGGAGAAGAAGGTGCGGTCAAAGTGGCCCATGGAGCGCACATACTCGCCCTCCATCTCGATCAACTCGTGCATCAGCCAGGCAAACTGAAGCGCCTCGTGCAAGGTCTGGGGGGCGTGGGCGGGCACACGACGACAGAGAGAGGCCAGTGTGCGCAAGCGGCGCTCATGCTCGGGATGCTGCACGATCAGCGCCTCGGCCTGCGCGGCAAAGCGCTCGGCCAGGGCAATCGTGGCCTCGTACACGATCTCGATGGCCTCGTAAAAGGCCAACTGCTCGTCGGTGGCGTCGGTCCCCAGCCGCTGGCGGTGCTGGCGCGCCTGTGCTAGCAAGCCGGACAGGCCCCCGGCGAGCATGTTCTCCCAACCGGGCGAGATGTGGCCCAGATCCAGATAGTAGGCGCGAAAGGCTCCCATCTCCTCCAGGCGCTCGTTCCAGTGGTCTTCCCCGGCGCTCGCCGCGTCCCTGGCCGCCTCGTACCAACCATCGCGGATCTGGCGCATCAGGTCGCCGTGGTTGAGTTTGTCGACGAACCAGTCATGGGGGTCGACATGGATCTGACCCCGGGTAACCACAATGCGGTACATATGGGCCCTTTGCAGGACCCGGGGCATCTCGGGTTGGCGCGCAAGGAACTGTTCGATCTCCTGGCGGAGCTCGTCCACCGGCAGGCCCGAGGTCTGATCGTATGGCACATCCTGGAACTGGTCGAACAGATGATCCCTGAGCGAGTCAAAAGTCTCCCAGACGGACACGCCTGTAGCCGAGACGGTAGTCATATTTGCCCCTCCCACCGATGGGAACGCCTGCGCACAGCAGAGACGACCTAGTACATCCAGTATAGCATGGCCACCCTACGCCTGCTAGGCAGGTGGTATTAGCGCGATCGACCGTGGCTCGATAGCTACCAGGGCATACTCTGCCGACCTCACGTCAGGCTCTGCGCGCCTCTACGGACCTGAAATACGGCCTGTATACGCGAAGATAGACGATCATGAGCAGGGTGATGACGCCATAGAGTATCCAGAGGGTCCGCTCCAGAGCCGTCCCCAAAAAGTTCCCCACCATGTAGGCGTGCAC
>SLPC01000149.1 GCA_007132185.1 Anaerolineae bacterium | reverse complement strand
TGCCGCGCTCAGCATGGAGATCATGCCTGAACGCTATCTGCGCAATCTGGGCACCGTTGGATGCCAGGGGCAAAGAGCCTTGCTGGAGGCGAGGGTAGCGGTGGTGGGGGCTGGCGGCCTGGGCGGCTGGATCGCCGAAGCCCTGGCTCGCATGGGCGTGGGACAGCTACAGATCATTGATGGTGATCGCTTTGAGGAGAACAACCTGAACCGCCAGCTTGGCTGTACCGAGGCGACCCTGGGGCGCTCCAAGGCAGAGGTGCTTGCCGAGCGCGTGCACCTGGTCAATAGCGCCGTGGATGTCACGGCGCATGAGCTATGGATCAACGACGAGAATGCCAAAGAGGTGCTGCGGGGCGCAGACCTGGTCGTGGATGCTCTCGACAGCTTGCCTGCCCGCTTTGTGATACAACGCGCTGCGGCCGAGCTAGAGATTCCCATGGTGCATGGCGCTATCGCCGGATATACGGGCCAGGTGCTGACCATTCTACCGGGGGATGCCGACCTGGAGGCGGTGTACGGCCCGGGGCCCCATCCCCAGCAGGGTGTTGAAGCGGATCAGGGCAACCCCTCGGCCACCCCGATGATGATCGCGGCTTGGCAGGTGCAACAGGTGGTCAAGCTGATCACCGGCGCTCACGACGGCCTATTGCGCAATCGCCTCATGCTGTTGGATGCCCAGGCCGGAGACGTCACCGTGATCGGTCTGGGGGAGTGAGGGCCATGAGGGCGAGAGACATGGTCAGATGGGCTCTATGCGCCGCATTGGCGTTGACGATGGTGGCATGTGGACCCATCGGGGGATCGTCGACGCCAGAGCGCATCATTATCCGGGCAGAGGATGGCATGCCACCCACCCGGGCCGCTGGCCCGAGGGAAATGCATCCCATCCTCCAGACCACGCCGGCGTCATACCCTGAGCCTGAGATCACCCCGACGCCCACGGTCACGCCGGCAGCCTATCCATAGCGTCCCGTCGCATTCGGAGGAACGCTATCGGCGCCTGCCAGCGACCATCGGCGTAGCCTCTTGGGCCTGAGCCGCGGCCTCTTCGGGCGAGAGCCCCTTGCGCAGGCAGCACTGCTTGTACTTTTTGCCACTCCCACACGGGCAGGGATCGTTGCGCCCCACCTTGTTGCTCGCCTTGCGAGGTTGAGGAGCCGAGCTATTGGCAGCAGCACCCGAGTACTGGAGGCGCTGGCGGCGTGCGGGCTCCATGCGGGTCACATCCAGATTCAGGACAAAGGTGGCCACATCGTTCTGGATCTCACCCATGAGCTCCTCGAACGCCTGGAACGCCTCGCGCTTGTACTCGACCAGGGGATTGCGCTGGCCAATGGCACGCAGGCCGATGCCGTTGCGTAGCTCATCCAGGTCGGTCAGGTGGCGCACCCAGCGGTTATCGATCACCCGGAGCAGCAGCAGGCGCTCGAGCTGCCGCATGGTATCGCGGCCCAACTCCTCTTCTCGACGGTCGTAGGCCTTTTCCGCCAGGGCCAGCACCTGATCGGTGATCTCTGGCACATCCATGCCCTTCCAGGTGGCCACGGAGTGGCTCTCGGGCAGCCGAATCATGCGGTGGATGGCCTCGTGCAGCGTCGAGAGATCCCATTCGTCCTCATAGCCCGCGGTATAGGTCTCGATAAGGGCACGTAGCTCACCCTCCAGAATATCCCATACGATGGGGCGCAGGTTGGTCTCGCTCAGGATCAGTCGCCGCTGATCGTAGATGACCTGACGTTGCTGGTTCACGACATCATCGTATTCGAGCAGGTGCTTGCGCATGTCAAAGTTGTGGCCCTCGACCCGCTCCTGAGCTCCTTCGATGGCCTTGTTCACCATCCCATGCTCCAGCGGCAGGTCTTCTTCGACGCCAAAGCGCTCCATGATGCGGGCCACAGCCGGGCCGCCAAAACGCAGCATCAGATCATCTTCCAGCGAGACAAAGAACCGCGTGGACCCAGGATCGCCCTGACGACCGGAACGACCGCGCAACTGGTTATCGATGCGCCGCGCCTCGTACCGTTCGGTTCCGATCACATGCAGGCCTCCCGCCTCTAGGACGGTCTCTCGGTTGGCGGCGCAGCGGGCTTTGGCATCGGCCAGCGCCTCTTCCCAGACCTCGGGCTCAACCTCGCTCAGATCCATGCCCTGACGGCGCAGTTCATCGCGCGCCATCCCCTCAGGGTTGCCGCCCAGCAGGATGTCGACACCACGCCCGGCCATGTTGGTGGCGATGGTCACAGCGCCTGGCCAACCGGCCTGGGCGATGATCTGCGCCTCGCGCTCGTGATAGCGGGCGTTGAGCACTTCGTGGGGGATGCCCCTGCGCTTGAGCATCTCGGAGATGCTCTCGGATGTTTCGATGGCCAGCGTACCCACCAGTACGGGCTGCTTCCGCTCGTGACAGGCCTGAATCTCTTCGATCACCTTGCGGAACTTGACATCAGCCGTCTTGTACACCGTGTCAGCATGATCCACACGAATCAGCGGATCATGGGTTGGGATGACTGTGACCTCGATATCATAGATCTGGGCAAACTCCTCGCCCTCGGTCTCGGCGGTACCGGTCATGCCTGCCAGGCGCCGGTACATCCGGAAATAGTTCTGGAACGTGATAGTGGCCATGGTGAGGCTCTCACGCTGCACCCGCACGTTCTCTTTGGCCTCAATGGCCTGGTGGAGCCCCTCGGAATAGCGCCGCCCATACATCAGGCGCCCCGTAAACTCGTCCACGATGATCACCTGTCCATCAGAGACCACATAGTCACGGTCGAGCTGGAACAGGGCCTGAGCCTTGAGCGCATTATCCAGATAGGGGGTCAGCTCAAAGTGCTCGGGCGCATAGAGATTGTCGACACCCAGGGCGCGCTCGACCTTGTTGATGCCCTCTTCCGTGATCGTCACCATGGTGCGCTTTTCGTCGATGGTATAGTCCAACTCCTCGCGCAGCCGCGACGCGATCTGGGCAAAGCGTCGATACTGGTCGGTGGACTCTTCTGCTGGCGCCGAGATGATCAGGGGCGTGCGCGCCTCGTCAATGAGGATATTGTCGACCTCGTCGACGATGGCAAAGTACAGCTCGCGTTGCACGCAGTTCTCCATGTCCACAACCATGTTGTCCCGCATATAGTCAAAGCCGAACTCGTTGTTGGTCCCATACGTGATATCAGCATGGTAGGCTTCGTGCCGGCTGCACGGGCGCAGGCTCAGGTAGCGGTCATCGGTCGCCGGATAATCGGGATCATACATAAAGGAGCCCATGGCAGGATCCTCACCCATGGACTGGATCACCGAGACGGAAAGCCCCAGCAGGTGATAGATGGGTCCCATCCATTGGACGCCGACCTTGGAGAGATAATCGTTGGGTGTAACAAGATGGGCGCCGCGGCCCGTCAATGCGGCCAGATAGAGGGGCAGGCTTGCCACCAGCGTCTTGCCTTCACCGGTCTTCATCTCGGCGATGGTATTGCGGTGCAGGACGATGCCGCCCATCATCTGCTCGTCAAAGTGGCGCAGCCCTGTCGTACGCACGCTGGCCTCGCGCACCGCGGCGAACGCCTCGGGCAGGATCTCGTCCAGCAGACGCTGCTCCTCTTTGTCCAGGTTGGTCTTGAGGTCCTCCGACTGCTGCTTGAGAGAGCGTCTCCTGGTATCGTCCACCTCACGATCGATCTCTTGCTGGAGAGACTCGATACGCTCCCGGAGCTGGGCTGTCTCGGCCTGGATCTGTGAGCGGAAGGTCTCGGTGAGCTGACGCAGCTCCTCGTCCGATTTGCTGCGCATGGCAGGTTCCAGGTCACGAATCTGATCCACCAGGGGCATCAGCTTGACGACTTCGCGCTCGTTTGGGTCCCCAAAGAGGGACTTGATAATCTTGTTGAGCATAAAAACAGTTGCTCCTCGGTGACATGATGAAATCGGCATGCGTGGAGCCCATCCGAACGGGCAACACGGATTATGTCATTGATTATACCACGGAACCGGCCAAGTCGGGAAAGCCGAGCGACCGTCCGCTGCGACTGTATCCAGCGACAAGAGAGAGGGGTCGAGGGGAAAGAAGGACAACGGGTCGAGCGATAGTGCGCCCGACCCGTTCTATAGCCCGTGGCATGTAGGTGCGATCAGGTGGCAAGAAGAGCGAGAATCACGCCACCCGCCATCACCGACGCGATCTGCCCGGCTGTGTTCGACGCCATAGCGTGCATCAACAAAAAGTTGCCCGAGTCCTCTTCCTGCCCCATCTTTTGCACGACGCGTGCCGACATCGGAAAGGCCGAGATTCCACAGCCCCCCAACAGTGGGTTGATGCGACCCCTGGAGACAAACGACATGAACTTGCCAAAGATCACACCTGCCGCAGTATCCAGAGCAAAGGCCACCAGACCCATGGCCAGGATCAGGATCGTGTCTCTTTGCAGAAACTCGGCGGCCACCATCGTCGACCCAATGGTGATTCCCAAAAAGGTCGTGACGATATTGACCAACTCATTCTGGGCAGCCTGGCTGATGCGCTCGACCACGCCCGCCTCTCGGATCAGGTTGCCGAACATCAGCATGCCGATCAGAGGCGTGGCCTCGGGAACGATCAAGCCCGCCACCACGGTCACCACGATCGGAAAGACGATGCGCGCCGTCTTGGAGACCGGACGCGACGTATAGGGCATACGGATCAGACGCTCTTTGCGTGTGGTCAGCAATCGCATGACCGGTGGCTGAATGATAGGCACCAGTGACATGTACGAGTAGGCCGCCACAGTGATGGGTGCCAACAGGCGAGGCGCCAAATTTGCCGCCACAATGATCGAAGTGGGACCATCGGCTGCGCCAATGATACCAATCGAGGCGGCTTCGCCGATCGTAAAGCCAAAGAACGGGATGGCTGCGATCAACATGGTCCCAAAGATGCCTAGCTGGGCCGCCGCGCCAAAAAGCGCATAGCGCGGGTTCTCCAACAAGGGGCCAAAGTCGGTCATGGCCCCAATGCCGATAAAGACAAGGATGGGAAAGAGCTCGTTCGCTATACCTACATCATAGAGGATCCTCAATAGGCCGCCCTCTTCGACGAGGCCCGTGCCGGGGATATTGGCGAGTATGCAGCCCAACCCGATTGGCAGGAGCAGCAGTGGCTCGTACTCGTATCGAATAGCTAGCCAGATCAGGATGCCACCAAGCGCCAACATGATGAGGGTGGGCAGGTTGATTCTCATCACACCTTGGAGCAAATACTCCAATGCTGTGAAATCCATGATATACCGTTTTCTTAGCCGACAGTGATTAGCGGATCGTCATTGGCTACATTCTGCCCTACGCGGACGTGGACAGCCTTGACTGTGCCTGCGGCTGTTGCGCTGATCGGCATTTCCATCTTCATGGCTTCCAGGGTGCAGACCGCATCGCCCTCGCTTACAGCATCCCCAACGTCCACGGTGATCGAGAGGATCTTGCCGGGCATGGGCGCTGCGATCACCTCACCCGACACGTCGCCGACGGGCACTGGGGCTGGCGCTTCTTCCTCTTGCTGGGGCTCTTCGGCAGCTTTGGGCTCTGCGGGGGCAGCCTGCGCGGCGGGCGCCTGGGCAGCCGGTGCGACCTCCTGAAAGGAGACGGCCTTTTCCACGCCGTTCACCACCACCGTAACCGGCGACTGCGACACGTCGCCCACCTCGACGGTAAATGTCTCGCCATCAATGACCAGTTCAATCGTTGTCATGTTTTCCTTCCTACTCCATCGCCTTGAGTCGACCCTGGCTCTTCCAGTTGGCTGCACCAGGATGCACGGTGATGACCGTGACCGTCTCCGCCTCGGGGACCTCATCGCCGACCGACACGGGTCGCTCCCAGGGCATCTGGGCTCGCCGAGCGGCTACGGGGGCCAATCGCTCGACTGCGGGCCGCGCCGCATTTCGCGCGCGTACGATGGCAACCGCCAATGCCGCAGCCTCTGCCTCACGGCTCACACTCCGGCCTGAGCGTGCTGAGGAGGTGGCCGTGACCGGGTCTCCTCCCGATGTCTCGACCGTGGCCGCCGCAGGCCTGGGCCGTGGCGCTGTTGGTTGGGCCGTCTGTGTGGATGGCCGAAAGAGCCGGTCAAGCCCCCAGATCAGCACCGCAACAATGATCAGCGACATAAAAACCAGCACCATACCGATGACGCTTATCTGCAATGCCTGCATAAACGTTTCCATGCTATCTGCTATCCCCTCCTGCCTGAGACTGGGCCAGCCAACGCCTGAAATGCTTGGCGGGCCCAGTTCTGTGATCGATTAGCGGGGCCCCTGTACGCGAGAGGAGACTTTCCACAGCGATTGGGACTGCACAGGCTGTACCATCTGCGGCGTCGCCACTACCGCCTTGGGACGCTGCAGACGTGGGGGCGCGGTTGCCTCCGCGGCAAAGATGCGCGGCTCTTCGATCGGAACCACTCTACCCGCCCGGCGCAGCTCAAAAAAGTCTCGCGCCTCACGCGGAAACAGCGCGTAGGAGATAACGTCTTCCTCGCTCTGAGCCAAGTCACCGATCTCTTCCTTGGCCTTCTCAAAGCCGGGCTCCAGCAGATCCGCCGGTCGCACACCGATGGGCTCCTGGTCGCCTATGGCCATCTTGAACACGTCCGGATTGATCTCTGCGGGCGGTCGCCCGTACATGCCACGGCAATACTCGCGCACCTCCTGCAGGATGATCTTGTAGCGCTCACCGGTGAGGACGTTCATCACCGCCTGCGTACCGACCATCTGGCTCGTCGGAGTTACCAACGGCGGATAGCCCAGGTCCTCCCGCACGCGTGGCAGCTCCTGCAGCACCTCTTCGTAGCGGCCCAAGGCGTTCTGCTCGCGCAACTGGTTCACCAGGTTCGAGAGCATACCCCCGGGCACCTGGTAGAGAAGCACACGGATATCGGCCGTGGTCAGACCGGTCTCAAAGCGCGAAAGATGCTGCGAACGCACCGTCTTGAAGTAGGATGCAATGTCGGCGAGCAAGGTCAGATCAAGGCCGGTATCCCGATCCGTGCCCTGCATCATGGCCACAAACGGCTCGGTGGGCGGCTGTGCCGTCCCTCCCCCGATGGATGAGATGGCGGTGTCGACAATGTCCACGCCGCCCTCGGCGGCCTTGAGCAGCGCGGCCATGCCAAAACCGGCCGTCTCGTGCGTGTGGAACTGCACGGGCAGCCCCACCTCTTCCTTCAGGCGCTTGACCAACGTATAAGCATCAAAAGGCGCGCACAGAGCGGCCATGTCCTTGATGCAGATGGTGTCGGCGCCCAACTCCCTAAGCTCTTGAGCCATCTCGACAAATACGTCGTTGTTGTGCACTGGGCTCAACGTATAGCAGATGGCCCCCTGCACCTCGCCGCCATGACGCTTGACCGAGCGCATGGCCGACTCCATGTTGCGTGTGTCGTTCAGGGCGTCAAAGATGCGAAAGACATTCATGCCGTTCTTGACCGAGAGCTCGACAAACTTGTCCAGGATGTCGTCGGGATAGTGCCGATAGCCCAGAATGTTCTGGCTACGCAGCAGCATCTGCAGCTTGGTGGTCGGGATGCGCTCGCGCAGGATCCGTAGCCGCTCCCAGGGGTCTTCGCCCAGAAAGCGCATGGCAGAGTCAAAGGTTGCGCCTCCCCACATCTCCAGGGAATAGTAGCCTACCTGCTCGAGCTTTTCAGCGATAGGCAACATGTCGCCAGTGGACATGCGTGTCGCCAAGAGGCTCTGGTGCGCATCGCGAAGAATGGTGTCGGTTATTCCAACAGGATTGCTTGCCATTGTGAAATCTCCTAGCTATAGAGGCATGTTCGCATGCTTCTTGGCGGGGACACTATCTCTCTTGTTCTGGAGCATCTGCAGCGCGTTGATCAACACAGGTCGAGTCTGCGTGGGTTCGATCACGGCATCGATATAGCCGTGGGAGGCAGCCTGGTACGGGTTGGCGAACTTTTCGCGGTACTCGTCTAGCAGCCGGGCACGTGTCGCCTCCCGATCATCAGCGTCAGCCAGCTCGCGGCGATGAATGACGTTCACAGCGCCCTCAGGCCCCATGACGGCGAACTCGGCCATGGGCCACGCAACGTTGAAATCGCTACGCACATGCTTGGAGCTCATGACGATGTAGGCGCCACCATACGCCTTGCGCAGCACGACGGTGAGCTTGGGCACGGTGGCCTCGCAATAGGCGTAAATGAGCTTGGCGCCCTCTTTGATGATGCCACCGTGCTCTTGTGCGACACCCGGCATAAAGCCGGGCACATCCACAAAGGTCACCAGAGGCACGTTGAAGGAATCGCAAAAGCGCACAAAGCGTGCTGCCTTGATCGAAGCGTCGATATCGAGGGAGCCAGCCTTGAAATTGGGCTGATTCGCAACGACACCCACGACCCGGCCATCCAGCCGGGCGAACCCGACGACGATATTGCGGGCAAAGCCGCTTTGTACCTCGAAAAAGCTGCCCATGTCCATGATATGGCGAATCACCTGAATCACATCATAGGGCGTGTTGGCCTCGGCGGGGACCACTGTCTCCAAAGCCTCGTCGGCCCGTGCGGGGCTGTCCTGCGACACCACAGCTGGGGGATCCTCGAGATTGTTCTGAGGCAGGTAGCTGAGCAGAATTCGCACCATATCCAGCGCCTGGTCCTCATCCTCCGCCGTAAAATGGGCGACCCCGCTGGTGTCTGCATGCACCCGCGCGCCGCCCAATTGCTGAAGATCCACATCCTCTTGCGTCACAGCCTTGACCACCTGAGGCCCGGTGATGAACATTTGGCTGGTCTCATTTACCATCATGACAAAGTCGGTCAAGGCTGGTGAGTAGACAGCGCCACCTGCGCAGGGGCCCATGATCACCGAGATCTGGGGCACCACGCCCGAGGCCAGCGAGTTCCGCAAGAAGATGTCGCCATAGCCGCCCAGGGCGAGGATCCCTTCTTGGATGCGGGCGCCACCCGAGTCGTTCAGACCAACCACGGGGGCACCATTCTTGATCGCCAGATCCAACACCTTGACGATCTTGGCTGCGTGAGCCTCACCCAGCGATCCGCCCATAACCGTCGCATCCTGTGCATAGACGTATACGAGGCGTCCATGGATCGTGCCATAGCCGGTTACTACGCCATCACCCAGTGTGACGCGCTCTTCCATACCGAATTCGTGAGAGCGATGCGTCACAAAGGCGTCCAGTTCCTGAAAGGCACCTTCATCAAGCAATTGGGCCAGACGTTCACGGGCTGTCATCTTGCCCCGTTCATGCTGGCGCTCTATGGCCGCTTCTCCGCCCCCTAGCTTGGCCTCCGCCTGAAGTTGGCGTAGCTGCACGATCTTCTCGGAAGTCATGTTTCCTCCCTCTAACGATCTAGCGAATTCCAAATCTCGAGGGCAACGTTTGCTTCCTCGAGCATAGCGCGCCCCAACTGTTCTGGATACCCGTCCAGACTGACCACCCGCTCGATCCCTGCGTTGATCACCATTTTGGCGCATGTGATGCAGGGTTGCAGTGTGGTATAGATCGTGGCGCCTTGGGTTGAGACGCCATGCAGAGCGGCCTGGATAATGGCATTCTGCTCAGCGTGCAGGCCTCGACAGATCTCTTGTCTCTGACCAGAGGGTATGCCTAGTTGCTCGCGCAGACAACCTACTTCCTCACAGTGAGCCAACCCGCTGGGCGCCCCATTATAGCCCGTAGAGAGAATGCGCTTGTCACGCACAATCACGGCCCCTACAGAGCGCCGCAAGCAGGTCGACCGTGTAGCCACCTGCCGGGCAATATCGACAAAGTATTCATCCCATGAAGGTCTCATCTCGCGACGATCACCTCTCTGAATGCACGGGCTGTTATCGGCATCACATTGGTATAGATGTCCAGAATGACTTTCGCATAGGCGCGATGCTCTGCCTGAGCATGTCGATCGACACGTTTCTCGATCCAGTTCATCAATGACCAGGCGTTAACAGTCCAGATGAACTCGGTATAGACGCCCAGTCCCAGCACCGAACGGGCCTGCTCTTTGGGCCAACCCTGGGAAAGCAATTCCTCATAGAGATCAAACGAGGCTTCCATATGCGCTACGTAGGTCTCCCGACCCGCATCGCGATCGGCAGGGACATAATACTCCCGGTCGGCGATGCAGTAGCGCAGGCTCTTTTCGTTAAAAGTACAGATCCGGTGTCGCATCCACTGACGGGCCACAAAAAGGGGACATTTGACCCCAAAGCGAAACACGGCGTGCTCAAAGACGGTGTTGTGCTTGGGGGTGGCGCTGATCAGCCTTCGAATGAGCTTTTCGTCAGCATTGGCGGTGCGTGCCGTCGATTGATAGCAGATGCGGGCCCCGCGAACCACAGCAGCGTCGCCGCCCATAAGGTCCTCGAGCTGTACCCATCCCTTGTCCAGTACTCTTATACGGCCATCCTGCTGCGTCAAATCATGGCCCTTTCACGATGTGACGAATGCTTCACGAGCGCCAAATACCGAATATACCAGAATGTTGGCGAACCGCCTAATATTGTACAACCACCTATACCTGTTCGCATCTTGATCCCAACCATGCGCGGTGTGCCCCGCACCCGGAGATGTTTCCACATCGTACCATGAGGCGGTGCCCTATGCCAGAGATTGCGAAAGCCAGCGCAATCCAGCCTATGCCGGCCGTGTGGAGAAGGCTCCCCCCGGACCTGACGTTGGGTGCGTGAGCCCCGCCTGCCGTTCGCCCAACGCCCTCCAGATGCGAGTATAGATGAACCGCACCCGACTGACCTGGATCCCCCGCACACAGGCGGCTAACGGACGGTGACCCACGTCTCACAGTTGAAACATGACCTTGCAGCAGCCTGATCCATGGCGGGGTCATCAGCGGATAGCTGCTATATACGAGCAGGTTCCGAAGAGAGAACACGGTACCTACAGAAGGGATGCGCAAGAGCCCGCAAATCATCGGGCAAGAGTGAGAGGCCGCACCGGCGCACATGTGGCCGCCCGGCAGAGGAGCTCAGCAAGGCCAGCACGAGCATAAACTATAGAGTCAAACCGGCATGCTAGTGGCCAACTGCCTCTTCGATACCGATCTGGTCGGCTCGGATGCCTACCATAGAAAAAGGGCGCTAGTTGCTAGCGCCCTCCATGCCCTGCAAAAGCTGGGGCAGATACCAGATCTGATCGAGCGCCGCATCCTCGCCATCCGCGAGATACAGCGTACCGTCCTGGAGACGAAGAGGACCGGTAAAGAGCTTGGCCTGTCCACTCCCCAAAGCCCGGATATACTGTTCCAAGATGGCCACTTCTTCCGAGCTCAGGCCATCGCCCATCTGATAGCCCACCGCCGATCGATCGCGATCGTTGATAGCCGGCCAGTTCGGAGCTTCCCACTCCCAGAACTGCGCATGCTTGCCGGCACGAGCCGTCTCGACGAAACGCAGATAGGCGGGCCCCCAATTATGGTAAGGTACGCCGAGACAGATTTCGGGCCTGACGTTGCAGGCGTCCTCATTGTTAAAGGGCACGGCCCACACAGACTCGCCACGATCGGCGCGCTGGCCTGCGACAAGGAGCCCCTCCGTTGTATCAATGCCCGAGATGATCACATCAGCGCGTGCATTGAACATATCGTTGGCAATATCGGTCGGATCGAGGGTGACGCCCGGGATATTGAACCAATAGCCGATCCAGGTAACGACAAAGCGCAGATCATTTGGATTGCCGCCACGATAGGTCCTGTAGCAATCGCGGGCACCAAGGTAAGCGGCTGCCGCGAGGCGGCGGGTCTGATCATTGACCAGCGGCCCCAGGTAGCCGATAGTCCGTGTCTGGGTCTTGAGGGCCGCGGCGCACCCACCGATCGCCTTGCCATACTCCATCTGAGTCATATAGTTGGCCGCGTTGGCCGGGGCGATGCCGGTCTTGGCATGGTCGCCGGAGATCTGAACAAAGGGAATATCAGGATACTTGGCCGCGATTACGCCAGCATCTGCAGCAAAGGCTTCCGAGGTGGTCATGATCATCTGCGCCCCGTCGTTGATCATATCATCGACCACCTGCTCGAGCGTGGTATTGGGGCGATCAGTCGGGTTGACGTGGTCCTGATAGATGAAGCGTATACCGTCGAGCTTCTGCTCGACATATCGGGCACCCATGTAGTGCGCTTCGCTCCAGCCTTGATCGTTGTGAGGCCCCGCGAGCACCACGCCGAACACAAACTCGTCGTCGGCATTGGTCCGGCCGCCCCCGCAGGCTACCGCCAGCATTGCCAAAAGCACCAGCGCTGACAATGTGGTCCACCAGCCCGCTCGAGTTGACATACTCGGACTCCCTTTTGTCACACAGTCAAATGAGAACTCCGACAGATCGATATCCGCAGGGTGCTGCGGCAATCATCCCTTCTCTCCATGATCAAGACAGATATTGGCACCCCAGCCGGTGCCAAACGCACCGATACTAGCACAAAGTGGCCCCCTTGACGAACAGAGTTCGCATCTGGGCTGGCACAGGGCCGGACGCGCGTTCAATTACCCAGAATCGTACTTGAGTAAGGTTCCCTTGGATGATAATCGTACCGTGGAGGGGACGCCGGCATGATCGTCAGTGTGGATACACTCCAGCGGCGGCGTCCCTGTCATGCAAGTGGGTGGAAGCGTCCGCCTCTAGCGCGCATTCGGCACAATGATCCGCTTGGCGATGTGGCGCAAGTAGTTGGTGACGTCATAGCTTTCCCAGTCCGGGTTCATGGCGCCCACAGTAAACACGGTCCACCCAATGACATAGTCATCCTGTTGTACCTGGCGATCGTACCATTCGAGCTGGGGCAGATAGACCTCGAGGGGATCTCCTCCCCTGCCGGCCTCTTTCCAGTAGCTGGCGAAATCCATCCAGCCGCCAGCATTCTCTGGGCCGGGACGGTTCGCAACCAACCCGTCTACGCCTGCTTCCGAAATCACTAATGGGATCACAAGATCACGAGGTATCAGGAAATCCTCATACCACCAGCGGTAGCGCAGGGTGAGCGCCCCTCTGTGTGGATGATTGGGGTGTCCTGGTAGGCCCGCGCCCAGGGAGCGGTCCATATAGGGTGCATCATATTCGTGCACAGTCAGAATACCACCATGCCTCTTGGCCGCCTCTACCGCCGGGAGAAACGCCTCGAACTCTTCCCACTCGGGAACGCCTGTCGAAAATGCGCCGATGGCTGTCTTGAGTCCATGCTCTGCCATGGCTCGTACTCTCTCGGCCTCAAAGCGGGCATACCAGTCCATCCGGCCCCTGACGTCGGGCTCATTGTAGCCCTCCCAGTAATCCACGCCAGGATGCATCAGGTAGGTGGGCAGGTGCGTCGCCACAAACTCTCGGGCCATGGCTTCAGGATCACCATCCAAGGGCTGGGGATGCGTGAGACGGGCCACGACGATGGTCTCGGGGGAGACTTCTTTGATCTCTGCCACAAAGCCAAGGTCATCGAGCGACTTGATGACAGAGGGCAACATGCGCCGCACAAACTCCATAATCTCGGGCGAATTGTTCCACTGTACATGTAGCCCCAATTTGCTCTCGCCAGGTTGTGCCAGAGGCGCTGGCCAGGGCAATGTAGGTGTGGGGGTAGGCAATGGCAATGGAGTTGGCTCAGGAGTGGGCGTAGGTGTCGGCGTGGGCACAATCGTGGGCTCAGCGCCACGGATAAAGGGAAGATGGAATCTCCGGGATGTCTCTTCTGGCGTAGGCGTCTCGAGAGGAGCAGGCGTAGGCGCCGGGGTGTCCACAGGCTCTACGACGACCGCCACAGGCGCCTCCTCAGGCGTCACAGAGCGGGAAACAATGCGCCAACCCAGGACAGCCAGCAAGGCCAGCAAGCTCAGTCCGAACACGATGAGCAATACCCGCTTCCAAAGAGTCATAAAAGAGACGATCCCTCCCAGGTGCGATTGGTGACAGGGCGATGATGGGCGACGTACAGTGAGGCAATGCTTCTTGGATCATGACTATGCCAATAGAAGCACAGAGTGTCAATACAGAAGCTCTTGCATCGAGAGCGCAGGGTGTGGCGAATGGCTCAATCGGAGGGCTCGATGTGAACAAAAGCATGGTCGACGCCGTCCAGCGCCTCGACCTTGTCGCGAATGGCGTGGCTGACACGATGTACCTCTCGCAAGGGCATATCCCCGTCTACGATGACATGAATATCGGCCCTGAGCTCGGGACCTACATGCTCGAGGATGAGCTGCTCAATATCAAGTACTTGCGGAACCTGCCGAATAGTTTCGATAGCAGTGGCCTCCAACTCGGGCGATGCCCCTGCCCCGATCAGATGCCCGACCGCCTCACGGATCACGCTGGCAGCCTGGTAAAAGATCCACACAGAGACTAGGATGCCGGCAACGGGATCAGCTTGTGGCAGCAGAAGACGATGCCCGATCAGGCCTAGTAGCACCACGCACGCTGTCAGAATATCTGCCAGGTGGTCGCGGGCCGAAGCCGCGATGGCCGGGCTTGTGACTTGGCTTGAAAGAGCTCGGACCCTCAAGTACATGCCAACCTTGATGAGCACGGTTGCAAGAGGAACAGATACGAACCAAAGAGATACCTCAAAGGGAGCGCCAAGCCGCCATGCCGTCAGACCGTTGGTCAGAGCCTCATACCCGGCAAAGCCCATGGCAGCCCCGATCCCTATACTCACTAGGGGCTCGATCCGTTGATGTCCGTGAGGATGGCTCCTATCAGGCGGCCGAAGAGAGAGCCATAGGCCGATGAGCATCAGCAGGCTATAGGCCAGATCGGAGGCCGAGTTAGCAGCATCAGCATACAGCGCACTACTGCCAGAAAGATGCGCTGCCAGGGCTTTGATCGCCAGCAGCACAGCATTGCCCACCAACGCGATAATCGTCGCCTGGCGATAGATCTGCTGTACAGTGACTGAGACCGTGCTGCGGTCCAGCCGGCGGATGTTGCTTTCGTCCAATGCACCTCCTCATGGAGACTCACCGCATAGCATAGCAGGGAGTCAGCAGATGCGCCAGAGAGGAACAAAAAAACGGGCGCACATGAAGCCAGAAATTGGCTGTGTGGCCCGTCAGAAAACAAAAGAAGAGAAGGACATCTTGGCAACGACCTACTCTCCCACCCCGTCAC
>SLPC01000186.1 GCA_007132185.1 Anaerolineae bacterium | reverse complement strand
CGATGGGGAAACCTGCCAGCGGGCGGCCAGCGCTGGTATCGACGTGTCCGAAGAGCTGCGCCGCCACAACTCTTGTGGTATGCTGCGCAAACTTGGCGATGCCATTGATACTGGCATCCTCAACACCAACGTCCAGGATCTGCGCGTGGCGTACGTGAGCGAGAAAAAATAGCCCATCCAGCCGCGTACATAAAGGCGGGGGAGCTTGCACAAGCTCCCCCGCCTCTTTGCATCCCCATCACGCAGGCCCCTGGCACGGTATTACGCCACCGCCAGTATCGCAGCGACCAATCCTATGGACGAGACCAGATTGCTCAGGCAGTGCATCACGATGGCGATATAGATGTTCTTCATCTTCCAGGCAGCATAGAATCCCGGGAAGAAAGCGAAAATACGAAACAGGTTCTGGAATGGGAGCCAGAGATGATACAGAGAGAACAAGACTGTGATGAGCAGGGGAGCATATCTGCCAAGTCGTCCGACCCTTGCTGTGAGGTAGCCTCTGAAAAAGAGCTCCTCAACAACAGGGCCGACGAAAACATTGAGGATGAGGATGACGCCAGTCGTCAACAGGAGCGTGTCGCGCGGATATTGCGCCAGCAACGCCATGTCGGTCCAGTCAAAGTAGCGCGGGAGCAGTGCGGCGGCGCGTTCGGCTATCGGTGCCCACAGCGCCTGTTCCAGGGGAAGGACGGTTACCGTCATGAGGCCGGCAAACCCCCACGCCAGTACACCGTACAGGATGATCTTCCACCAGGCCACCGGCTGGTGAACTACAAAGGCGCTCTGCAACGAGTACCTCCCGTACTCTTTTTTGCTGGCGGCCAATATCACCCCGAGCTGGATCGCAAAGAGCAGGGGCACGGCCAGAAGAAAGAATAGCAGCAGAGAGGGGATCCGGTCCTCGGCCAGCGGGGCCGCGAGAAAGTATGCCAGCATCAAGAGTAACGATGGCCCCAAGATCAGCAAGAGTACCTTGTGGATGGGCAGTTCCCTCGATGGAGCATCGGCGGCAGCCCGACCGCTTGCTATGTTCTTGTCCAGTTCTTGCATGTCTCGCCTCCGGGAGCCAAATTGCGTTGGCCTCTCATAACACCCGAAAGCATCAACCGTTACGTTGCCAAGAGCCCGGACACCACCAGACACACCCAATGCTCACCAGCGTCACACCTCGGGCGTCACCTCTTGCGCCGCTACAGCCGCCCGTGCCTCCCGGCTGTTGATCATCGACAGCGCAATAGCGACGACGGCGAACACGCCACCCGCCGTGAGAAACACAGTCGGCGCCGACGTGGCGGCCATCAGCGCCGCGCCGATCAGCGGCCCCACGGCAAAGCCCACCGAGCCGGCGCTGGTGCTCAGCCCCAAGGCCGAGCCTGTCTGCTCCTTGGGCACGCTGCGCACCACCATGGCGTTGATGTTGGGGGCAATCCCGCCGCGGAACAGCCCCTGCACGCTGAGGGCCGAACCCAGGGCCCACACCGAGCGCGCCATGGCCTGCGGGACGTACAGGAGGGCGGCCCCGGCCGAGCAGCCGATCAGGACCTTGCGGTTGCCAATCCGGTCCGAGAGGCGTCCCACTACCAGCGCCGAGATGGCCGCGGTGATGGCCGAGATCCCCGTGACCGTACCCGCGGTGCTGGCCAGGCGATCCTGATTGGCCACCAGCGACTGGATAAATAGTGGCATCACAGGCCCCAGCAGGCCAAAGGTGAGGTTGACCGCCAGCGCCGTGCCGATGAGCACCACCAGGGCCGGCCGGCCCAGCAACTGCCGAAAGCCGCCAAGGGCCGATCGCTGCCGGGAAGCGACCACGTTGGCGGCGGTCTCCTCCGGTTCACGTACGAGGAACAAGACCGGGATGAGCGCCAGCACGACAATGGCCGAGGAAAAGTAAAAGGTGGAACGATAGCCAAAGAGGTCGGCGATGAACCCGCCTGCCATGGGACCCAGTGAGGAGCCGATGAACAACGCCGTCTGCTGCAGGCCCAGGCTATAGGCCAGACGGTTCTTGGGCGAAGAGGTGGCCAGCAAGGCAGCGGCCGCTGCCGGCGTCCCTGTCACACAGCCCTGGATCACCCGCAGCACTAGCAACTGGGTGGGCGTGCGGGCAAAGCTCATCAAAAAGAGCATGGCCATGGTCCCGATCATGGCCCGCACCAACATCACCTTGCGCCCATGGCGGTCGCCCAGCACGCCCCAGATGGGGGTAAAGACGGCGAACCCGATCGCCCCCAGCGATTGGTACAGGCCCGTCCAAGCGCCCACCCGGGCCATATCGGTCATGCCCAGCTCCTGGACATAGTAGGGGATCAGGATGATCGAGGCCTGAAAGGCCAGGATGGTCATTACCTGCGCGAGCGAGATCGCGATCAGGTTGCGCTGCCACAGAGGCAAGCGATCGAGTCGTGAGAGCAAAGTATGTCCTCCGAATGCGAATAGCGCCACTATAGCCGGGTCGGGCACCCCCGTCAAAAGGGCCTTCCCGGATGCGCCCCCAATGGCCGCAGGCACCGAGAAATGCAGGAATTCTTGCGCAACCTAGACACCAAAGAACATTTGTTCTGTATTGCGTTCTTGCACGGGTCGTCATAATCCTATATATTGTGTCACCATGAGAGTATACCCACTATGGGTAGTGAGGGGTATGAACGTCGAAAGAGATAAAGGGAATTTACGCAGGCAGGCTTGCAGAATCGCCGGTCAGGGCGTATAATGACAGTAGATCGCCAATCTACCCCCGGCCTCCTCGTCAGGCTTCACTAGGGATTCTTAGCGATAGGCTTATTGATGAGGGGCGTCACTATTCACTCGGAGGCAGGGCATGCAAACCGTATCCATTAGACAGGTACTAAAACGCGATGGCCGCCTGGTGCCTTTTGACCAGGCCAAGATCACCGACGCAATCTTCAAGGCTGCGCAGGCTGTTGGAGGCGACGACCGCGAGCGCGCCGTATTCATCTCTGACGCGGTGGTAAAAGAACTCGCCGAACGCCACGGCGAGCGGGGCGTGCCCTCCGTGGAAGAGATCCAGGACCTGGTTGAGAGCGCTCTCATCCACTATGGCCACGCCAAGACCGCCAAGGCCTACATACTTTATCGCGACCTGCACAGCAAGCTCCGCGACATCCGCTCTCTGGTAGATGCCAACGAACTGATCGAGGGCTATTTGGACCAGCTCGACTGGCGCGTCAAAGAGAACAGCAACATGAGCTTTTCTCTGCAGGGGCTCAACAACCACATATTTTCCGCAGTAAACAGCTCCTACTGGCTCAACCGACTGTTCCCCAAAGCATTGCGCGATGCCCATATCAGCGGCGACATACACCTGCACGACCTGTACATCCTGGCCGTCTACTGCTGCGGTTGGGACCTACGCGACCTGCTGATCCGGGGCTTTGGCGGCGTGCCCGGCAAGGTGCACTCTAGCCCCGCCAAGCACTTTCGCTCGGCCCTGGGCCAGGTGGTCAACTTTTTCTACACCATCCAGGGCGAGTCGGCGGGCGCGGTGGCCTTTGCCAACTTTGACACCTTCCTGGCGCCCTTTATTCGCTACGATGGTCTGACCGAAAAAGAGGTGCGTCAGGCTCTGCAAGAGTTTGTTTTCAACCTGAACGTGCCCACCCGCGTCGGCTTTCAGACCCCCTTTACCAACCTGACCTTTGACCTGACGGTGCCCGATGCCCTGGCCGACGAATATGTCATCATCGGTGGCGAGCCCCAGGATGTCCAGTATCGCGAGTTCCAGGAAGAGATGGACCTGCTGAACCGCTGTTTTGCCGAGCTGATGCTGGAAGGCGATGCCAACGGGAGGGTGTTCACCTTCCCGATCCCGACCTACAATATCACGCCCGATTTCGACTGGGACAACCCCAAGCTCGACCCGATCTGGCAGATGACGGCCAAGTACGGCATCCCCTACTTTGCCAACTTTGTGAACTCGGACCTCAGCCCCGACGACGTCCGCTCCATGTGCTGCCGCCTGCGTCTGTCCAACAAAGAGCTCCGCAAGCGCGGCGGCGGGCTGTTCGGCTCCAACCCGCTCACCGGCAGCATCGGCGTGGTCACTCTGAACCTGGCCCGCATCGGCTATCTGGCCGACAGCGAGCAGGATTTTATGGATCGGGTGAGCCATCTGATGGATCTCTCG
>SLPC01000208.1 GCA_007132185.1 Anaerolineae bacterium | reverse complement strand
GACGTGCCCGAGATCCCCGGCATCGGGGTGCATTTCTCCGAGGCGTTCATCCGCGAGCACCGCATCGATCCCGACTCGTGGGGGACGCCCGGGTTCGGGGGGCGCGTACGCATGGGGTAGCAGGGGGGAGCCAGGCTCGTTGGGGCGAGGTACGATGCTGAGCATCGTCTGCATCGCAGCAACGCCACCCACCCCTTGCCCTTTCCGCCGCCAGCGCGGATAATAGCCCCACATCCATCCGCCACGCCTGCACGCCGAAAGGAGCGCCACACCATGGCCACCGTCACGATCCTGACCGACCAACCCGGCGCCGAGATCTCGCCCATGATCTATGGGCATTTTGCCGAGCACCTGGGCCGCTGCATCTATGACGGGCTCTGGGTGGGGCCCGAGTCGCCCATACCTAACGTCCGGGGCATTCGCAGCGACATTGTCGAGGCGCTGCGAGCCATCCGCATCCCCGTGCTGCGGTGGCCCGGCGGCTGCTTTGCCGACGAGTACCACTGGCAGGACGGCGTCGGCCCCCGCGAGCAGCGCCCCGCCATGCTCAACACCCACTGGGGCGGCGTCACCGAGGACAATTCCTTTGGCACCCACGAGTTCCTCGACCTGTGCGACCAGCTCGGCTGCGAGCCGTACATCTGCGGCAATGTGGGCAGCGGCACCGTGCGCGAGATGCAGCAGTGGGTCGAGTATCTGACCTTTGCGGGCAAGTCACCCATGGCCGACCTGCGTCGCGCCAACGGTCGCGATGAACCCTGGCCCATCCACTATTTCGGCGTGGGCAACGAGAACTGGGGCTGCGGCGGCAACATGCGTCCCGAGTACTATGCCGACCTCTACCGCCAGTATCAGACCTATCTGCGCAACCTCTCGGGCAACCGGCTCTTCAAGATCGCCTGCGGGGCCAACTCGGCCGACTATCGCTGGACCGAGGTGCTGATGGAGGCCGCCGCCCCCCACATGGACGGCCTCAGCCTGCACTACTATACCGTGCCGGGCAACTGGCGCGACAAGGGCTCGGCCACCCGATTCGACGAGGCGGAGTGGTTCGAGGTCCTCAAGAAGACCCTGTTCATGGACGAGTTGATCGCCACCCATGCCGGCATCATGGACGAATATGACCCCGGCAAGCGCGTGGCCCTGCTGGTCGACGAATGGGGCACCTGGTACAGGGTCGAGCCAGGCACCAACCCCGGGTTCCTCTACCAGCAGAACAGCCTGCGCGATGCCCTGGCCGCGGCGATCAATTTCAACATCTTTCACAAGCACGCCGACCGGGTGCGCATGGCCAACATCGCCCAGACGGTGAACGTGCTGCAGGCCATGGTCCTCACCGAGGGCGAAAGGATGCTCCTCACACCCACCTACCACGTGTTCGAAATGTTCCAGGTGCACCAGGGAGCAACCCACCTGCCGGTGGAGATCGCGTGTGACGACTATGCGTTTGGCGACGAGAGCATACCGGCCGTGCACGCCTCGGCGTCGCGGGATAGCGAGGGAGCGATCCACTTGTCTCTGGTCAACGTGGACCCTGTGAATGCCTGCCAGATCACGCTGCCCTTGCCCGGCGGTGGGCCGACGGATGTGGAGGGCCGCCTACTCACCGCAGACACCATGCAGGCCCACAACGCCTTTGACGAGCCCGAGGCCGTCACCCCCATCACGTTGACGGGCACCGAGGTCACCCCCGAGGCGATTCGCATAACGCTTCCCAGCAAGGCGGTGGCGGTGGTGCGGCTGGCGTAACGCGTCACAAAGCAAACGAGCCGGGGGCGTGGGTAACGCCTCCGGCTCGTATCGTGTCCGAGTAGACGGGCTAGACCTCGTCCCACAGCCTGCGGATCAGGGCCGCCGACTCGGTCAGGGCCTGGCCCTTGTCCTCGGCCATGATCTTGCACTCGAGGGTCATGAACCCGTCATAGCCGATGCGCTTGAGGGCGGCCAGCCCCGGACGGAAATCCAAGTGCCCGCTGCCTGGCTCGTAGCGATGGCTATCGGCCAAGTGCACATAGCCCAGATACTCGGCCGTCGACTCGATGGCCTGCCCCATGTCCACCTCTTCGATGTTCATGTGGAAGAAATCCGCCATGAATCGGATGTTGGGGCTGCCCACGGCGGCGCAGATCTTGTAGGCCTGGTCGAGGCGCTGCAGGAACTGCGACTCGTAGCGGTTCAGCGGCTCGAGAATCAGATACACGCCCTCGCTCTCGGCCACCGGCGCGATCTCTTTGAGCTCTTTGATCAGGATCTCCTCATGGAGCTCGTACTGGCTCTTGGATGCCGTGCCCTCCATCTCATAGCGGCGAATCGGCACGCAAATAGAGCCGATGGCGCCCAACCGGGCCGCCAGACGCAGCCCCTCTTTGGTGGCCTCGACGCCCTGCTTGCGCGTATCGGCGTCAGCGGCCAAGAGGCCACCGCCACCGCCGCCGATGCACAGGCGGATGTTGCTATCGTTCACAATGCGGCCGATCTCGTCCCAGCCCAGGTCGCGGAAGCGCGCCCCGATCTGGATGCCCTGGTAGTCATACGATTCGAGGTTCTCGAGGACCTCCTCCAGCGAGTCGCCGGGGACGATGGGCTCTCCGTCGAACCAACTCTCATAAGTGCCCAGATTTACCATGACTGCTTCCTTTCTTGGCGGTCGCCCTTGGTTGATCTCGCACAGAGCCTAGTCAATGGTCCATTCCTCGAGGCCCTCAGGCAGGGCGGCGGGCTGCCGGCAGGTGGTTTCCAGCAGGATGTGGCAATCCTCTTCTGACGCCTCGTGGATGGCATTGACGATGTCCACCACATGGGCGGCCATCTCGCCACTGGCGCGATGCATGCGATTGTTCTTGATGGCCGAGGCCATATCGGCCACACCGATGCCGCGGCTGTTCTCGTTATAGCCAAACTGCGATTCGACAGGCTCCCACTCGCGCGAGCCCCCGCTTCGCAGGTAGAGCGTCCCGCCAAAGTTGTTGGGGTCGATGCAGCGCAGCGAGGCGTCGGCGCCATAGATCTCGATGTGGGGCAGATCGGTCTGCCACACGTCGGCCGTCATCAGGAACTGGCAGACGGCCCCATTGGTGAAATCGAGCAAGCCGGCGATGTGGCTGGGGGCGTTGACCTTGCGCATCTCTTCGCCGCGCTCGCGCTCGGGCCAGGTGATGCGGGCCGAGCCGGTGACGCGACTGATGGGCCCCAGCAGGTTGATCAACGCATGCAAATAGTAGGGGCCACGGTCAAAAGCCCAGCTACCGCCGTACTCGAAAAAGTCGGTCATGTAAAAGCTGGTGTAGCCGTCGGGCCGGACGGTGCGGGGGCGCGGGGTAGCGCGTGCATGCAGATTGGCAAAGGCGCCCACGGGCTCGCCAATGACGCCCTGATCAATGAGCTTGCGGGCCGTCTGCCAGGCGCCGCCAAAGAAGGTGTCGGGGGCGCCGCCCACACGCAAGCCGAGGCTGCTGGCGCGGGCCAGCAATTGATTGGCCTCGTGCCGATACACGGCCAGTGGCTTTTCGGTATAGACGCTCTTGCCGGCATTGAGCACCTGCATGCCTACATCAAAGTGCACGCGGTGCGGCGTCAGGTTGATCACGATTTCGATTTCGGGATCGGCCAGCAGATCCTCGACAGTGGCCGCCTTGGGGATCTCGTACTCGTCTGCTCTTGCCTGGGCCGCATCGAGGCGCACGTCCGCCACGGTAGTGATCTCGATGGCATCCAGCTTTTTGCTGTTCTCTAGATAGATGCCGCTGATGGTGCCGCATCCGATGACGCCGACTTGAGTAGGTGTGTTCGCCATAGCTCTCCTTTGCCAAACGCGAATTTCTAGACTCCCCCATTCTAGACGGATCATGAGTGAATGCAAACCTCAAATCGCCCTGGCAATTGCGACATGCTCGGTCGCAGCGCCGGGAGGTCCGATCCGCCACAACGAGCCGGACCACAGGCGCGGCGCCTGTGGTCCGGTGCATACAATAGCTGAGTCGATCTACTGCTCAAAGAACACCTGCTCCGGGTACTCGGTAAACCACCAGTAAGTGTCCCAGGTCCAATAGCCCCCGTCACTGATGTTCTTGAGGTTGTTGCGTATGAACATGGGATGGGGCCCATTGCCGACGCTGTTGATGGTCCAGATATGCTCCGCCTGGCTCTCGAGCGTCCTGCGGGCGGGCTCGTCCGAGTCTGTGACCAT
>SLPC01000047.1 GCA_007132185.1 Anaerolineae bacterium | reverse complement strand
GATGCCGTCGTAGGCGTGGAGGCGGCGCTGGCCGCAGGCATGCGTTGTGTCGCCATCACGAATACGCGCCCCGCCGTCGATCTAGCTGCCGCCACGCGGGTGGTCGCCAGCCTCGAGGATCTGGAGCCCGATGCCATCAAGCGCCTTCTGGAAGATTAGCCAACAGTTGAGCCTGGAGCGCGAAAGACGTCTTTCGCGCTCCCTTTGCGTTGGGGCAGAACCGCTTTGGCGCTAGGCCTCGCCGCGAATCTCGCGGATCCAGGCCAGGCACTGGGCCGTCAGGTCTGTAATCGCCTGCCAGTCCTGGGCCTTGATCAGGTCGCTGCGTACGACGCCCGATCCCATGCCGACGCAGACCACGCCCGCATCGAACCAACCCTGGAGGTTCTCCTTGGTGGCGCTCACGCCACCCGTCGGCATTATCTTGGACCAGGGGCAGGGCGCCAAGATCGCCTTGACAAAGCTGGGACCGCCCAGCTCACTGCCCGGAAAAACCTTGCAGATCTCGACGCCCAGCTCCTGGGCATAGGAGACCTCTGTCGCGGTGCCACAGCCCGGGCAGTAGGCGATCTGGCGACGGTTGCACAGCTTGGCCACATCCGGGTTGGTCACCGATCCGACGATAAAGTTGGCCCCCAGGTTGATGTACAGCCCAGCGGTCGCCACGTCCAGCACCGAGCCCGCGCCCAGGATCAGGCTGGGATCGGCCTCGTCAAAGTGGGCTATCACGTCACGGAACACCTCAAAGGCCCGATCGCCCCGGTTGGTGAACTCGATCACCTTGGCACCGCCCGCCGCCAGCGCCTCGATAACCCGGATCGAGGTCTCGATGTCGCCGTGGTAGAAAAGGGGCACTAGGCCCAGGCTCTCCATCGTGCTCCACACCTGCACACGCGAAAATCGTGCCATGCTGTTGTCCTCCTAGATGCCGATGCCTTTAGCGCGAGACGCGACCGGAAAGGTCGCCGCCCATCAGCTTTTCCACCTCGCCCACCGTCACCAGATTAAAGTCGCCAAAGATCGTATGCTTGAACGCCGAAGCCGCGACAGCAAAGTTCAAGGCGTTCTGCTTGTCGGTATAGGTGAGCAGGCCATAGATCAGGCCGCCCATGAACGAGTCGCCACCGCCCACCCGGTCCACCATGTGGGTGATGTCATAGGTAGGCGCCTCATAGATCTGCCCGTCGTCCCACAAAAGCCCTGACCAGGTATTGTGGCTGGCGGAAAGAGAGCCACGCAGCGTGATGGCGATGGTCTTGAGGTTGGGGAGACAAGCATGCAAACCCTCGCACACGGAGCGATACTTGGCCGCATCTACCTGGCCCGAGGTGACGTCGGTATCGGGCGCGTGGATGCCAAAGACCTGGGCGGCATCCTCTTCGTTGCCGATGGCAATGTCGCAATAGGCCACCAGCTCTGTCATCACTTCGCTGGCTGGTTTCCCCCAGCCCCACAGCTTGCTGCGATAGTTGAGGTCACAGGAGATGGTCAGGCCACGCTCTTTGGCGGCCTGCACCGCCTCCAGGCAGACCTCTGCCGCGCCCTGCGAGACTGCCGGCGTGATTCCCGTCCAGTGGAACCAGCCCGCATCGGCGAACACCTCATCCCAGGAGATCATGCCTGGGGCCACAGTGGAGATGGAAGAGTGGGCACGATCATAGACCACCTGGCTGCCGCGCATGACGGCGCCCATCTCGAGGAAATAGATGCCCAGGCGCTCGCCACCCCAGACGATCTTGTCTATGCCCACGCCATGCTCGCGCAAAAAGCGCATGCAGGCCTGGCCGATCTCGTTGTTTGGCAGCCTCGTGACATAGTCGACAGGCACGCCATAATTGGCCAGCGAGACGGCGACGTTGGCCTCGCCGCCGCCATACACGGCGTCAAACGAGCGAGCCTGCCAAAAACGCAACATGCCCGGGGGGGACAGGCGCAACATGATCTCGCCAAAGGTCACTACCTTGGTTTCCATAGAACAGCCTCCTTTTCTCGATGCTGGCGCCCCAAGGGGGTTCAATCCAAGGCTACGTTACCCGATGGCGGTCTGCGCGTCAAGGTGCGGGCCAAGATTCGATCGATTGCATTTCATCGCGCATGGCCGCTTGACACGTTGTGCAAGGTCACATATACTCTATACTGTAGGGGGGTATTCCACCAGATTGGGAGCTTGCACCTGGGCGTATCCGGCGTATACTAAACAAGAGTTCGTATGAAGAAAGGCAGAGTCATGAATGATAATGTAATGCAGGTAACCGATGCTTCTTATCAACAGGATGTCATCGAGAGTGATCTCCCGGTTCTTGTGGATTTCTGGGCGCCCTGGTGTGGCCCGTGCCGCATCGTAGGCCCCGTTATCGAGCAGTTGGCTGAAGAATACGAGGAACGGCTGAGAGTAGCCAAGGTCAATACGGATGAGAACCAGGCTACACCAGGATCCCTGGGCATTCGGGGCATCCCCACGCTGGTCTTTTATCTGAATGGCGAAGAGCAAGAGCGCGTGGTGGGTGTACGACCCAAAGAGGAGCTCAAGAGCATGATTGAGAACCTCCTGGAAAAGTCCGAGGCGTAATGGAGCGTCTGGCGCGTCTCTGGCGAGAGAACTGGATGACCCTGGTTGTGGTGCTCGTGCTTGCTATGGGCTTTGTGGTACTGCGGACACCTGCCTCAGCGGTTGCGTCGGCAAACGAGGTGACCGAAAGATTGGGACAGGGCAAGCCAACGGTGCTCTATTTTTTCAGCAATACTTGAGGTGCCTGCCTTTTGGCCAAGCCCGCCGTTGACGGGCTGCAAAGGGACCTGGTGGCACAAGATCTGGAGATGCTCTTGCTGGATGCGCGTGGTCAGGTGGGGCGCCAGCTAGCACAACAGTACGGTGTGCGCGCTGTGCCGACCTTGATTGTCTTTGATGCGGCCGGCGAACCGGTATTGCGTCAGGTCGGCCGTATCAATGGTGATGAGGTATTGGCCCTGATCAAAGGATCATAGATCAGAGGAACCATAGAAGATGCCGTTTTATGAGTATCAATGTCAGGATTGTGGGCGCCTGTTCGACAAATATGTTCGCTCCATAACCAGCCGTACAGAGGTCATCTGTCCCGACTGCGGCAGCCCTGATTGCGAAAAGAGCCTGTCACTGTTTAGCAGTACGGGGGCATCCCGTCATGCAGGTTCGGGGGCGGACTCCTGTTTGCCTTCCGGTTGAGGGATCCGCAGGAGAGGCTAGGCCAGTCTCTGACGATGCTTCTGCCCACATCGGGGCGAAATGATGCCTTGGGCAACTTTAGATAATTTACAGTTGAGGCCGTTAATACGGCCGATAGCGGGATAACCTGCTGATTCGTAGCACAGGTATAGATAGATATGATATTGTTTGGCGTAACGTTGCAGGATCTGATTGTTCCAGCCGTTCTGCTAGGCTGGATCCTATTGATGTTCATCGTGCTGCCCAGAATGGGAGTGCCCACTTGAGCGTCACGTTCTTGCGATGTGAGGGACTCACATCAATCAGACGAAGTAACGACCAAAGAACAGTCCTCTCAAGACGATTGAGGACCGATACGCCGTCTCACATAATGATATCCTCATTGAACGTTCTGCGTCTCTTGGCTTGCCCACCACGTCTATTATGCTATAATCTGCGGGTTACCCCCATGATTGGCTTGGATGGGAGAAACGTTACGTGGTGAAGCAACATCCATGGACGCACGCAATCAGTTCCTTTTTGACCGTTATGGTTATTGCGGGCGCCCTTTATTCGGGATATTTCTTTTTTTCAACCGTGCGCGCTCTTGTTGCGCAGGTTCCCTTGCCTTTTGCCGAACGAGTGGCTCAGGCCGCTGAGCCTTTCCCGGCGCCAGAGGTCAATGGGTCTGCTGAGCAGGAACACGACCCCGCTATCATCATCCCCTTTTTGCTCTCACAGCGCAAGCTGACGGAGCCAGTCAATATTCTGCTGTTGGGCATTGATGAACGTGAGGGCGAATCGGGGCCATGGCGCACTGATACCATGATCCTCGTCTCCATTGACCCCGTGAACAACTCGGCCGTCATGCTCTCTATCCCGCGCGATTTGTGGACTACGATCCCCGGCTTTGGTGAGAGCCGTATCAATACTGCGCACTTTACAGGCGATCTACGCAACTATCCTGGCGGGGGGCCTGCGCTGGCCAAGAGGACCGTCTGGTATGCTCTTGGGGTGCCCGTGCATTATTATGTGCGTATCGACTTTACCGGCTTTGAGCAGATCGTAGATGCCATTGGTGGGCTCACAGTTGACGTGCCCGAGCCCATCTATGATACCAAGTATCCTACGGCGGATTATGGCGTCAAAACGATTCACATCCCGGAGGGCGTCCAGCAGATGGATGGGCGCACAGCGCTCCAATATGCGCGCACCCGGCAGGGCGGCAGCGACTTTGCGCGTATGGAGCGCCAGCAGCATTTGCTCTTGGCGGCGCGTGACAAGGCGATCGCCTTGGACATCCCGCTTGTGCGCATACCGATCATCCTCGATCTGGTAGGCTCGTCGGTGTCAACGGACCTCACGCTGGAAGATATGTATCTCTTGGCCGATGCGGCTCGCAAAATCGAGCGTGAGAATATCCGCCATGCGGTCATCGATAGCTCGATGACGACCACGGTCATCACGCCGCAGGGATGGATGGTCGAGGTCGCGGACTGGGACAAGGTGCGAGCCTTGGTGAATGACCTCTTTCCCGCACCCGGGACAACGCCTGTCCGGCCGACCACCAGCAACTAGAGCTCAGATCCAGCCTATCTGGCTCACAATAGGCTAGGGCGCGCGAACGCTCATCCCGGCAGCTCCCGATAAAAGATCCCGATCCACGGCAGTTCGGGTTGCTCAGGGTGCGTCCCCAGGCTCACCCGCACGTCGATCTGTCGTCCTCTACGCAAAAGGGTGAGCGTCACGCTATCATTCGGCTCATAGTCCCTGATCAGTTCGGGGAGTCGATTCTCCATCAAAGAGATGCCGTCCAAAGCGACGACAATATCGCCAGCCTGGATACCCGCTGCTTCGGCCGGGCTATCGGGCGCTACCTGGGTGATGAGCAAGCCCCCTTGCCTCGGTGTTTCGGGTTCCGCTGGCGGGGCGGGCGCTGGGATAGGGTCCGGGGGAGCAGGCTGCGAGATTCGGCCCAGACCCAGGCCGATTACGCTGCCGAATAGCAGGCCTCCCAGACATCCTATTATTAGCCCTGCGAGGGCTGCGATGATGATCCACACACTGGTACGACTATTGCGTTCCATATTTCCTCCCTTTGCCAACTCTCGCGGTCTAGTCTTGCGCCTGGAAAGGTGGCTCCTCTTTTTTATCCGGCATTACCTGCCACGACCCCAGTTGATCACGAAACTCGTCCACCTTGTCTTCTGGCAGGTGGATATAGCGTGCCTGAGCGCTCACGGCCACCGAGCCGTTGGCTAGCCGAATCTCTCCCCGACCATCCATCATACGGCTACGCAATCTCACAATTTCACCAACGACCGTCAGAGGTTCACATAGAGGTACCGGCTGGTGGAACCGTACCTGGAGATCGACGGTCATGGCCCAGATGTCATGGCTCACAAGAGTACGGCCGATGGTCTCGTCCAAGAGAGCGCAGGCGATTCCGCCATGCATTACGCCTGGATAGCCCTGATGGATCTCCTCAGGCATAAAGCGCACAAGCACACGATTCTCCTGCGTCTCATAAAAGGCCAGCTTTAGGCCGATGGGGTTTTCTACTCCGCACAAAAAGCAGTGCTTGGAGTTTGGCTGTCTCTGCACGTTTCTTGCTCCATTGAGTTTTCTAGCTCTACTGTAAGATACCCTGGATCATATGTCAATGTCTGGAGGCAGAAGCGGCTGGTCGAAAGAGAGGGCGATTTGACATGCCTTCTGTGCAAACTTAAAATAGAGACAAGTAGTCAAGAATTTGGCATTCTCTGGGGATTGTGATGGCGATTAGACCCATTCTCACTGCCGAGCATCCGATGCTCCGCGAAAAGTCAAAAAAGGTAACCCGCTTTGGCGATGCTTTGCAGCGCCTTGTGGAGGATATGTTCGATACCATGCATGCCGCCTATGGGCTCGGCCTGGCCGCGCCCCAGATCGGCGTGTTGCAGCGCGTGTTTGTGGTAGAGATGCCCGCCGAATACGATGAGGATGACAATGAGATAGCGCCGGCCGAGGTCTATGTGCTGGTGAACCCAGAGATCGTCAAGACACGCGGTCGAGAGGAAATGGAAGAGGGCTGTCTTTCGGTGCCTGGCTATCGGGGACTGGTCAAACGAGCCACCTACGTGGTCATCAAGGCCCAGGACCTCGATGGTCGTGAGGTACGCTACCGCGCCGAGGGCCTATTGGCCCAGGCCTTTCAGCATGAGTTGGATCATCTGGATGGCGTGCTGTATCTCGATCGGCTGGAGAGCCCTGAGAAGCTGTATCGCATTGACGAGCGCGAGTCTGCCACAGTCGGCGCCGATGCTGAATAATCTAGCTGCCTAGTCTAGCTGGCTGTCCCATTCTGGCAGCCTGAGCAGATCCTCGGCATAGTCCACTATGATATCTGCGCCAGCGCGCTCCAGTTCCTGGCGGCGCCCGAACCCACTCAGTACGCCAACGGCAATAGCGCCCGCTCTGCGCGCCGAGCGTATGTCTGCCACCGTATCTCCTATCATGACGCAGGCTTCTGGCGCTACGCCCAGCATGCCCGCCGCGGTAAGCACCGGCTCTGGGTGCGGCTTGAGCCGGAGCACATCCTGCCGGGTGATCACCACGGGGAAATAGCGCTCCAGATCGCCGCCCGCCAGAAAAGCATAGGCCTCTGGGCGTGCGCGTGTGGTCACCACCGCCAGTTTATAGCTACTGTGCAATGTCTCCAGGAGATGGTGGGTTCCTGATACTGTGTCTGACAACTCTCGCGTAGCCAAACCGCGGGCGCGCCGTATCCGATCGGCCAAGCCAAAAAACCTGCTCTCCAGCCCGAGGTGCTCCAGAGCCGAGATAACATAGTTGGAGGGTATCTCTACGTTCATCACAATCGCATGGGCCAGGGAATCCGGGTCGAATAGTTTGGACAGGCGCGCCAGGGGCCCCAGCCCGGCGGCCAGCTTGGCCGTCCAGCGATCATTGCTTTCGATGAGGGTGCCGTCCAAATCGAACAAAAACGCCTTGATCCGATCCGGGGCAAATAGTGTCTGCTCGTGCATGCACGCCCTCTTTTATTTGAACCGTCGTCTCAACTCGGTCTCGACATCCTGCCAGGCGATACCTTTGGCCGCCAACGCCACAAGAAGGTGATACATCAGGTCGGCGCTCTCGTACACCACCCGCTCCCGATCCTGAAGCGAAGCGGCCACGATCACCTCGACGGCCTCTTCGCCCAGTTTTTTCAGGATCTCGACCTCGCCTTGGCGAAAGAGCTCGCAGGTATACGAGCCCTCGCGGGGATGTTCTTGACGCTCCGCGATGGTCTTTTCTAGCGCCTGAATGGTATTGCTCACTTGGCACCTCATTATAGTCATATCCCGGGCAGTTGGCGACCTACGCTCTCGCTCTGGGAGCCCGTCAAGGCCTACTCTGTCACGGGTCCGCCCGTCACGGGTCCGCCCGTCAGCGTCCGGTAAAAGCAGCTTGTTCTGCCCGTGTGGCAGGCGGGCCCGGCGGGCTCCACTCTTACCAGCAGGGTGTCGGCGTCACAATCGACTCGGATCTCGACGATGCGCTGCGTGTTGCCCGACGTGGCCCCCTTGTGCCACAGAGTCTGGCGGCTGCGGCTCCAGAACCAGGTCTCGCCGCTGGACAGACTGCGCTGGAGCGACTCGCGGTTCATGTAAGCCAGCATCAGCACCTGACCGGTGGCGGCATTCTGCACGATGGCCGGCACGAGCCCGCGCGCGTCCCACGCCAGCGCCTCGAGGTCCACTGCGTCAACCGGTGGCTCGTAGGTCGCCATCGCTAGCTCCGCACCGGCACACCGCGCTCGGCCAGGTAGCCTTTGATCTCGGTTACGGAGAGTTCGCGAAAGTGGAAGAGCGAGGCCGCCAGGGCCGCGCTGGCGCCGCCCTCGGTCAGCGCCTCGTAGAAATGCTCCTTGTTGCCGGCGCCGCCCGAGGCGATCACCGGGATCGAGACCGCGTCGGCCACGGCCCGGATGACGCCCAGGTCATAGCCATCTTTGGTGCCGTCCCGGTCCATGCTGGTGAGCAGGATCTCTCCGGCGCCGCGCTGCTCCACTTCGCGGGCCCATTCCACGGCCTCGCGCCCGGTGGCGATGCGCCCCCCGCTGATATAGACCTGCCACTGGCCGTCGGCCTCGGTCTTGACGTCAATGGCCACCACGACGCACTGCGACCCAAAGCGCTGGGCGCCCTCACCGATCAGCTCGGGCGTGCGTATGGCCGAGCTGTTGATCGAGATCTTGTCGGCGCCCGCCAGCAGCACCGCGCGCATATCCTCTACGGTGCGTATGCCGCCGCCCACGGTAAAGGGAATGGTGACCGCATCGGCCACGCGCCGCACCATGTCGATCACGATATCGCGGCTCTCATGCGAGGCGCTGATGTCCAAAAAGACCAGCTCGTCGGCCTGCTCCTGGCTGTATACCAACGCATGCTCCACCGGGTCGCCGGCGTCGCGCAGCTCGACAAAGTTGACGCCCTTGACCACGCGTCCATTCATCACATCGAGACAGGGGATGATTCGTTTGGCCAACATTCTACTCCTTGGCGATAGCCAATGCCTGGGCGAGATCCACATGCCCCTGGTAGAGGGCCATGCCGATGATCACGCCAGCGATGCCTTCTGTTTGATGCTCTTTGAGGGCGCGCACGTCGTCAAGCGTCGCCACGCCCCCCGAGGCGATGACTTGCAGGCCCGTCTCGCGGGCCAGAGCGCCCGTGGCCTCGAGGTTGACGCCGCTGAGCATCCCGTCGCGCCCCACATCGGTATACACGACACGCACGACGCCCATCTCGGCCATGCGTTGACCCAACCCCGTAGCCGAGAGCGTCGATGTCTCCTGCCAGCCGTGGATGGCGACCATTCCGTCGCGGGCATCGATGCCCACCACCAGTGCGCCAGGGCCATAGCGCGCCAGCGCCTCCTCGACGACCTCAGGCTGCCGCACAGCCACGGTGCCCAGGATGGCCCGGGTAACGCCCAGCTCGAGCAGGCGCCCCACGTCGTCAGCCGAGCGCAGCCCGCCTCCGAACTGCACGGGCACATCCACGGTGGCCAGAATGCGCTCCAGTGCGGCCAGGTTGGCGGCGCTCTCTTCGCCCAGAGCGCCATCCAGGTTGACGATGTGCAGCCACGCAGCGCCTTCGGCAACCCAGCGCCGCGCCGCGGTCACCGGATCGTCGGCAAAGACGGTTTCTGCGGCGGCGTCGCCCTGCTGCAGGCGCACGCAGCGTCCATGGCGAAGATCGATGGCGGGATAGATGATCATGCGGCCTCCCAGGCGGCGTCCTGCGGCAAGAGGGCGCATTCGATGAGCCAGTTGCGCAGGATGCGCTCGCCCACAGTCTGGCTCTTTTCCGGATGGAATTGGATGCCGTACAGATTGCCCCGCGCCACCACCGAGGCGTAATCGATCCCATAGTCGGTGGTGGCGGCAATGACCGAGGCATCGTCCGGCTCCACGTAATAAGAGTGCACGAAATAGGCATAGGCATGGTCGGGCAGCCCCCGCCAGAGAGGGATGGGCCGTGCCTGGTGAATCTGGTTCCAGCCCATGTGGGGCACGGTCAGGCTGTTGGGAAAGCGGCGCACCCGCCCCGGTAGCACGCCCAGCCCGCGATGGGTGCCCATCTCGACGCTGCTCTCGAACAGGAGCTGCAGCCCCAGGCAGATTCCGATCAGGGGCGTATCGTCGGCGATGATCTCGCGAATCGGCTGGACCAACCCCAGCGACCGCAGATTGCCCATAGCATCGCCAAAGGCGCCCACGCCGGGCAGCACCACGGCCTGTGCCTGTGCCAGTACGCCCGGGTCGGACGTCACCTCCGCCTCGACGCCCAGCCGCCGAAAGGCCATATAGACGCTGCGCAGATTGCCCATGCCATAGTCGATGATCGCCAACATCAAAGTGTGCCTTTGGTCGAGGGCACGCCGACGCGTCGTGGATCCACGGCCACCGCCTGTCCCAAAGCGCGCCCCAGCCCCTTGAAGATCGCTTCCAGGATGTGGTGGGTGTTCTCGCCGTGGAGCAGCTTGACGTGCAGTGTCAGGTCCGCATTGTGGGCCAGTGCGCGCAGGAACTCGCCGCCCAGTTCGGTGTCGAACGTGCCCACGCGGGCGCCGGGGAGTGCGACATCATAGACCAGCAGACCGCGTCCGGAAAAGTCCAGCGCCACCAGCACCAGGGCCTCGTCCATGGGCATGAGCTGACTGCCATAGCGGGTGATGCCCTGCTTGTCGCCCAGTGCTTGGGCCAGCGCCTGCCCCAGCACGATGCCCACATCCTCGACGGTATGATGGTCGTCGATCTCTGTGTCGCCCTTGGCGCGTATCTCCAGATCGAGCAGGCCATGGGCGGCCACATGGCTGAGCATGTGATCCAGGAAGGGCACGCCGGTCTCGCACTCCCAGCGCACCTGGCCATCGAGATCAAGGGAGAGGGCAATGTCGGTTTCGTTGGTCTGTCGTTGTAACGTGACCGTGCGATCCATGGTTCACTCCTTGCTTGCTAGGACTTGGGATGGCAACGCCTCTAGCGCCTCGATCACGGCGTCGTTCTGCTCGGGCGTGCCCACCGAAATGCGGATGCAATCGGCCAGCGCGCCCCGCCCATAATAGCGCAGCAGGATGCCCCGCGCCTCCATCCAATCGCGCAGCTCGGCCAACGTATAGCCGCGCACATGGCACATGATATAGTTCGCCTGGCTGGGATGGGGTTGCACGACCGGGATGTCCTGCAATCGGGTGTACAGTCGCTCGCGCTCGGCGACCAGCAGGCGCACCCGCGCCATTGCCTGCTCCACGTCCTCCAGGGTCGCCAGGGCAGCGGCCTGAGCGGCACCGTTGACGTTGTATGGCGACTTGAGCTTGAGCAGGGCGGTGGCCAGGGCCGGCGGGAACACACCATAGCCCACCCGCAGCCCCGCCAGCCCGGCCCACTTGCTAAAGGTGCGCAGCACGATCAGGTTGTCGTGCTCTGCCACCCAGCCTACACGCGAGTCTCCGGCAAACTCGACATAAGCCTCGTCCAGCACGACCACGAGCGGCAGGGCCAGCAGGCGACGCAGCGCCGCCTCGGGCAAGAGCTGGCCATCGGGGTTGTTGGGCGAGGCGACGAACAGGATGCGCGGCTGGGGATCCCTGGCGCACAGTGTCTCGATGGCCTCGACATCCACGCCATAGCCGCTGGTGCGGGGAATATCGACCACCTGCATGTCGTTGGCAACGCCATAAAAAGCATACATGCCAAACGAAGGCTGGCAGTCGATCACCTGGCCGATGCCGTTAGGCGCCCGGTCGTCCGCATTTGAACCGGCAACCGGCCTCGGTGCGGGCCGGAACAGCCGTAGCAGCAGGTCGATCAGCTCGTCGGAGCCGTTGCCCACCAGGATCTGGTCCGGATCGACGGACAGATAGGATCCGATGGCCTGGCGCAGGCGCCGGCTGATGGGATCGGGATAGCGATGGTGCTCGGCATAGGCGCGCAGCACGGCGGCGGCCCGGTCGGTGGGGCCGTAGGGGTTCTCGTTGGCGTCGAGTTTGATCAACGATGCAGGCGCCACACCCAGTCGCCGGGCCGTCTCGGCCAGAGGCTCGGGGGCGTATTCCTGCATGCCCCGCACGCGCCCGCCAATCAGTTCGCTCACTACCAGAGACCCCGTGCGTTGGCTCATGCGTCCTTCTCTCCCTCTTGCAGCTCCCGCAGGCGGATGCGCACCGCCTCGGCGTGGGCATAGAGGCCCTCCTCCTCGGCCAGCGTGATCGCCTCCTGGCTGATCTGGCGGGCCACGGGCGCGCTGACGCCAAAGACACTGGTGATCTTGAGGAAATCCCACACGTTCACGGGCGAGGAAAAGCGCGCCGTCTGGCCGGTGGGCATGATGTGGCTGGGGCCCACGACGTAATCGCCCAGCGCTTCGGAGGAGAGTTCACCCACAAAGACGCCGCCCGCGTGCCGTACCCGGCCCAGCAGGCTCCACGCATCGGCCGTCAGCAGGCAGAGGTGCTCGGGGGCATACTCGTTGGCCAGCTCCAGCGCCTCGTCCAGATCGGCTACCACCACAATGCCGCCGCGCGCTTCCAGCGACGTCAGGATGATCTCGCGTCGCGACAGATCGGCCAACTGCTCCCGCACCTGGGCCTGCACCGCGTCGGCCACGTCGACGGAGGGCGTGAGGAGGATCGCCGAGGCCAGCGGGTCATGCTCGGCCTGGGCGAGCAGGTCGGCCGCTACATAGACCGGGTTGGCCGTCTCATCGGCGATGAGCAGCGTCTCGGTGGGGCCGGGCAGCGCGTCAATGCCCACGCGCCCATACACACGCCGCTTGGCTAGCACGACAAAGATATTGCCGGGGCCCAGGATCTTGTCCACCCGGGGGACCGACTCGGTGCCATAAGCCAGGGCCGCGATGGCCTGGGCTCCACCCACGGCATATACCTCTGTCGCGCCCGCCACATGGGCGGCTGCCAGGATGGTGTCGTTCAGGGCGCCCTTGCGGGGCGGCGTGGCCACCACGATCTGGGGCACGCCCGCCACCTGGGCCGGTACAGCGGCCATGAGCAGCGATGACGGATAGGGCGCGCTGCCGTTGGGAGCATAGATGCCGACGCGCTCCAGGGGCCGGATCATCTGGCCCAGGGCGCCGCCTGCCTCGTCCCACTCCATCCACGACTGTTTCGGCTGCCGCTCGTAAAAGGCGCGCAGCCGCTCGGCTGAGAGCGTCAGCGCTCGGCGCAGCGTCTCGGGGGTGCGCTCCCAGGCCTCGACGATACGCTCGGGCTGGACGCGCAATGCCTCGGGGCGGCCGCCGTCCAGCAGCTCGGCATAGCTGTACAGCGCCATGTCACCTTGGTCGCGCACATCCTCCAGGATGCGGGCCACGACCTGGTCTGGCGTCAACGGCTCGCCAAAGAGATCCTCGATGGAGCGCGCCAGTTCGGGCGAGACGACGTACTCGTCCAGCGCCTGGCGCCGTAAGAGAGTACGTCGCGCCTCAATGGCGCCATAGACGATCCGGATCGGGGTTGCGCTCATGCTGCCACCTTTCTACGCTCCAGCGCGCCCGCGAGTCGGTTGATGACCTCCTGGATCTGGCGAAAATGCAGCTTCTGGGCGGCCCGGTTGACTACCAGGATCGCCTCTGACTCCATGATCGTCTCAAGCTCGACCAGACCGTTCTCCTTGAGGGTGCGCCCGCTCTGGACCAGGTCCACCAGCAGCTCGGCGAGCCCCACAGCGGGGGCCAGCTCGACGGAGCCGCTGAGATAGATCACCTCGACGGATAGGCCGCGCTCCTGAAAGTAATCCAGGGTCAGGCGCGGAAAGGTGCTGGCGACCCGCAGATACGGAATCAGGCGCAAATCTCGCTCGCGCCAGGCTGGTGGCCCCGCCAATGCCAGGCGGCAGCAACCGAGGCCCAGATGCAGAGGTTCGTACAGGTCCTGGCCGCCCTCGCGTAATACATCCTGCCCCACGACGCCCAACTCGGCGGCGCCATACTCGACATAGGTGGGGACATCGGCCGGCTTGGCCAGCACGAAACGCAGCTTATTCTCGCTATCACCAAAGATCAGCTTGCGGCCATTGTCGCTTTCGCCCACATAGCCCGCCTCGGCGAACAGATCCAGCACCTCGTCCTGCATGCGTCCCTTGGGCAGAGCTACTGTCAACGCCTCCATCCCGCCATCTCCTCTTGTATCTCGGCCAGGGTCAGCTCGCGCTCGGTGTCCCGTTGATAGAGCACGCAGTGACCCTCGCTATCGCAAGTAACAATACGCCGCGCTCTTTTCGCCTGGCCATACTCTAGCAGATCATCCCCACGCCGCCGCAGGACCTCTAGTTCGACTTGCAGGCCCAGCGCACGGGCGCGCGCCGCGACGGCATAGCCATCGGCCTGGCTCTCGCAGAAAAGCAGCAGGTCCAGCGCCACGTCCGCCTGAAAGGGGCTGGCCAGCATGGCCCGCTCGATCCCCAGGGCAAAGCCCACCGCCGGCAGGCTGGAGCCGAATTGGGTCATCAGATCGTCATAGCGGCCACCGCCGCACACGTCAAAGCCCAGGCCCCTGACATAGCCGCGAAAGGCGATGCCGGTATGGTAGGCCATACCGCGTATCTCGCCCAGGTCCAGGATGATGTGTTCTGCAACGCCCTGGGCCACCAGCAACCCATAGACGTCCTCCAGATACTCGACGGCGGCGCGGGCGGCCGGGTTGGTGGCCAGATCGCGGGCGCGTGGCAGAATCTCGACTCCACCATACAGGTGCGGCAACGCCCGGATCAGGCGGGCCGCTTCGCCAGTGACCTGCAGCTTTTCCAGTGTGGCGGCCACCTCGACATCGTTCTTGCGCCCGATAGCCTGCTCCAGCTCGTACTGGTCGCCATTCTGCAGTCCCATGTCCTCCATGAGGGCCCGCAGAAAGGCTACCTGGCCCAGGTTGATCTGGAACTCGGTGATGCCCAGCGCCTGAAGAGCTGCAATGGCCAGGGCCACCACCTCGGCATCGGCCTCGGGAGTCGCGGCCCCGATCAGCTCGACCCCCGCCTGGGTAAACTCGTGGCGCTGGCCCGCCTGGGGCTGCTCGTGGCGAAAGACGCTCCCCGCATAGCAGAAACGCAGCGGGAGGGGCTGATCATAGAGCCGGGTGGCTACCAGTCGAGCCGTCGGCACGGTCATGTCGGCGCGCAGTGCCAGCACGTTGCCCTCACGGTCGAAAAAACGGTACATATGCCGCTGGATCTCGGGGCTGGTCCCGGCGGACAGGCTCTCATAGTAGCCAAAGGTCGGCAGGATGATGCGCTGGTAGCCCCATAGAGAGAACGTCTCGAGCAAAAGCTCTTCGAGCCCCGTCTTGATGGCTGCCTGTTCGTAAAAGAGATCGTTCAGTCCATGAGGACGCTGGCGCCGCAGGTGATTGCTCATCGCATTCGCTCACTTCCCAGGTCACCCCTGTCGGCAGGGGCAGGCTGACAAAAAAGAGACCAGTTCGTGTGAACTAGTCTCAGGATCGGTGAGATGTCCCTTGCTGCGCCTTTGCAGCAAACAGCCCACCTATTTTCTATGATGATGGTGCAGGAGG
>SLPC01000004.1 GCA_007132185.1 Anaerolineae bacterium | reverse complement strand
TGCCCAACCTCTCGGAGCGCATGCACTTTTTGCTGGGCCAGGCCTATGGCCGCGTCAAGCGCGAGCACGGCGACAAGTGGAACCGGGGCACCCTCAAGGTCGAGATTCGCAAGGGTCTGCGCGGCGAGACTGTCACCGATCCCGAGGCCGATGGCGATGAGGATCCCACCGTGGGCGCTCTCATCTGGCGTGTGAGCCAGGTGCTGGAGCAATCGTCGATCTTTGACGACAACCGCAACCTGCCCCTCACGACTCTGCTGCGCCCCGGTCAGTGTACCATCCTGCAGCTCAACGAGATCCCTGACCGCGAGCAGCAGATCATTGTCGCCACGCTGCTGCGCCGCATCAACCAGGCTCGCATGGATACCGTACGGGGACGCAACCTGGCCGACGACGAGGACTATATCCCCTACCCGGCCTTTGTCCTCATCGAGGAGGCCCACAACTATGCGCCGGCCAACGCCGACCTGGTTACCACCGGTATCCTCAAGCAGATCCTCTCCGAGGGGCGCAAGTTTGGCGTCTCTGTGGGGCTCATCAGCCAGCGCCCCGGCAAGCTGGATAGCGACGTGCTCTCCCAGTGCATGACCCAGTGCATCATGCGCATCGTCAACCCCATCGATCAGGCGCGGGTGGCCGAAAGCGTCGAATCGGTGGGGCGCGACCTGCTGGCCGAGCTGCCGGCCCTCAGCAAGGGGCAGGTCATTGTCGCCGGCGCCTCGGTCAATACGCCCGTCATGGTCCAGGTGCGCCAGCGCCTGACGCGCCATGGCGCCGACGACCTGAATGCCCCTGAGGAATGGCAAAAGTACTTTGCGGAGGATGCCCTCTTTCAGCGCGAGCGAGACAACGCCCGGCCACCCGACTCGGCGCCCCGTTCGAGCGATCCGTTGGAGCGTTTATTCAACTAGAGCGAGGACAACAGGAGCAATACATGGAGATTCGAGCCAAGGTACCGATGCGCGTGGATCTGGCCGGCGGCACGCTGGACGTCTACCCGCTCTATCTGTTCGAGGGTGGCGGCCTGACGGTGAACGCCGCCGTGGATATCTTTGCCGAGGTACGCATCGCCACACGCGCTGATCCGCGCATCCTGATCCACTCGGATGATCTTGACCTGCACGAAGAGCATGACTCTTTCGACGCGCTGCGCCCCGGAGGCTCTCTCAGTCTGGTGCACTATGCCCTGCAGTACTACCGCCCCGAGATGGGGCTCGACATTCACATCCGCAGCGAGGCGCCCCAGGGCTCGGGGATCGGGGCCTCATCGGCGTTGCTGATGGCCCTCTCGGCCGCCCTCTGCGAGCTTACCGATCGCGAGATCTGCTACCAGCACATCATCGATACCGGGGCCAATATCGAGGCCCAGGTGATCGGTATTCCCACCGGCAAGCAGGACTATTTTCCGCCCCTCTATGGCGGCATAAGTTCGATCTGGTTCGGGATCGACGGCTGGCAGGTCGAGTGCCTTTCTGAGGGGAATGGGCTGATCGATCTGCTGAACGAGCGTCTGATCGTCTCTTTTACAGGCATTCCGCACTCTTCAGCCGTTACCAACTGGGCCATGCTCAAGAGCTACATCGAAAAGCAGGGCGACACGGTGGCCCGCATGGGCGAGATCAAAGAGATCGCCCATGCCATGCGCCAGTGCCTTATCGATCAGGACCTGCCACAGTTTTACGAGCTGGTGGATCGCGAGTGGCAGCTCCGCCGTGGGTTGGCCGAGGGCGTCACAACGCCCGACATCGAGCGTATCATGGCAGGGGCCGCCCAGGCCGGCGCCGCGGCATCCAAGATCTGCGGGGCGGGCGGCGGCGGCTGCATGATCACCATCGCCGAGCCAGAGCGCGTGGGCGCCGTCAAGGATGCCCTCCAGGACGCGGGCGCCCTGATTCTGCCCGCGTGCCTCGTCGCGCCCGGCCTTGCCCTGGACGTCTCCTAGCGCAACCAGGGGCGCGCGGGCTCAGTCGCCCGCTTGCTCCCCATTGGGTGGGGTCTCATCCGGCGTCGCAAGCGGAGACGGCTCAGCGGGCACAGAGGCCACCTGCGAGGGTGCCTCTTGGGTGGGCTCGTCGCTCATTGCCTCGGCCGGCTCTGTTGCGGCGTCGGCTTCTGCTGCGCCCGATTCCGCCGTCACGCCTTCCTGATGCTTGTCCAGCTCGCGTAGCCCATTCTGAATCGTGCGGCTGATGAGCCGTGTATGGCGGTCCAGCTCGTGCAACACCTCTTCGGCATATATGTCGGCTCCATCGCGAACCTCTTGCGCCTCTCGGCGCGCCCGCTCCACGATGCGCTTGGCATCTATCTCGGCCTGGCGTTTGATCTGCTGCTCATCCAGCAAGCGGGCCGCGTCCTCGCGTGCCTGCTCCATGATCGCCCGCGCATCCTCTTGGGCCTGGGCAATATAGCGCTCGCGCTCTACCTCGAACTCCTGCGAGCGACGAATCTCTTGCGGGATCGAGATGCGCATCTGATCGATCAGGTTCAGGAATGCCTCACGGTCGACCACGACGCCGTTGCCAAAGGGCCAACGATGCCCGTGCTCGATCAATTCCTCCAACCGGTCTACAAGCCTCAAGATGTCAATGATTCTGCCCTCCTATTGCATTCGGCGCGCTGATTCGCTCTGCCAGATAGCTGGCCACGAAATCGGGCACCATCTGATCTACGCAGCCGCCCGCCATAATGATCTCCTTGACCATAGAAGAGCTGATAAAGGCGTGCTCCAGGCTCGTCATGAGACAAACCATGTCCATCTCGGGTGACAGCTTGCGCGTGGTCATGGCCATCTGATACTCGAGCTCAAAATCCGATATCACACGCAGGCCGCGGACGATCACGCGCGCCTCGTGCTTGGCGGCGAAATCCACCGTGAGCCCCTCATAACCCTCCACCGTGATATTGGGGATATCAGAGAGCGCCTCACGGGCGAGGCTCAGCCGCTCGTCCAGGGGAAACATGAGCGTCTTGCGGGGATGTGCATAGACGCCCACTACCAGATGATCAAAGATCGAGGCCGCACGCCGGGCCACATCCATATGACCATAGTGGATGGGATCGAATGTGCCGGGATAGATCGCGAATGTCAAACCTTCCTCCTCATGCCTATCTATAGGCCAAGCCTTAGGCTAAGGTTACCGATGCCCAGAAATGGTTCACACTGTGAGCCAGGCTCCTGTATTTGGGCAGCGTCAGATCGGGGTCCTGGTCATGAATGCGCAGGGCCTCACGACGCGCCAACGCCAACACCGCCGTATCGCCCAATTGCGCCACCTTGAGCTCCGGCAGGCCATGCTGTCGCACGCCCAGAAAATCGCCTGGCCCGCGTAGCTCCAGGTCCCTTTCTGCCAACACAAAGCCGTCCGTCGTCTCTTCCATCACCTGCAGGCGCGCCAGATTCTCCTCGGAGCGGCTGTCGGTCAGCAGGATGCAGTACGATCTGTGGGCGCCGCGCCCCACCCGGCCTCGGAATTGGTGCAACTGGGCCAGGCCAAAGCGCTCGGCCCCCTCGATCAACATCACCGTCGCGTTGGGGATGTCGACGCCCACCTCGACCACGGCCGTCGAGACCAGAATATTATACTCGCCTGCCTTGAACGCCGCCATTACCCGTTCCTTTTCCTCGGCGCCCACGCGGCCATGCAGCAGCCCCACGCGGAACTGGGAAAAGATCTCCTGGCTCAGCCGCTCATATTCCTCCACCGCGGCCTTGGCCTCGATCTGGGTTGACTCTTCTACCAACGGACAGATCACAAATGCCTGGTGTCCCTTTTCGACCTGTGTGCGAATAAAGGCATAGATCCGCTCTCGGCTGCGGTGCGTCCGTACCGCCGTGATCACCGGCTGCCGGTTCGGAGGCAGCTCATCCAACGTAGACACATCCAGATCGCCATACACCGTCAGCGCCAAGGTGCGCGGAATGGGTGTGGCGCTCATGGCCAGCATGTGGGGCAGAGCCTCGGCGCCCTTGTCTCGCAGGGTGTCGCGCTGCAATACCCCGAAACGGTGCTGTTCGTCCACGATCGCTAGCGCCAGCCGCGAAAAGTCCACGGTATCCTGGATCAGGGCGTGGGTGCCAATGACGATGGCGGCCTCGCCCTCGGCCACCTCTTGGCGGAGACGCTCCTTTTCCGCATTCGGCAGGCTGCCGTGCAGCAGCGCGCATCGAATATCGGGATAGCCGCCCAACATCTCTCGCACAGAGGCCGCATGTTGCTCTGCCAGAATCGAGGTGGGCGCCATGAGGGCGGCCTGATAGCCCGCGCGGACCGCCGCCAGCATGGCCGCCACGGCCACCACGGTCTTGCCCGAGCCCACGTCGCCCTGCAAGAGGCGGCTCATGGGCACCGGTTGCGCCATATCATCCAGCAGCTCTTGAATGGCCGCTCGCTGCGCCCCCGTAAGATCAAAGGGTAGCCCCTCGATGAACTCCTCGATCACCGCAGGAGCCACCTCCACGACGCAGCCATTCTCCTGGCGCCACTCGCGGCGCTTGCGCAGCACGCCGAGCTGCAAAAGCAGCAGCTCATCAAAGCAGAGCCGGGTACGCGCCTGAGCCAGAGCCTCGCGGCTCTCGGGAAAGTGAATCTGCATGATTGCCGAGCGCAGATCGATCAGGTCTGCCGAGTCCAAAATCTCCTGTGGCATCGGATCCATGATGCGCGGTACCCATTGTCGCAACGTATCACGGATCAGCGTGCGCAGCCAGCGCATGGGCAGCCCCTCGGTCAGCGCATATACCGGCACAAGCCGCCCCGTGTGCAACAGGTCGCGCTGCAGTGGTTCCCACTCGGGCGAGCTGAATACCAGCCGACCCAGGAACTCGCCCACCCGCCCGCTCACGGCGATCTCCGTCCCCGTTCTTAGCGTCTTTTGTAGATGAGCCTGGTTGAACCAGGTGCACTCGATCGTCCCTGTCCCATCGCTGAGCGTCACTCGGAACAGGCTCCGGCGTCCACCGATGCGCTGGTTCTCGGCTTTGCGCACGACGCCCACCACCGTCACTTCTTCATCGAGGGTCAGTTGGTTGATCTGTTTCAGTTGGCCAAAGTCGTCGTACCGGCGGGGAAAGTGATAGATCAGATCGCGGATGGTCTCGACGCCCAGGCGGGCCATCTGCTCGGCCCGCGCCGGCCCTACGCCGGGCAGCGTCTGGATCGACGCCGTGAGACCTTTGCCTTCCGATGCCTTGGCCTTGGGCTGGGGCCGTTGTCTTCTCGGCGCCGGTGCGCTGCGCCTCTCTGGCTGTGGCCTGCTAGGCTCTGCCACAAACCTTTCGTCCATCACTGGCTCATGGCCATTCTCTAGCAGCGCAAGCGCCGCCTGCAGCGCAGACTGACGCGCGGCATGCGAGCGGGTACCATAATCCGCCAGGGCGCGGCCCACCTCGGTAATATCCGGGCCAAATTGGGCGCCCAGCTCTTCATGAGCCTGTCTCTCCCAAAACTGCATATAGCGATCCAAGCCGCCAATCACGGCGCGATCGTTACAACCTTGCTCCTCTTCTAATAGCAAAATACGTTTCAGCTTTTCAAAAGCCGATGAAGAACTCATAGCTCCTGTTCCTCGTTGGCAAACGCGATTACAGTAGGGCTTCGATGGCTGCCACGCCCAGCAGAGAGGATCCCAGGTAGCTGGCGACGACAGGACCATAGATGTGGTCCTCGTAGGTGTGATCCGGATGCTCTTCTGATAGGAGCGTGTGCAAAAGCTCCAGACCGGGGTGGAGGCCGGTGCTAACCGTCCAGAGGTTCTCCAGAGGGCCAAACTCTCCCACAAACTCGACAATACGCTCGATGGGCTCGCCGCGCTTGCGTGAGCGTGGCAGGGGCGCGATCTTGCCTTCTTCCATGAGCAAGAGTGGCTTGTAACCAGAGGGCGTGCCCAAAACCTCTGGCGAGTTCTGCACGAGGCCATGATGCAGCATCTGGTCTGGCGATTCAGCATAAAAGGCGAAATATGTGCGTGCGATCAGCCCATTGATATATCGCACGATTTCTGCTGCACCGGCATCCGCGCGGGCTGCCCGTGCGGCCTCGACCACCAGGGCGCCCAGCGGACATGAGATGAAACCGGAATCGATCAGATGAATCTGGCAACGCCCCACGAACTCGCCGCGCGCCTGACGGGCAAGTTCCAGGGAGCGAGTGATACGACTCGAGGAAAGTACCACCACGATCTCGCCAGAGGCGCGGGCACAGCGGCCAAACGTCTCGGCAAACTCCGCCGCCGTGGGTGGGATGGCTATGGGCGGGCTCGAGTTGCGCTGGTAAAAGTCAGGGGTTCTCAGATCGGGCGTATCGACGACCGTATCCCCATCCAGTTGCACCTGCCAGGGCACTACTGTGATCTCGAGCGCCTCGAGTACCTCCGGGGATAGCTCTGCGATGCTGTCGGTTACGATGCGAACGTTGCTCATGGCTTCAGCCTTCTCTCATTCTGCCGAGATGATATAGTGATAGTGAGGCTGCCCCCCGTCGATCACTTCGAATTCGAGGTCCGGATAGAGCTCCTGGAACTCATCGGCCAGTGCCTGCCCCTGCGCAAGAGAGATATCCTGCCCACAGTATATCGTCATGATCTCGTATTCGTCCACCAAAAGGCTTCCAATCAGCCCCTTGGCCACGGTTGACAGATCGTCATCCGCGATCTTGAGGTCGCCGTTCAGCAATCCAATGAACTGCCCCTTTTGCACCGTGAGGCCATTGACCTGTACCGTACGGACTGCCTGGGTGATCTCCATGGTCACTATCTGCTGTATCGCCGAGAGCATGGCCGCATAGTTCTCATCCAGCGTGGCCCCCTGGTCGAACGCCAGCACCGCCGAGATGCCCTGAGGCACTGTCTTGCTCGGTACCACCAGCACCGTTTTCTCCGCCATCGCCTGCGCCTGTTCTGCCGTCAGGATGATATTGCTGTTGTTTGGCAGGATGATGATCTTGTCGCCGGGGGCTTCTTCGATGGCCGCGACCAGGTCCTGGGTACTGGGATTCATCGTCTGCCCACCGGAAACAATGGCGTCGATCCCCAGGCTCTCAAAGACGCGCGATAGCCCCTCGCCAGAGACGACGCTCACCACGCTGATGTCAGAGACTGTCTCGGATCGGCCAAGATAGCTGGCCACACGATCCGATGGAAGCACGTCGGCGGGTGCGGCGGCCTGCGCCGCCTGGGCGGCACGCAGAAACTCTTGATACTGGAGTTGCATGTTCTCGATGATGATCGAGCTTACATCGCCTTGTTGAATGGCATACTCGAGCACCTCACCCGGATGATCGGTGTGCACGTGCACCTTGACGGCCTCCGCATCTCCCACCACCAGGACCGAATCACCCATGCCGGCCACATGGTCGCGTAGCGCATCCACGTCCAAAGCCTCGCCCTGGATGATGCATTGCACGTCAAAGCCGTATTGCTCTTCTTCAGGTGGATGTGCGTGGGGATTCACCTCGAGCGCTCCCGCTGTATGTTGCTCCGACCAATGTTCCACAAGGGTTTCGCCCGACGCAAAAGCCAGGATCCCCTCAAAGATGCACAAAAGCCCTTGGCCCCCTGCATCCACCACGCCCGCCTCGGCCAGCACGGGAAGGAGCTGTGGCGTGCGGGCCAGCGAGGCTTGGGCTTCCTGAAAGACTGTCTTCATCGCGGCCTGGGCATCCGATAGGTTGGCTGCACGCTCTGCCACGGTGGCCGTATCGCGAATGACGGTGAGCATGGTGCCTTCGACTGGCTTCATCACGCCCTTGTAAGCCGTATCGGCGCCCTCCCGTAGGGCCGCAGCGATGTCGGCGGCACTGATGGTTGCCTTCTCATCCAGACCCCTGGCAACGCCACGCAGAATCTGCGAGAGAATCACCCCCGAGTTCCCCCGAGCACCCATCAGTGCCCCATGGGATACGCGACGTAGAATCTCATAGGCCGGTGCTTGATCGATGTCTTTTGCCTCGTCCAGGGCAGCACGAAGTGTCAACGACATGTTCGTACCTGTGTCCCCATCGGGCACCGGGAACACGTTCAACGCGTTGACCTCGTTTACGTTCGCCTGAAGCACGGCACTACCAGCCTGCAACGCCTGGTAGAGCGTTATCCCATCAACCGTCATCTCTTGCACATCCGGCAGTTCGCCATTGTCCTCATTGGTTTTTAGCTGCCTGCTCAAAAAAGTGCCCCCTCCCATCCGGTCCTGCTCTATCCGCCGAGGCCAAACTAGTCTCTGTCGCTTACCCGAATTCCCTGTACATGGACGTTGACTTCGGACACGGGCATCGACAGCGCCTGCTCCACGCTGAACTTGACGCTCTCCATCACATTGTGCGCCACTTCGGAAACACGCGTGCCATATTCGATGATCACATAGAGATCGATCACGATATGATCCTCTACTACATGAACCCCAACACCGCGATGAAGATTCTCTACCTGGAGAATCTCGGCAATACCGTCGCGGACTGTTGCTGGAGCCATACCCACTACGCCATAGCAGCGCAATACCGTATGGGCCACGATACTCGAAATCGCACGAGGAGAGACCTGGATTCTGCCAAAGATCGTTTCACCGCTCATGTTGGGCTCCTCGCCAAGTTTTGCAGATACCATCGGCCTATGGTATCATAGACGACGGTCTCAAGGCAAATACGTAGCCCTGAAACGGGCTCGATACACAAAGGGGAGAGGGCATGGCCAAGTGTCAGGTATGCGGCAAGAGCCCGCAGTTCGGTCATAATGTGAGCCACTCGCTGCGTCGTACCAAGCGTAATTGGCTCCCTAATATTCAAAAGACGATTGTCATGGTGGACGGTCGGCCCAAGCGCATGAAGCTTTGCACGAGCTGCCTGCGTACTCTTGCCAAGAAACAGGGCTAGTTCCGTCGTTTCGCGCGACTTTGGGTCGCTGCCTAGGGCAGCGGCCTTTTCGCGTTCTCGATCGCCTCTCGATACCGCTCTATGGCGCTGGCTACGCCCCATTCACTGCCAAAGATCGCCGACCCCATCACCAGCACATCGGCGCCCGCTGCCAGCACCTGGGGCAGGGTGTTCAGGTTGACCCCGCCGTCCACCTCGATCTCGCACGTCTCGAGCCCGCGCTCGTCGAGCATCTGACGCAGGCGGCGTACCTTCTCTAGCGTGCCCAGGATCATCTCCTGGCCGCCAAACCCCGGGTCTACCGTCATGATCAGCACCTTGGCCACCTGATCCAATACCTCTTCCAGCGCCACCAGAGGCGTGGCCGGGTTCAGCGTTACCGAGGGCAGCGCGCCGGCATCCCGAATCTGCTCCAGCGTGCGGTGCAGGTGTGGACACGTCTCTACATGCACCGTGATCAAGTCTGTCCCAGCCCTAGCAAAGGCCTCGATGTAGGCCTCGGGGTTCTCCATCATCAGATGAGCGTGGATCGGCAGGCGCGTGATGGGGGCGATGGCCTCGACCACCAGGGGCCCGATGGTGAGGTTGGGCACGAAATGCCCGTCCATCACATCCACATGCAGATAATCGGCCCCCGCCTCCTCGGCCTCTTTCACGTGCTCGCCCAACCGGCTGAAATCGGCCGACAGGATCGAGGGCGCGATCTTGATGGGCCTGGCCCTCATGGCATCTCCTTCTGATTCCTGGCCTGCTGGCGCAGGCGCAACTGCCCACATCCGGCCTCTATATCGCGGCCTCGGCTGATCCGTACCGTGGTCTGGATCCCCGCTGCTGTCAGGATCTCCTGAAAACGCAGGATGCGCTCATCCGGCGATGGGCGATAGTCGCCCCCGATGACCGGATTGATCGGGATCAGGTTCACGTGGCACCGCATCCCCCGCAACAGCTCGGCCGTCTCGTGGGCGCACGCATCCGAGTCATTCACGCCGTCGGCCAGCCCATACTCGAATGTGATGCGGCGGCTCGTCTGCTCGACATAATATCGGGCCGCTTTCATGACCTGCGCCAGTGGGTAGCGGCGGTTGGCGGGCACCAGTTGATCCCGCAGTGCATCGTTGGGGGCATGCAGCGAGATCGCCAGGCCCACCTCCGTTCCCCATTCAGCCATGCGCTCGATCCCCGGGACGATGCCCACCGTCGAGATGGTCAAGCGCCGCAGCCCCATGTTCAGACCCTCGGGGTGGTGGAGGTTGAGGATCGCTTGCCACAGGGCGTCCAGGTTGAGCATCGGTTCGCCCATGCCCATGAACACCACGTTGGTAACGCGCGCATCCTCCCGGTGCAACTGCCGGACATAGTGCAGCACCTGCGCCGTGATCTCGCCGGTGGTCAGGTTGCGGCTGTACCCGCTGCGGCCCGTGGCGCAGAACAGACAGCCCAATGGGCACCCGATCTGCGATGACACGCAGACCGTGTTGCGCTCGGCATAGCGCATGAGCACAACCTCGATGATCTGTCCATCGTGGCTCTGCAGGGCGACCTTCTCTGTGAGCCCATCGTCCCCCACCAGCCGCTCCACCACCGGCAGATAGCCGATGTAGCAAGCCTCTGTCAGACGTTGGCGTAGCGCCAGCGGCAGATTGCGCATCTTTTGCGGGTCATCGACCAGAGAGCCATAGATCCAACGCCAGATCTGGGCGGCGCGAAAGCTCGGCTCGTCCCAATCCTCCATGATGCGGGTCAACCCCTCCATGGAAAGATCTAGCAAATTGATCTGGCGCTCCTTATCCAAGTTCCAACCCCCGGACATAGACGAGGCGCTGTGTGCGTCTAGAAACGACGACGCCGTCCGCCCGTCAGCAAAAAGACATAATAAAGGATCGTCATCAGCGACTGGACCGCTGCGGCCACATAGGTGAGGGCGGCGCCAGACAGCACGGCCCGGACACCCTTTTCTTCCTCCTGGTTCGTCACGATGCCGCTCTGAGTCAGCATGGCGACAGCCCGGTTACTGGCGTTGAACTCGACCGGTAGCGTCACCAGCGAGAACACCAGCGTGCCGGAAAAGAGCACCAGTCCGGCCACGGCCAGGCCGCTGGCCGCCAACATGATGCCCACCATAAAGAGCAAGGGTCCCACCCAAGAGCCGATCCGCACCATGGGCACGATGGCCATGCGCAGCGTCATGGGCACGTACTTGTCCCGTTTCTGCATGGCATGGCCGATCTCGTGGGCCGCAATCCCCAGGGCCGCCACAGACGCCGAGTGGGCCACCGCCTCTGACAGATGCAGACTGTTGTTGCGCGGGTCATAATGATCGGTCAGTGTGCCCCGCGTCACATGCACACTGACATCCGTCATGCCATTGTTCCGCAATATCCGCTCGGCAGCCTCCCGGCCCGTCATGCGCGCGCGGTTGGGCACCTGCTGGTACTTGCGAAAGGCAGACTTGACTCTGTGTTGGGCATACAGTCCCAGGAGAAGAGCGGGCAGCACCATCAAATAGTACATCGGGTCGAATAGGCCGATGAACATGGAATACTTGCCTCCTGCTAGGTATTTGTTGAGTTGCTTACCATATTATATGCTTACTAGCCAACTATGCCAAACGATTCAGGCACGTACGTTACGCTTTCCTCGGGCCTATATCGCCCGGGGCCAACCCACCTCCCCGCAGACGTCCGCAAGGTAGGCCAGCGGCCGCCAGGGCTTGGGATAGCCGAACGTATCGATGCGCCTGGGGGCCTACCCTTGGTGACCGCCGGTTGAAACACCCTCGGTAGGGGCACATCTCGTCTTTCACAAGCTTCGCCACCGCTCTGCCTATGACTCGGCCTCCAGCGCCTGTAGCAGGCCTCGAATGTACCCCGAGCAAAAGGCATGAGCCCGGTGCCCATAGGACGTGTCCAGCGCCGAGTGGGGCACATGATCGGGCACCAGAACGCCGTCATAGCCCACCGCCTTGTACGTCCTGAGGGCCCGCGCCATGTCGATGTCGCCCTCGTCGGGAAAGACCTCGTCAAAGCGCAGGTAGCCGCCGCGTATATTGCGAAAGTGCACCCAAAAGATCCGGTTGCGCTCACCAAAATACCGGATCGCGTCGTACACCTGTTCCGGATCGGTGCACATCTCGCTGATGGTGCCCTGGCAAAAGTTGAGCCCATGGTACGGGCTGTCGCTCAGCGCCACAAAGCGCCGCACACCCTCCAGGCTGCCCAGCACCCGCTCGATGCCCCGATATCCCACGCCCTCGGGCATCCCGGGGTCGTGCTGGTGACAGCCCATGCGCACCCCCAGCGCCTCGGCGGCCGGGATGACCCGCTCGACGAAATAACTGATGCGTTCCCAGGCCTGCTCCGCCGTCACAGGCGCATAGGGCAGGGGAGGGTCGTTCTTCAGCTTGTCATAATCAAAGTGGCTGTAGGTCACGCCGCCCCGTCCCGGCGTGCGCTGGGGCGAGCGCACCACGGGCAGGATGGCCAGGTTGTACAGCAGCAAGGGGATGCCCGCCTCGGCGGCAGCCTCAATGCACTGGATCGCCTCGTCGATCTGGCGGTCGCGCTCCGGCCCGCCCAGCATGATCTGGGGCCATGCCTGGCGCTCGATGCCGCCCGATGTGAGGGGCAGGTGCAGGGCCGCCAGCGTTAGGCCGTGTCCCTCAACCTGCTCCCGCAGGCGTGACACGCCGTCGGCCTGCCAGGGTACCCCCTCGAACCCGGGCAGCCCCGTTGGCGTGGTGTCGATATGTGTGACACCCATCTGTCGGATAAAGGCGAGATTATCGTCCGATATGGGGATCTGCGCGCCCAGGTACATGCTTGGTTCCTTTCCCTCTCAGATGGCGGATCTGCCTGGCAGGCAGCGGCTGGCTCATTCGGCGCTCTGGCCCCCAGTATAGCGCATCCTGGCGTTCCCTCAAGGGCACCCACAGGAGTTCGCGCGTTATCTCATAATCCAATCCTGTCTCGATTCGTCCCTTTCCGCTTTCCCTCCTCCCGGCTCGCATCGGCGCAGCGTGTCTCTCAACCTGCCGATTGACGCTTTCGGACCGTGGTCTATAATGTAACCTGGCATGAAACGGGGGGAATATGGGGCTCATTCTATTACGCTATGGCGAGGTCGCCCTCAAAGGGCGCAACCGCCATATCTGGCTGCGGCGTCTCCGGCGCAACATCCGTGCCTGCCTGGAGCGGACCGGCCTCGAGGGAACGGTAAGCTCGGCCGGCCAACGTATCTATGTGGATACCCCCACGCCCGAGGCGGCGCTGGAGCCGCTACGGCGCGTGTTCGGTCTCGTATCCCTCAGCCCTGTCACCGTGACCGCCCTCGATCTGGAGGCCATTACCGCCGAGGCTCTGCATCATGCTGAGGAGGCCGGGCTGGACCCCTCGCGCAGCTTTCGCATCCAGGCCCGCCGCGCCAACAAGGCCTTTCCCCTGAACTCGCCCCAGATCAACCAGCATGTGGGTGCGGCCATGGTGCGGCGGTTCGGCGCATCTGTAGACCTGTCCCGCGATGTCGACATCACCATCGGTATCGAGATCACTGACCGGGCCATGCTGTTCCACCGCATCATCCCGGCCTTTGGAGGCCTGCCGCTGGGCGTCGAAGGGCGCGTGGTGGCCCTCATCTCGGGCGGCATCGATTCGCCCGTGGCCGCCTGGCTTCTGATGAAGCGCGGCTGTTCCGTCATCCCCGTCCACCTCAGTCAGAGCGAAACCGAAACTCGAAAGGCGCTGGACAATATCGAGCAACTGCGGCGCTACAGCTATGGCTGGGAGCTTCGCCCCAGTGTACTCGACCATGGCGCCCTCCTCGATCCGGTGATCCAGGGCCTGCAGCGACTCGGTGAGGAACGCTGGACCTGCGTCCTCTGCAAGCGCGCCATCCTTCGCGCCGCGTGTGACATCGCTTACCAGTACAGGGCCCAGGCGGTGGTCATGGGCGATTCCCTCGGCCAGGTTGCCAGCCAGAGTCTGCCCAACATGGAGGTCATCTCCTATGGTATGCCCAAGCCGATTCTGCGTCCTCTGATCGGCATGGACAAGACCGAGATTATCGACCTGGCCCGTGAGATCGGGACCTTTGATATCTCTACCCGCGACAGTGCACCCTGCACCTTTCTCCCCGAGAGCCCCATCACCCGGGGAACCATTCAACAGCTAGCCCGGCTCGAGATTGCTTTGGCTCGCGAGAAGGAGGAGTCATGAACCGTTGGCCTTTGAGGCGGGTCGCTATCTTTTGGCTCTTGCTGGCGCTGCTCTCCATTGCCATGGCAGGGTGCTCGACAGGCGATGCAGCTGAGGGGGCGATCCCCACCCCTATCGAGCTGCTTGCTCCAACGGCCGCCGGCGTTCCGTCCCCCGTGCCACAGCCCGCCGGCTGGCAGCCCTTTCCGACGCTGCCCAGTCAGCCGGCGGTGGCAGAGGTCATCGATCTGCCGGGGCCACCTGCGCCGGGGCTCCAGCCTGAGGCCATCGCCCTGCTGGGCGGCCGCGTCTATGTCGCCAATGCCGATAGTCACAACCTGTCGATCATCCAGGATGGCGCCGTGCGTGCCGTCCTGCCCCTACCTGAGGGGCCGTACCACCTCGTGGCCGATCCCGCTCGCGAACAGCTCCATGTCCTCAATCGATTCGGGCGTTCTATCACGGTGGTGGCCGGCCAAGAGGCCATTGCGCAATGGACCGTAACGGGCGAGCCGGCCGCTGGCGTCGTTGTGGGCGACCAGCTCTGGGTCGGCTTCGTCTCCGGCGATCTCCTGCGCCTGGACGCTGTTACAGGCCAGGCCCTGGAGCCTGCGCCCCCGCCCGTCGATGGCATGGTGCAGGATCTGGTCGTGGCAGGTGAGCGGGTGCTCGTCGGCTCCCATCGCGAGCTCGCTCTCTTTGACCCCGATACAGCACAAGCCGTCGCCCGCCAGACCCTGTCCGGTTATCGGGCCTTGGCCGTGGCGGACACGACGGTCTATCTCTGCACCGACGACCTTACGACCGGCGTATCCTGGCTCGAGCGCTGGGACATTGCCACCCTGTCGCCGTTGGCCCGCCTCAAAGCGCCAGACGACACGGGCGCCTTCTGGGTCGACGGAGATGAAAGCCTCGCCGTACTGACCGGTGCCACCAGCCACCGCCTTTATCTGCTGGATCTGCGTACCGGCGCCGTACGGAGCGACACGGTCGCCGGTCTTGCCCCCCGGCAACTGGTCCATGATCCTGCCACCGATCAGCTCTATGTAACCCACGCCGAGAGCCACTCCGTTGCCGTGATAGCGCCCAAGGACCTCGAGCTACGCGACATTGTGCCCCTGTCCCTGCAGATCACCGCCCTGGCCCCCGGCCCCGAGTCTGGCAGCCTGCTGGTGGGCCTCAACAGCGGCGAGCTGCGCTTGCTGCGCCGCGAGGCGTCTGAGGGCGCGCAGCAGCCCGGTGACACCTGGCGCGTAGGCGTTTATCCCGGCGAGATCGCCTATCTGCCCGCCCTGGATCATGTCGCCGTGCTGGACCGGGCGTTGGGCGAGCTGCTGCTTGTCGACCGTCAGGGCGCCATTACGCGCCGCTACCC
>SLPC01000096.1 GCA_007132185.1 Anaerolineae bacterium | reverse complement strand
GGACAGCGGCCGACAATCGGATGAGCCATGGCGCCCTCCTGAGGGGGTCATGTCAACATCAAGTACTATGTTCAAATAATATAACATGAGGCTTAGAATTGTCAAGCCCAATGACATGAAAATGTCCAACCCACGACCCCGGCCATATCTCAGTACACATTGATGGGCCCAATAGCGATATAATCCAGTGAGGGCTCGCTATCAAGCAGCACCAGGCGCTCGCCCGTTTCGAGCTCGTATAACCCAACCCGCAGGCGGTACTCGTCGCTTGGCAGGAGATCGGGGATGGCAAGGTGGTGTACGTCCCGCAGATGCTCCCCCGTGGTCCAGAATGATGTGGGATAGTTGCCTTGCAGGGGAGGACCATCGATCTGGGCCACCATCTCGCCCATACTGTCCACCAGATGGATAAAGACGGTATAGTCGCGAAATAGAGGTCCCTCTGAGCGCCAGTAGAGAATGATCTTCCAATCCTCGCCCTCGACCGGCAAACGCGGCGATAGGCCATACCCAACCAGGCTGATCTCATTGTCCAGGTTGGCATCCATCGGCTGTTCGGGGACAAAGCGTACGCGGGTGCGCGGAGTAAGGCTCACCTGTGTGATGCGTGGGTTGCCACAGAGAGAGTTGCCATGAGGGTCTACACCCTCTATGGGCTCGTCAACAGGATCGGCATACACCGAAATACGTACGTCGGCTGCTGTGGGCGCCCTGGCATCGTCTGCGACTCGAAGCTGGAGCCTGTCTACTACCACGTCGCCCGCCATCCAGAGGCTGGTGGGTCGTACGCCTCCGCCCACATAGGCCATGTGGCTGGCAACCAGCGCTCTCTCATATCCCAGCACGGTCAGATGCAGGACATGGTCGGTGGTCATCTGACGGCGCGCCAGCCAGTAGAGCTCGATCGTGACGAACCCACCAAGCTCAACCCGCGGGTTCTCCACACGATAACCCAACAGGAACAGTTCGGACCCCATTGCGATATCCAACGGCGCCAGGTCATAGGGAAGATCATCGAGATCCAGTCGAGGCGGCGCGGCATAAGCCGGTTCGATATAGGTCATCGGCGCGGTGAACGAAGCTATGCCAAAGGCCAGTACCAGTAACGCCAGGAGAATCGGCGCGAACCGACGATGGATCCAGGCCCGTACTCCAAACACCAGGACCAGCATGATGGCCGGAGCCAAGGGCAACAGGACCAAGCCAGCAGGTACGGCGGCCGGGACAAGAACACCAAACAACAAAAAGAGCGCCCCTATGGCGGCCCACAAGGCCGCGATGAAAAAGCGGGAGCGGGGCATCCGCACCCTGGCCCGCCATGACTCGTTGGGCATTCTCCAATGTGCGCGGACGGCCCAGAGCCCTAGCCCGCTCAGGCCCAAGACCAGGAGAACCGAGACCGTGGCATAGTAGATGGGGTCGGCGGGGACGTTGAGCCATCCAAAGAGGCCACGATAGGCCAGCACCCCGATCTCGACGAGGCTCGCTCTCTCGCCTCGCTCCAGGCCATGGCTGACGATGGAGGTCACCTCGCCACTGGGTTGCATCATGAGCCACGCCATCCACCCTACTGCCGGCGCAGCCATGGCGGCCAACTGGCGCGCCAGATCACGTGTCGTGTTCAGGGTGCGTTGGCCCATCCTGTGCGATGCATCTAGCAGGACATAGCTAACCAGGAGCAGGGCACCCCAGCCCCACCATGAGGTGAGAGCTGCCAGCAGGGCCACGACCACGGCTGTCCAACGCAGAGACACCGATGGTTGCGGCTCGTCGGCGATGCGTAGCGACAGATAGCCTGCTGCCACGAGCAGCAGGAATCCCATTGCCATATGGCTGATCCCGCTGCTGACCATCAGATAACCGGGCAAGAACGCCATAGCCATCAGCGCCGCCAGGGAGATCAGGTGATTGCGATCGGTCAGACGGAAAAAGGCAAGATAGGTCATGAAAAGCGCACCGGCCGCGCATAAAACGGAAAAAAGGCGCAGTGTCATCACGGCGCGGCTGAGGGGACCCCCGGTGTGCGGTGGCGTCATGGCGATGACGGCATTCCTGTTGCCGATGGCACCCGGCTCATGAGGCGCCGCATACGTGTTGGGCCGGTAAGCAACGGGATCCGTTTCCACGTCGAGGGGGGCAACCAATAGCGCTGCCACGACATAGTACAGGGGAGGCTGACGATCCGCCCGAGGAGCGATCGGGGCCTCGCTCACAAACGCGAGGCCGGCTGGGAGCTTGCGATCCAAAGTCATCTGGACGCGTCGAAAATGCCACAACTCGTCAGTGAGTTCGAAAAAGGGCGTGCGCAGGGCATAGAGCCTGGCGACGGCCAGGAACGCTACGAGCACGATGCAGAGCCCGATATGGCTGCGTAGCCAACGCAGGCCAGAGACCAGAGTTCTTGCTAGGGGGGTGATATTGTTCATCCTCCAAGACATGTACACCTCACAACGCGGCGATTATACGATGGGCGGGCGCTGGGGGCCAACTATCCATATCGTGCAGGAGCTCTCGACTGATTTGCTCGAGCGATCGCTATTCCACTATGACACTCGCGGGCAAGAGGATGCGGTCCTCGCCCTCCAGAGTGGCAAGCCGCTGCCAGGTGGCTGCGTCGTACATGCCCACCGCCAGAGTGGCAGCCCCCTGGTAGGCGGCATCGTGAAAGCGCAGGGTGTGGTCATCCATGATGATCTGCCCAGAAAGCCAGGTTGTGGTGGGCCACTCGCCGCCCGCGGGCATCCCATCATGCTGAGCGATGATCGTCTCGCCCTCGCCGATCAGATGTACGAACACGACATAATCCGTATGTCCCGATTCGGGATGAAGGGCCTCCCAATAGAGCGTAACCTTGAGTGACTCGTCGGCCCGCACTCGGCCCTCGACATGGTATCCCGCCAGGCGAGCCACGCCCCCCAGGCTCACATCCAACGTGTGCTCAAGGGATGGCAGCTCATACAGCCGGTCACTCTCGCGGATTTGAGTCTCTAAGAGGGTGATAGCGTTTCCTTCCACCGCGAGCAGGATGTCAGCAGGCCCGGCCTGGGCGTCGGGCGAGACCCGCAAGAGCCGCCGGTCGATCACAAGCTCGCCGCTGCGCCACAGCGACGTCGCATAGCGTCCATCCGCCGGCCCGCCACGCTGTTCGCCCAGGGGGTGCCCTTCTTGGGAGACGAGTAATAGCGCGGGCTCGTAGGAGGGCAGCCCCTGGGCGAGGGCGCGCCAATACAGGGTCACGGCCACCGTCTCGCCCGCCCGTGGTGCTTCGGTTTCCAGGGCATAGCCTTCCAGCAACAGGCCGGGCGCCAGCTCCTGCTCGACGCTGACCAGGCCCGTATCGGGGTCAAACTCGGTCGGCAGCAGGGTCGGCGGCAAGAGAGATTGCTCGCCGATGCTCACCACCGTGCCGAGATTGCTGCCATCAGGGCTCACAAAGGGCAGGGCGCCATTGGCATCATAGACGCTGAGTTGCACGACATAGTTCACCGGTGGCGTCCCGGCGGGCAGAGCCAGCAGGTAATAGTTGCGCGCCGTGCGGCCCGGCGACCAGCGGCTGGTGCCCACCGTGGCCTGCTCGGCTAGCAGGACGCGATCATCAGCGGCGACCACATGGCCGCTGGGGTCCATCAGCCGTACCGAGGCCTTGAGATCGCGGGGCGTGCGCTGCAGCAGTTCCCACTCGAGACCGATGGCCAGTGTCTGGTCGGTCGTCGGCTCGCCCGGCAAAGAAAATCCCCGCAGCCGAACGGCGTCGGTGCGCAGGTCGGAGGCTTCCCAGGTAGGGGCGGCCAGCGCCGGCTCCAGATCATACACGCTGACCCACCGCTCTGCCGACCAGAAACGCTCCACCAGGCGCCCATTACTTTGCAGAAACCAGGAGATCAGGTCGCGGGGGTCCTGGTGCAGATGCACCCAGTCGATCAGAATGGCCCGCTCGGCTCCCTGGATGCGTGGCAGCGCCCAGGCCAGCAGATCCGGGTCGCCCACGCGGGTTTCGAGGTGGTAGACCGGGGCCGCATCGGCCATATAGTGCTCCAGGGCATAGTCGTGATGCGGCAGCAACACGATCGTCTCGGGTGTGGAGCGGGATGCCACCTCCTGCGCCATCGCGCGCACGTCGGCCCGCTGCAGCGAGGGGTCGTACACCGCCTGATAGTGCGAGGTGACAAACAGGAGCGTGAGAACCACCAGGGCCGCCCCCGCCAGCAACCTTGTCCCGAAACGACTCCAGCGCCGGTAGCTGGCATCAGTGACCCACGCCAGAGC
>SLPC01000019.1 GCA_007132185.1 Anaerolineae bacterium | reverse complement strand
GCAGGCTAGAATCATGTAGAGGCGAAAACACTGGATTAGTACGAATAGCGATTCCGCATACGAGAGAGTTTGTAGCCGTCGCTTGCCTGTGCTATCGTAGCTTGACGCTGGCAACCGAACGGCATCGCTGAATTGTGGGAGGAAATGTGACACAGAACGAGAATCGCTGGTTTCCGCCTTCTCCGCACCGAGAAAAGGTAGAAGAGGCCATAAAACGGGGGGTGGCTCATATCGTCGAGCGCGGCCACAACACGGCGCCGCTGCTCGTGTTCGAGGATGGAGGGGCCATCGAGCTTCCACGCGCCCGCTATCAGATGACACGCCGGGGAATGGCGCTGGTCGCGGCGGATGCCCCGGCTACCAAGGGCGCCACCCGATTTTATGATGTCTGTGGCTCGGTAGACGAGATCAAGGGTCGCGTGGGCGAGGCCGAGTCACCGAGTGAGTTGGATGTCGACTATCTCGTCGCTCTGGTTGAGGATATCCGCTACATGCTCGGTCGTATGGCGCGGCGTAGCGAGCAGTACCGCGCCTTTATGCAAGACATGCGTACCGTAATCGACGAGATGTTGACCCTTGATCCTCCCGACGCCGATTCGGCCGAGGCCCGCGTCGAGGCGCTGGCCGCAAGCCTTTCCGACATGGATGGACTGCATGATGAGAGCCGTGCCGGCATCTATGCGGCGGCCGAGCATGTGCGTGATCTGGCCAATGCGCTCGAAGGCTATCTCGGCGTCGGCAAAGAGACGACCATACGCCTGGGCACTTTGCAGTCCGAGATCAAGGGGGGACGCGTTTGGCAGAGTTCTGACAAGCCTGACCCAACAGCCGAATAGATGGCTGGCCAGGCTAGCGCGGCACCTGTGAGCTAGCGTCACATAGTCTCGTATGCCCTTGTGTGTTCTTGCCATTTGGGCTATGCTCAGTCGAGTGATGCCACAAACGATGCGGAGGTTCCTGTGCAAGAGATCGATCTGCGGAGCGATACGGTTACCCAGCCTACGGCCGCCATGCGGCAGGCCATGTACGAGGCCGAGCTGGGCGATGATGTCTATGGAGAGGACCCCACTGTCAACCGTCTGGAGGCCCTGGCGGCTGAACGTATGGGCAAAGAAGCGGCGCTACTGGTCTCTAGTGGCACCATGGGCAACCTGGTCTCCTTGTTGACTCACTGCGGCAGAGGCGACGAGATCATCATGGGGGACAAGGCCCACACTTTTGTCTCCGAGGCCGGAGGCGTCTCCGCGCTCGGGGGGATCCATGTGCGCACGGTGCCCAATCTGGACGATGGCATGCCCGACCTGGCTGCCATGGAGCGGGCGATTCGCGCCGAGAATATCCACTTTCCCAGAACCCGGGCCCTGACCATCGAGAACACCCATAACTTTTGTGGCGGCGCGGTACTCTCGGTCGAACAGATGGCCAGCGTCAAGAGGCTGGCCGAGCTGCGCGGCCTGGTGGTGCACCTGGACGGCGCCCGCATATTCAACGCAGCCGTGGCCCTTGGCGTACCGGTCAGTGACTTGGCCGCGCAAGTGGACTCGGTCCAGTTCTGCCTGTCCAAGGGCCTCTCGGCGCCGGTGGGCTCGATCATCGCCGGCTCCGCTGATTTCATCCAAGGCGCGCGCCGTAACCGCAAGATCGTGGGCGGGGGCATGCGTCAGGCAGGCATCATCGCGGCAGCAGGCATCGTGGCGCTAGAGCAGATGGTCGAGCGCCTGGCCGAGGACCACGAGAACGCCTATCGCCTGGCCCTGGGCCTGGCCGAGATCCCTGGCATCGTCATCGAGCCGGACAAGGTCAAGACCAACATCCTGTTCTTTGGGGTGGAGGGAGACGGCGTGGAGACGACGGAGGTAGCCGCGGCCCTGACAGAGCGCGGTGTCCTTCTGGCGCAGACCGACCCAACGCGCTTTCGAGCCGTCACTCACTATGGAATTACCGCAGAGGACATTGACGAGGCGCTGGTCAGGATTGCCGAGGCTATGCGCGAGCTCGCAAACTAGACGCCGTTCGTATGCGCTATTCCGATCGGATGCGGCGAGCGCACGAGTGTCACGGCATCGGCCGAGCAAAACGTTCTGAGAGTCTGACTGGACAAAAAGGGAGCTGCCCATGGCTACCGGTCCCAACATCGTCCTCATCCTGGCCGACGATATGGGCTATGGCGATTTCGGGCTGTTCAACGATGGGCCCGCGCACACGCTGACCCTGGATCAGTTGGCAGCCGAGTCGGTGTGCTTTACCCAGCATTACTCTGGTTCGTGCGTGTGCGCGCCCGCCCGCGCTGCGCTTCTGACCGGCCGCTACCCACACCGCACCGGCGCCATCGATACTCTCGAAGGGCGCGGCCTCGATCGGCTCGCCCTCTCTGAGACCACGCTGGCGGATGCACTGGGGGCCGCCGGCTATGCCACCGGACTGGTCGGTAAGTGGCATCTGGGCGCGCTGGATCCGCGCTACCATCCCAACGCGCGCGGGTTCCAGGAGTTTGCGGGGTTCTGCGGCGGCTGGCAGGACTATTACCAGTGGCGGCTGGATCGTAATGGCTCCTACAGCCAAGCCGATGGACGATACCTGACAGACGTGTTCACCGATGAGGCCGTCGGTTTCATCGAGAGGCACGCGGGGGAGCCGTTCTTTTTGCATGTGGCTTACAACGCACCTCACTTTCCGTTTCAGGTCCCCGAGGAGGAACTGGATGCGTTTGAGGAGCATGATGGGCTGACCCGGGCTGTACGCACCATCTATGGCATGAACCGCCGCATGGACCGCGGGGTGGAGCGCATCCTGGACGCCCTGGAGCGTCAGGGTCTGCGCGAGAATACCCTTGTGCTCTTTACCAGCGACAACGGTCCCCAGTTCGGCGGAGAGGGTGAAAACTGCACCACCCGCTTCAACTGCCACTATAACGGCGCCAAAGGGTCGGTCTATGAGGGAGGTATCCGGGTGCCGATGCTGGCCCGGTGGCCGGCCGGGTTCGAGGGTGGGCGCACCGTGGACGCCCTGGCGCACTTTTGCGATTGGTTTCCCACGCTGGTGGAGGCCGCCGGAACGCAGCCACCCAACGATGTTGCGCTGGATGGGCAGAGCGTCTTGGGTCTCTTGCAGGCGCAAGGACCGCCGCCAGATCTGGTCCGCTTTTGGCAGTGGAATCGCTACACACCGATGGCCGAGTGCAACGCCGCTGTGCGCGATGGCAACTGGAAGCTCGTGCGTCCGCGCATCGCCGAGGCCATGTGGGTTGCGCCAGAGGACCTGGCCATGGACCGCGCTCTCAAGTACGAGCCGCAAAAGCACCTCTCGATCTCGGAGACGCCCGAGCCAGTGCGCGAGATCGCGGCGCTGCCGCCGGTCGAGCTCTACAATCTGGCCCTCGACCCCGGCGAGACAGAGAATCTGGCGGAGCATTTCCCGGAGCGGGCGGCAGGGCTGCTCCGCGCACTGGAGAGCTGGTTCGACGAGGTAGAAGCCGAGCGACGGGCGATTCGGGCCTAGCTGAAGATACCGTCGAACGGGCCCTCTCATGCGGATGATAGGCCTAGCGGACCCGGTCCATCTATGCCACTGTTCGTCTGAGGAGGAGACAAGATGAGGTCTTTGGAGATGGGGCTCAGGCACAAGCAAAAGCCTTTGCTAGCGGCGGTTCGCAGGTTTCGTCAGGAGGGTAGCGTCAAGCCGGGGGTCTATAATCCACACAGAGAGGCGTTCCGGAAAGCTGTTCCGCAACTCGGAGAGGCCGGCGGTAAGAAAGCATTACGCGAGTTGTCCTCGCTCTTGGAGGTTCTGCCCAAGAGCCAGTTGGCAACAGATAGCCTAACCGACTACAAGGCATGGGCAGGAGACATTCCTGGCCGTCAGCCTGAGACCTACGACAGTTATTTCTTTGACCATCTGTCGATCCCGAATCCAGATTACGAGATCACCCAATCAGCCATGCTTGCCATCCAGGCTAGAATCCGAGAATACAGGTGAGAGCACGCGAGCTCAAGGCGCCCGCAGCATCCTCTCACAGCAGCCAGAGCCAACGGAAGGGTCGATGGAGGATAGCAAAAAGTGACGTACAGGATCGTCGTAAATGGCCTCGATCACGCGTTTCTCTCCGAGTTCGGATGCACCTGTGGACGATGCTTGTGGCAGAGACCGCTGGCGAACACCTCCGTCTCTGTGCTGGGCTTGTCCGAGGGCGGCGAGGTTGCTGCCCATCTCCTCTTTGATGTCGGAGCCGGTGTGGTCAACAGTCTGACGACCTCCCTTCGCCTCGGTGGGCATAATGCTCGTCTGGACATGCTGTTGCTGTCCCACTGGCATCCTGATCATGTACTGGACCTGAATAGGCTCTGCGAGACATGGCGACGTCGCCAGGCACGTCAGGGCGATCCCAGGGATCCGCTTCCGACCTGGTGCCGTAGTGGAACGATGGACTGGTTGCGGCGGACGCACCCTTACGAGTTGACGATGCTTGGGGTCACGCCATCCAACGAGTACGAGCCCGCTGGGACGCTGCTTCCAGCCATCGGGCTCGGCATGGAAGGCCTGACGGTAACCCCCGTCGCGGTGTCGCACGGCACAGCCGATAGAGATCCAGGCGATCCAGCGAGACAGCTCGCTTGTTCGGCAGCGTTTGTTGTTGAGACGTCACGACGCAAAACCCTGTTCCTGTGGGACATGGACAACCAGAACGATTGGATTGTTACCCCGTCAACCCCTGGTCATGTGAAGGCCAAGGAGAAGATGGCTGGAGCCGACTATGTGTTCATGGACTGCAACACATGGGAGGAGGAAAGTCCAGCGGGCAAGAACACCGGACATGTCTCTTTTCGGACCGTGCTCGAATACACAAGAGCCCTACGTCTCAAGGACACTTCGGAGACCGTGCTCCTGCATCTTAGTGGCCACGAAGATGGGCAGGACATGCCAGGGTGGGGATGGGATGACCTCAGGTGGCAGAATGAGGCCGCTAGGACGTGGGCGGAGCAAGGGATGCCCGGGGCTGTTCGCGTCCCCAAGATCGGCGACGAATTCATTCTCTGAGGCCGGCGTGGTGGAGATAGCCGTCGAGGTGCCTTGCACCGCCGGCTGCCGTTATTATCCAAGAAGCCCAGACACAAGCAAGGAGTCACCATGACAGAGCCGATACGTGTAGGTATTATCGGGTACGATACATCCCACAGCCCCGCCTTTGCCGCGGTGTTGAACGATACGGAGCATCCCTTTCACGTGCCCGGCGCCCGCGTCGTTGCGGGCTATCCGTCTTACAGCGACGACGTCGAATTTAGCCGCAGCCGAATCGAGGGCTTTCGTCAGCAAATGGCCGAGCTCGGCGTGGCTGAGGTGGATTCGATCTCTGCAATCCTGGACCAAGTGGATGCCGTGCTGCTGGAGAGCGTCGATGGCCGCCGCCATCTGCCCGAGATCGAACCCGTATTGCGCGCCGGCAAGCCTGTGTTCGTCGACAAACCGTTTGCCGCAAGCTATGCCGATGCGCTGGCCATCGCCCGCTTGGTCAACGAGACCGGCGGCAGGGTCTTTTCCTCCTCATCGCTGCGCTATGACGCCAACCTGACCGCAATCCTCCAGGAGCCGGCGCTGGGGCAGATCCACGGTTGCGATGCGTTTAGCCCTGCCACGTTAGAGCCCACCAACCCGGGCCTGTTCTGGTATGGCATCCATGGGGTCGAGATCCTCTATACATTCCTGGGGGCTGGCTGCGTCGCCGTGCGGTGCCTGACGACGCCTGACGCCGATCTGGTGCTGGCTGAGTGGGGCGACGGACGGCTTGGCAGCGTGCGGGGCACTCGTCAAGGCGCCCACGACTATGGAGCGACGGTCTTTGCCAGCGAGGTAAGCCACGCCACCTACTCGCACGAGATTCCGATCTATGCGCAACTGCTGCGCCAGGTGGTGCCGTTCTTTCAGGGGGAGCCGGCGCCGGTGTCCCTGCAAGAGACGCTAGAGATCATGGCATTCATGGAGGCGGCCCTTGTCAGCAGCCGCGAGGGAGGGCAGCGGGTGGCCTTGACCGAGCTAGGCTGATTCGCCAGTCTGGCCATCCATGGCCGCCACAAAGGCCACCGCCTGGTCGTCGCTATGACTGAGGCTCACGGCCCATTCGGAGAGGCCGAGGTACTCGGCGCGACGTTGGGCGCGCCCGTGCAGAATGACCAGGGGCTTGCCGCGCCGATCGGACAGCACCTCCATCTCGACCCAGGAGACGCCCACGAGCCCCGTGCCCAGCGCCTTGGAGATGGCCTCCTTGGCGGCAAAGCGGGCCGCCAGCTCCGGTACGCGCCCACGGCAGTGAGCGATCTCTGCCGGCGTATAGATCCGTCTCAGGAAGCGCTCTCCAAAGCGTTCCAGGGCTCGGGCGATGCGCTCGATCTCGATAATGTCCACACCGACGCTCAGCATGTGCTCCTGTCTCCATTCCTGTCTGTAACTACCACCGATTCGACGCCCGCGCCTCCCCGCCCTGCACGATGGTGGCAATGGTGTTACCCAAGAGCACCGCATAGTTGATGCCCCGGTCCTCGGGATAGATCTGGGTAGTATTGGCCAGATAGAGCCCTTCGATGCCCGTAAGATGCGGCGGCATCTGGGTCGAATAGTTGGGCGTGATGATCGGCTGCCCATAGGGATCGCGAAAGAGCCAGCTATGGATCACCCAACTCGGCGCAAAGTCAGGGTTGAGTTGCTGCAGGTAGGGCGTATACAACGCGAGCAGTTCCTCTTGTGAGAGGGCGTATTGAGGATGATCGGGCGACAGGTAACTGCCGATATAGACGATGCGCCGCCCCTGATAGTGCTCTTCACGGACAAAGTTGGTATGTTCCAGGGTTACCACAAAGGGAATCCCAGGCTCGGGGACGCTGAGCCAGTAGTAGGGCACCAGACTAGAGTTGAGCTCCAGCACCATCACTTGGGCGCCCTGATACACTTGGGACGCTAGCAGCGATCGTAGCTCCTCCGGTAGATCCGGCGCGATCCGAAGCACGACGGGCGAGCCCACAGTCATGATCACGGCATCGAACCGATGCTCCCGGAGATCATCGGCCTTGCGTACTGCCAGGCCCTGAATGCGGCCGTTCTCGATCAGCACGCGCTCCACCGGGCTTGAAAGGTGCACCTGACCGCCATGCTCCTCGATGCTGTGACCCAAGGCGTCGATGAGCAACTGGAACGACCCCATCATATAGCCCAGGGTCTCGCCAAACTCGCGGTTGGAGCTGCGACGGACCTGGATCTTGGTCAGCAGCCAGGCCATGCTGACCTGGTCGGCATAGTCGCCGAACTTGCTCTGGAGCAGGGCGCCCCAGACCACATCATAGATTGAGCGCGGCCCGTGCTTGAGCACCCACTCTTTGGCGGTCAGCTTCTCGAGCTTGCGCCAGTCCCCAAACTGTTGGAGCCAGAGGGTCTGCAACCCAAGTATGATACGGGCGTGAAAAGGCAGGGGACCGAAGCGTAACAGATCCAAGGGGGTAGCCAGGTCGTAGACGTGGCCGCCGTACAGGTAGCCGGCGCGGTTCTCGTTCCACACCATGCGGTCGCCCAGACCCAGCTCCTCGATCAGGTCGAGGACGGTGGTATCGCTGTGAAAGAGGTGATGATAAAAGCGTTCGAGGCGGGTGCCAGCGATGGGAAAGGTACCGGCCTGTCCGCCTAGCTCGGACTCTGCCTCGAACAGGGTGACGTCGTGACCTGCCGCAGCGAGGCGATGGCCCGCCGTGAGCCCAGCGATGCCGCCGCCGACGATGCCGATTCGCATGAACTGGGATCTCCTTGTCTCAGATTCTTGTGTTAGATAGACGCCCCGTACCCTTGCTTTGAATGGGCACCGTCGGCGCACGGATTTGCGGCGAGGCTATACCTCAGACGGGGCTGGCGCCAGGCTCATGGGCGCCAGCAGACGTTCTAGCGCCATCGTATGGCTACACACCAGGCGCTGCTGATAGAAAAGGCACTGGCAGCGCCATTGGCCCTCCGAGTACGACACGATATAGTCATCGTGCTCGCCCCTGAAGCGGACTCTGATTTCGTCGATCTGGATGCGCTCTGGCTCTTCGGCATATCGCTTTGACTTTTGGATCTTGCTGATCATCCCCGAGTCCATGGCCTATACCTCCCAACAGAAAAGACACCAGGCACAAAGTGACTGGTGTCACGAACACACTTGGTTGGCGTTCCGTGCGGTTATCAATTCACGGTTCTCCTCGGCTCTGTGAGCCTAGTGATGGCTAGAGTATAACCCTGGAAGAGAGTTGTGTCAATGATGCATGCCGGGTTTCTCAGCGATTAGGCCTTCCCTTGGGCGCCAATCTCCAGCGCATCGATCCGTTGCACATAGGCATCCATATCATACTTGCGCTCTAGCCCTCTGGCATTCATGTAGCGCACCTTGCCGAAAATGGGACGCTCGCGCCAGGCCTGATCATGTTTGCCCAGACCCCACGCCACGCCCGCATAGCCATTGGGATCGCGTCCGTCGAGCTCGTAGGCATCGTTCAGGTAGATCATCCAGGACATGGCCGTGGCAGCGTCGGGGCTCCACTCGAGAATCTTTTTGCCCCAGTACATCCGCATATAGCCATGCATTTTGCCGGTCAGGAGCATCTCCCGCTGGGCAGCGTTCCAATAGGGATCATGGGTGCGCGCTGCCTCTAGCTCGTCCCGTGTATAGAGGACGGGTCGCTGATCGCGGGCATGTTCTGCCAGCGTCGTCTGGGCCCAGTTTGGGAGTACCGCCAGGGAATCGTATTGGGCGTTATAGTGCACCATGTTGATGGCCAGCTCTCGGCGGACAATCAGCTCTTCCAGGTACGCGTCTATAGAGGGCAGCCCTGTTGTTTGGACGCGCACCGCGATCTCGATGGGCGAAATCTGCCCAAAGTGCAGATACGGGCTCATGTGCGAAACAGCATCAAGGGAGGGGTCATTTCGACTCTTGTCATACTGGGGTAGCCTGTGTTCGACAAACTCTTCCAGGAGACGTCGCGCCTCGTGCTCGCCGCCTTGCAGGATCAGGCGCGGTAGTTCTTCCAGAGGATCCATTCCCAACGACTGGAGCAAGCTATCGGTCTCAGAGGCATCCAGTGTCATCAGGTCCAGCCCGGAAGCGGGACATCGGGTCTCTGGCTGGGTCGCCAGGCTCAAGAACCGGCCCAGATGCTGCTGAACCTTGGGGCGAAAGGTACGCGCCGCATACTCTTCCTTGGGAGAAGCCACCTCGACAGGCACCACGACATTGGCCTCGACCTGGATCAAGGGACAGGGCAATTGCTCGGCGAGTTGCCGGTACCAGGCCACCTGATGGCGCAGGTAGCCTCGATCGGCAATCACACAGCAGGCTCTGCGACCCAACGTGAGGATGAGCTCCTCCGGCGATGACTCTCGCAATACAAAGGCGATCCTGCGCTCCCGCAAGCGCTCGGCAACCTGGGCAAGCCCCTGCAGCATAAAGCGATAGTGCCGCGCTCCCGCTCCCAGGTACCGGTTCACCAGCGCCACGGCGACCACCAGGGGACGCCGGAGCTCGTTGGCCCGCCCAATGGCAAAGGACAGGGCATCATTGCCCTCGACTCTTTGGCTGGCCTGCATCCAGTAGATGACATAGTCTCCGCTCTGCAGGCCCTGGTTATTGAGGCGGTTCACCCGCGCGCTGTCTACCGTCATGCCCCCCCGATCCCGGTCTATTCCTGTACAGGCACGGTTCGATCGTACGACACCAACTGAGAGACCTCCGCCAGACTTTTTTCGCCAACGCCGGCGCAGGCCAGCAGCGCCGCCCCCATCGCCGCCGCCTCAACATGTGCGGCCACGTGCAGATCCCGGCCAAAGCGCTGGGCGATGATCTCGGCCATGAGCGGATTGCGGACGATGGCATTGCCCGCCCCCACGAGGGTTTCTCGTTCACCGATGGCGGGCAGCATCTCTCGATACAGAGTGTGCAATCCTTCGCCCAGCCCCTCGAGAATGGCCCGAGCAAAGTGGCCTGGCCGCAGGTTCGTTGGGCCAATGCCGGTAAAGCTGGCGCGCAGGTTAGGGTTACTGCGCGTGCCAGTAAAGAGAGGCTCGCAGCGCAAGCCATCGCAGCCGGGGGGTACCTGCGCCGCCAACTCGTTCATGGTGTCGTATAGCTCTGCCGAGGGATCCCCATCCCAAAAGGCCGCGCCCACCTCGCGGAAAAAGTTGCGCAGATAGGCATAGGCTCGGCCGCCGTAGAGACCCGCGCCTACCAGTAGGTAGCCTCCGCCAAAAAAGGCTCGCGTCTCTACCTCGGGAATACGCTGGAACTCGCTGATCATGGCCGAGACCTGGCCCGCCGTGCCCATATTGACCAGCAAGCAGCATTGAGGATCACGCACCGAGCCGAGGAAGCTGGCCTGGTTATCTCCCGCGCCTACGCATACCGGCACGTTGCCGAGACCCGTGCGCCGGGCAGCGTACGGCGCCAGGTCTGCGTGCACCGAGCCTGCAGGCCGTACCGGCACAAAAAGCTTGCTGGGGAGACCCAGTCGCTCGATGAGCTCCCAGTCCCAGTCGCACCGGACGATGTCGAACAGCCCGGAGCTTCCGGCATCTGTGGGATCGGTGCAAGGGGGCGTCCGCGTCAGCAGTGCGACAGCGGCATCGGGGATCAGGCAGGCATAGGCGGCTTCCACTGGGAGATGGCCGCGCTGGGCCAACCAGTAGAAGTTGACGCCCATGAACCCAGGGGCGGGCAGGCAGCCCATGTTTGCAAAGGCCTGTCGACCACCCGCCTCGCGTATCAGTGCGTCCAGGTAGGTTTCGTTCCCGACACCTGTGGGCTCCAGAATCCGCTGGTCCTGCCAGGTGATGGCAGTGCCCAGGGGCGTCAGGTCCCGGGCAAAGAGCGCCAGCCCGTGTTGCTGGCCGGTGACGCCGATGGCTCGCACGGCAGCGGGATCGGGCAGGCGCTGCGCTAGCTGCTCCAGCAGCGCTACAAGGGACTGGGCCAACTGCTCAAGATCCAACTCGGCATAGAGCTGGCCCAACGGTCCCATGCGTGTCAAAGCCGCATCGTTGTCCAATGATGTCTGCGCGACCACACGCCCTGACTCTGTGTCAAGGGCCAGGGCGCTCAAGCTGGTGGTGCCCACGTCCAGGCCGACATAGATGCTCATAAACCTGTCCTTCGTGATGCAGTACAGGTCGAGTATAATCGGGGCCGCCATACAAGGCAATGCCCCGATGATCTGCCAGGCACAGGCCTTTGCCCATATGGCCGCTTGGCATATAATCCGTGTGAGCAGCGAGCACACAATACTGATTCGTTGCCGGAAAGCTGGAGATGACAACCGACTCTGTCGCCGTAAGCGTGGTGATTCCTGCCTACAACGAAGAAGAGGCAATCCTCCCTGTTCTGACGGACGTGAGCGCAGCCCTAGAGCCCCTCGATAGGACCTACGAGATCGTCGTGGTGGACGATGGTTCGACCGATCGGACGGTGGAACTCTGTAATACGCGTGAGAACGTTCGCACCTTTTCCCACGGACGAAACCGCGGCACGGGCGCCGCTCGCACCACAGGTGTGCGGGAGGCCCGCGGTGAGATGGTTGTAATGATCGATGCCGATGGGACCTATCCGGCCGACGCGATCCCGGAGCTACTGGAGGAGTTGGCTACGGCCGACATGGTGATCGGTGCACGAACGCGAGAGGCAGGTACGGTGGCGTGGCTCAGGCGGCCGGCCAAGGACTTTATCCGGCGGCTGGCGTCCTATATGGTAGAGTATGACATCCCCGATCTGAACTCGGGATTGCGGGCCATGAAGCGCGAGCAGATCCTGCGATTCATTCCCATTCTGCCCAATAGCCACTCATGGGTAAGCACGATCACGATGGCGATGATTAGCAGCGGCCACCGGGTGACCTGGATCCCTATCAGCTATCACCAGCGCATCGGCCGCTCTACCTTTCACCCGATCCGCGACACGTACAACTATCTCACGCTGGTTGTGCGAACTATTATGTATTTCAATCCTCTGCGGATCTTTTTGCCATTGACGATTGTCCTCTTTCTTATTGGTATATTAAAGTTCTTTACCGATTTCTTTCGGTTTGGCCTTACTTTTTATGTGCCAGCTTCTACGGTGATCATCATCCTGGCCAGCATCCAGCTAGGAGCCATCGGCCTGCTGGCTGATCTGATCGTCAAGGCAGGACGGCTGCGGGAGTGATCCTCAATGTATCAAAGGACAGCATTGGATGAATCCGGGATGGTGACGCTTGCCCAAGGTACCGTTTGGGCCATCGTCCTTCACTATCGTCTCTGGCGAGAGACGGTACAGTGCGTGCTCTCTTTGCTTGACTCGGACTATGGCGATCTGCAGGTCCTCGTTGTCGATAATGGTTCGGCCGATGACTCGGCTGTGGAGCTCGAGCGACATCTCGATCGTCGAGTCAAGCTCCTGACTCTGCCCGAGAACCGACTCTATGGAGGCGGCATGAACGCTGGCCTCACCTGCGCACTGGAGCAGGGTGCGGATTGGCTCCTGATCCTAAATAATGACACCTTTGTCGCGCCGGACATGGTGACGCGCCTTGTGCACACTGCTCAGTCGAACCTCGAGGTCGGCGCCGTGGCTCCCCTTGTCTATTACGCCAGTGAACCGACGCGCGTGTGGAACGCGGGCGGGCGCCGGCGCCGTTTTTGGCCGTTTGCCCATCAGTTGGGGCAAACGGGGTACGAGATGGGTCGCTCGGAAGAGCCCATTGACATAGACTACGCCACCGGATGTGCCATGCTCCTCTCGCGGACCGTTCTGGAACGAGTTGGGCTCTTTGACCCACGCTATCGCATGTATTATGAGGACGCCGATCTGTGTGAGCGGATCAACCATGAAGGCTATCGAATTCTCATCGATCCTCAAGCACACATGTGGCACCTGGTGGGGCGTACGGCCGCCACAATACCTGCCCCCAACCGATACCATCGGGTGCGGAACCGATGGCGCTTTTATATGGCACATACACAGGGCGTATCCAAGGCCTTGGCGGCGCTACTATTATTGGGACAGGAAGGGCTGCGCGGGTTGGCCTATGCAGCGAAAGGCTCCCATGTTCTAGCGCGCGCGCAGTGGGACGGCTTGCTCGACTCGCTACGCAACGGTGACGGCCGCCATGGCTAGCCTCACGCTGCCTCATGTGGCACGCCCATGCTGCGTGTGTGGCTCTAGCGCAAGGGACGTGCTACACGAGATCCGGGATCCGGAGAGGCTCACCGGCTCTGTGAACGGGCAGGTGCAGCCTGTGACCACTGCCGAGCAGATCGTCCGCTGCCGCACGTGTGGGTTGCAGTACGTGCATCCCGTGATCGTGTGGCCCATCGGGAGCCGCGCCCATACGCTGGACTATGATCTGGACTATTTCGATCAGACGCGATCCTCTCGCCAGGTCGGCAACACGCATCTCTTGCGCCTTGTGCAACGGCTCCTGAAAAAGAGGGGAAGCTGGCTGGACGTGGGCGCCGGAGACGGGCTCTTGGTCAGCCAGGCTCAGGCCAGTGGCTGGGAGGCACTCGGGATCGACATCGATGCCGAGCTCGTCGCTGCTCTGGGGCTGGAACGGGCAAGTCCGCCCATACAGGTGATCCATCTGCAAGACGCCGATCTTGACCCGGGATCCTTTGCTGTGATATCTCTTGTGAATGTGCTGGAGCATGTGGAGGCCCCCGATGAGATGGTAGCCGCATGTACGCGGCTGCTCCGGGCCGGGGGGCTATTGGTCATACATGTGCCCAATGTGGGCAGCCTGGGCGCCATGCTACGCGGTGCTAGTTGGCGCCACTATGAGCCTCTGAGTCACTTGACCTTCTTTGATCGACATACCCTTGCTCGCCTGCTGGAACGCTTTGGGCTCGAGCCTTTGACTCTTTTTTCGCTGCCGGGCAGTAGCCGACTGAAACGAAGCATCTTGGCACTCTCAGATCGACTGAGAATACACTTGCACGATGGGCTAGGGCTCATAGCACGCAAATAGGCTGTTGGGGAGGGCGGCCCTGATTTGCCTATTGCCCCCATTCAGACTATACTGGATGCGTTGTCGGGGCGTAGCGCAGTACGGAAGCGCGCACGGTTCGGGTCCGTGAGGTCGGAGGTTCAAATCCTCTCGCCCCGACCAAAGACACCGCACAATTCGCGCGAGTGGCGAATTGTGCGGTTCTTGATTTCCCTCGATCTCGGCCTGACAAAAGCTGTTACACAGGCCAAGATACGCGACGGACGATTGGACGCTCGGCCCTACAGGGCTAGCCTCACGCCGCGCTATCTCTTGGTCACAATGGGCAGGAATGTGCCATCAAACGGCAGCCGATACGCCACCCGCAGCCCGCAGAGCTGCATGCTGGAGCCTGCTACGTTGGGCTGCCAGTTGAGCACATACGAGTGGCTGGCATTGTCGACGATATGCCCCACAAACGGGCTAAGAGCGGTTCCATACCCTGCCGTGCCTGTAGATGCCACATGGGTGAGATCGGTAAAGCCACCCGCCCCATCATAGATCGTGATCCAGGCATTCGATTGGTCGGCGCTCGTGTCGTAGAAAAAGATCCGCAAATAGTCGATGCGGCTGCCCTGGGGCAGGCTGAGCGGCACGTTCAAGATCTGAAGAGGGTTGCTGGCCGCATAGATGCAGCCGCCTCCCGGATACCTCCACTCCACGACGCTCGTTCGCGGCGTAAAGGTAGCACCCGCCACATACTCGTAGCGAAAAGTCGACCAGTATCCTCCGGCGACCGTAGCAGCTGCCGGTGCCGACGTGGGCTCTGCGATCGCGGACTGCCCGAGCAGAGCAAAAGCGATCAACAGGCCAGTGACGATCCATGCCAGACGGTATTTGCGCATGTTCATAAGACCTCCTTATTCCTATCGCAATTCGCCTGTCATGGCAGCCGATACGCCACGCGCAGTCCGCAGAGCTGCATACTGGAGCCTGCTACGTTGGGCCGCCAGTTGAGCACATACGACTGGTTGGCATTGTTGACGACATGCCCCACAAACGGGCTAAGAGCGGTTCCATACCCTGCCGTGCCTGTAGATGCCACATGGGTGAGATCCGTAAAGCCACCCGCCCCATCATAGATCGTGATCCAGGCATCCGATTGGTCAGCGCTCGTGTCGTAGAAAAAGATCCGCAAATAGTCGATGCGGCTGCCCTGGGGCAGGCTGAGCGGCAAATTCAAGATCTGAAGAGGGTTGCTGGTCGCATAGATGCAGCCGCCTCCCGGATACCTCCACTCCACGACGCTCGTTCGCGGCGTAAAGGTAGCACCCGCCACATACTCGTAGCGAAAGGCCGACCAGGCAGCTCCTACGTCATTCTGCTCAAGGGCACCTGCATCCTGATCGGGCTGCGGCTCCAGGAAGAACTCACTCCAATCGCCACGCTCAGCTCCCTCCGGCTCGGAGAATATCTCGACGGGAGCCTGCCTGCGAGGACCTGTGTAACCATCCAGGTCGGGAGCATCCTCTTCGAGCGCCGCCATACGTAGCCCCTCGACGGCCTCCTGCTCACTGAGCGGTCTCGGCTCGGCAACCGCCTCTGTCACTGGAGCGAGACGGCTATCCATATCCGGCTCATTCTCGCCCACAACGACTGTCAAGGGGCGTGCCGGGCCCTCCTCAGAGCTGTTCAACACCTGTTCTGCCAGGACGGTAAAGGTGACTCCACTCAGCAGCAGAGCCAGGACAATCATAGCCCACATAGCGCGCCTTTTGTGCATAATAGTTCCTCCAATGCCGGTAGTTTGCCAGAGCTAGTCAAGTCGTCTTACTGGTACAGCCAAACTCGACAGCGGATTCCGAGTCAGAGCCAAGTCAAATACGGGCAAGCTGTTGACTTTTGGCCTGATCAGCGATCATCCAAATGGATTAGAGGAGGATTGACATAACGCCAATCAACTCGAAGATATCCGTCTTGACGAGCCAGACAGCACCTACATTGACAGTATAGCCTGCAGGCTGATAAACTGTCAATGACCAAATGAGGCTGATAGAGGCTGGGTATGCCAATCAGCCGATGGTATCGGGCGATAGCGGGGGAAGGTATATCTGCAATAGGTCAGGCGCTGTATCGAAGCGGGCCATCCATCATGTCTCTGATCAGGCGCGTGCTCTCTCTTTCCAGAGCGTGTGAGCCGCTACTAGCCCAAAGGTAGCGCTACTATACAGCAGATAGAGCAGGTGCAAGCTCACAGATCCCAGGACAAAGAGAGAGCCGCCCTGACGATACATGAAAGCATACAGCGCTCGGTTCATGGCAACTACCGAGGCAACAGCCGCGCCTGCCCCGATCAGGGTCAGTGGCAGCCAGGGGGAGAGCAGGAGCATGGCAAGAGCGCCCCAGATCAGTAGCGATGACACACGACTGCTCCGGTCCAGGTTCAGATCGGGCGAGAGCTGGCGGTTCAGGACAATGAGGCGCGTCCATGGCACGGCGCGATCCAAGACATCGGAGCGCACCATTCGTGCCAATGTCCAGCGCTTGTTGTGGGTGCCTTGAATCTCGGGGACGAGCCGAATCTGGAGCCCCGCTCGGCGCATGCGCATGCCCAGCTCGATATCCCGCAACGTGCTGGCGCTGGTGTCAAATCCGCCCATACCCAGCAACACCTCTCGCCGTATGACGCCCAGTCCAGTCCAGAAGGTGCCGGCCTCACGGTTGCCGTGCTGATGCACCCAATGGTGTGTCAGGTTCTTGTAGCGCGAGATCCACAGTAGGTCTCCTGGCGCATCGTCATAGGAGCCAAAGGCAGCCGCTACCTGGGGTGACTCGGACATCAAGCGCTCCATCCGCTCCAATGCGTCGGCATGCACCGCGACGTCGGCATCCACGAACAGGATCAGGTCACCGGTAGCAGCCTGCAGCGCCCGGTTTCGAGCCACATAGGAGCCCTGCGGGCCGGGTTCGAGGCGCAAGACCTCCACATGGAGAGTGGGAGGCGGTGCGGGCAGCGGCTCGCTGGAGCCGTCATCCACGACGATCACCTGTTCGGGCCGTCTGGTGGATGCCTCCAATGCCCGGTAGCAACGCGCCAGATTGGCGCTGTCGTTGTAAATGGGGATGATGACGCTCAGACTCACAACAGGGCTCTCCCTCATAGGATATGTGAGATACAGGCTTTGATCTTGCCCAAAGCCTCGATGGGCAAATAGTCGTGCCGCTCGATGGTCAGTTGCAGATCAGGCGCGATCATCTCTCGTACCTGGCGATCCATGGCGGCCTGCATCTCGTTCCATGCTATCGATCCATCGGACACGACGCGCAGCGTGTAGCGATCCAGGGCGAACTGCTCAACCTGGAGCTGCACAATGCGCTTTCGGTGGGCAAACGTCTTGAAGAGCACATCCATATGGATACGCTGCCCACCGGGCAGTGCGAGCAGATCAAAGGCTCGTCCCTCAATCGCATCGATGACAGGCAAGGTGCGACCGCAACGGCACGGTCCCGAGCCTTGCATCACGAGATCACCGAGGGCATAGTTGATGAGGATCGTGCCTCGATTGACCAGATTCGTGAGCACAATCCGGCCAGTTTCGCCCGGGGCCACATCACGCCCGCCGCCATCCACCACGCGATAGGCGACATGATCGGTACACACATGGAATCCCTGTCGCTGCTCACATTGGTAGCCGATGCGCAGCATCTCTGCAGCCTGGTAGGACGAGATAACCGGGATGCCGAACTGATTCTCGATCAGCGCCAGATCGTGAGGGGGCATGTTGCTGGCGCCGTACCAGATCACCTTGGGATGATGCACCGGGAGGTCGTTGGCGTAAGCGTAGCGGAACAGGGCGCCCAGGTATGCCCCCGAACCGCCCAACACGTCAGGCCGAAAGGCGTTGACCCGAGTCAGGATCTCTTCCTGAGATTGCGTCACCGGGGCGCGGTCACGCTCAAACTCGACGGCGGAGGGAAACCAGGCATGGCTCTCGTAAAAGTCACGTAGCACGACGCCTACGTTCATGGGATTGGAGACAGCCATCTCTCTATAGCCATAGGTGGCTCCCACATAATGGCGCAGGACCTGACGGTAACGATGCTTGCTGGCCAAGGTCAGAAACAGGCCCGCCGGGTTCCAGGAAATCGACTTGCGGTTGCCCGAGACGCCGCTGCTCAAGAGCGTGACGCCCGAAGCAGGCCGATATCGGCTCGACAGGAAACGCTCGGGGGCCAGAGTCAGCTCATCTGTCTCTATGATGGGCAGTCTTTCCAGATCCTTGGCCGTGCGTATCTGATCGGGTGATATACGTTCGCGATCCATGAGGTCCCGGTAATACGGCACCGTATCATAGGCATAGCGTACCGTGCGGCATACGCGCTCGTTCTGCAGCGCCTCGAGCCTCTCCACGGGCCAATATGGCAGAGCCGCGTCTTGCCGGGCATGCCACGCCGTATATGCCGACCAGAACAGCCTCTGAGGTAATGACCTAAGCTTGGCCATCAAGAGAACTCCCCGCAGGCTTTTCGGCCAATGCGGCCACAAAGCAGCCGGTGGCATAGCGCCAACGCGTCGACTCGAGCCGCTGCATGGACAGCAACAGGCGCTGCATGGCCATCAAGAGCGGCTTCCAGCGAATGAGACGGCCAATCTGGGCCATCGCTGTCGCCATCAGGCGCGGATGGTGCACAATCGCCGTCTGATCGAGCACGCAAAACTCGGCTGTCTCCAACTCCTGGCGTAACTCGGCTGCCGTATACCGGGTCCCGATAAAGTAGGGCGCCAGACCAAGCCGCACCGCCAGGCGAAGGAGTGGATCACCCATGTTGCTACGATTCGCGAGAGTGATGACAAGCTTGCCGCCCGGCCTCAGCACACGGTGCAGCTCGCGCAGACTGACTTGCAGATCCTGGTCGATCTCAAAGTGATCCAGAGTCGAGGGCGAGAGCGCAAAAGCCAGGCTGTCCGAGGCCAGGGGTAACTGTCTGGCGTCAGCCACCATGCAGGCCAGATCGCCCCGAGGATCTTTGCGGGCGGCGCTGGCGACGGCGCTGGGCGCCAGGTCCATGCCCACCCTCACGCTACCGGCAGGCATGCGCCACAGCAGAGCATCGACCCCCGTGGACTCTTCAAAAAGGTCGGTCTTGAGTTGGGGCCCATCGGCCCGCCACTCCCAGCGCTCCAGCAGCGCAAGATAGGCCCGAATCTTGAGCTCGCCCACAAAGGCGTCCATATAGTGGCCACGCTGCGCCAACCTCTGGGCTACGCCATCCCAGTACGCCGTATCCAGTGCGTCTGCTCTTTCGGCTGAGCGGTCTCCGTTCCCCTGCTTCACTCGAACTCATCCTCGTGATCGGCGTTGATCTCCCACAGGTCGTGTCGCTCCCCCACCAGATTCCTTGCGGCCAGAATGCCGGTTAGCATCGAGTGATCCAGGTTATTGTAGCGGTGCATCCCGCTCCGCCCGATGGTTTGCAGGTTTTCGATGCCGCTTAGATAGGCCCGGATGGTGGCTACGCTCTTCCGGTAGGTCTCATCATAGATTGGATAGGCTTTGGAGTGGCGCACGACTGTGCCGCCCTCGATCCAGCGCGGATCGGTCAAGCCGAGAGTATGCAACTCCCGGCTTGCCAGGGCAATGAGCTCGCTATCAGAGAGCGACCAGATATCGTCGCCTTCAGAACAGAAATACTCCAGACCGAGGCTGGACTTTTCGGGGTTGGGCAGCAGCTCGCGACTCCAGTTGCCAAAGTTCTGGATGCGGCCTACTCTGACGTCAGGGTCATGCACATAGATCCAGTGATAGGGAAAGAGGGCAGGGCGATCGATGGCAACCTGGACGATGGCAAAGGCGCGGTGGCGTAGCCGCTGGGCAGCAGCCTGCACCTCGGCCGGGGGAGATGGCGTCAGCGAAGCGACGAGGTCATCCAAAGGCATGCTAGAGATGAGCCTACTGCACGATAGCCTCTGATGCTCTGTAGAGTTCTGGACGATGAGATGGTCTATGTGCGACCCTTTGCACACCACCTCGCGCACGCGGCTATGTAGTGATACCTGACCACCGGCTGCGGTGACCTCAGCCGCAAAGCGCTCCCACATCATGCCAGGGCCCAGGCGCGGGTACAGAAAATGATCGGACAGGGTCTTGGCGCTGCTGCCCAGGCCCAGGGCGCTGATGACGGCCGTCACGAGAGAAAGGCCCTTGATGCGCTGGGCCGCCCAATCGGCTCGCAGCTCATTACAGGGTATCCCCCAGACCTTTTCGGTATAGGTCTTGAAAAACGTCTCATAGAGGCGCGCCCCAAAGCGTCGGGTCACCCACTGCTCAAAGGTGTCGTCGCCATCGGGTGGAGAGAGACGAGTCTGTACATAGCTGGCCAGGATGCGCGCCGACTCGACAGGACCCAGCTGCGAAAAGGTGTCCCATGCCTGCAGAGGGTATCGAAAGAAACGCCCGCCATAATAGATCCGTGATTGGCGGTAGACCTTCAGCAAATCAGGCCCCAGCATCTCATGCCACAGGCGTCCGATCTCGGGCATGCGCGTCAGAAAGCGATGCCCTCCCAGGTCAAAGCGATAGCCCGCATGCTCTTCGGTGCGCGAAAGCCCGCCGGGACGCGCTAATCCCTCGATGACGTGAGGTGTTACGCCGTGGCGGATCAACTCGTGGGCTGCGGCCAGGCCTGCGGGGCCGGCGCCGATGATCAGTGTGTTCTCGGGCAAGGCGGTGCTGATGCTACTCTCCTAGTGGCTCTGTGGAATACTGCTGGACCGACTAGAGCTCGTCGACGGTCTCCTCAAAGGTAACCGTGATGCCATACAGGATCAACCCCAACTCACGACCATCCTCCAGACCATACTCGATCGGTTCCCAAGTTGTGGTCTCGATCCCGATGATGAGAGAGTCTACATGGGGGCCTGATATATTGTCGACCTCGATCAAGAACTGTTGGGGTTCCACGACGTGCTCGACGTGCGACTCGAGCACGGTCTGTCCCTGTACTGTGACCGTCATCCTCGTGTCACCCGCTTCAGCAGGACGCCATGCTGCCACATCGAGAGCGACAGTAGCACGCTCCGGCCGTTGCAGCGCATTCGGGATTGGCACAACGATCCGCGTCTCGTCACCAGTCCAGCGGAATCTCCGTCCCTCGGCGTCATGCTCTAGTTGATACACGCCTCGCAGGTATGGATAGCTTCCCTGCCCCAGAGGGATGGTGACTGTCAAGTTCTGAAGCAGCGATAGCTCACTCAGGGTGACTATCTCATAGATATCAACCATAACACCCATCGCACCGATGCTGTCCGTGGTGGGGGGAGGAGTCCGCTCATATCTCACGCGCGGCGCCTGAATGACATAGGCATCATAACTCTCCAGGCCATACAAGTCGGACTGCCACATGAGATCACCATCGATCGCATTCAGAAACACGCGTCGGCCCTCTTCGTGGGCGAGCTCGACCATGTCATCCAGACGGCTAGCCATGTCCGGGTTCAGTGGCTCACGAAACGAGACGACGCTATATCCAAAGACCAGCTCCATGACCTGGGGTACACGCTGGCCATAGGGTCCATCATCAAATACCAGGATTGCATCTTGAGGGTATAAGGCTGCCAGATCCTCTAGCTGATCCCACAGTCCGGCCATCTCGCGATAGTCCACAAAGACGAGCGTCGTTCGCCCAAAAAGGGCAATGGATAGGCTGACTAGGAGGACGAGCGCCAGGCCAACTGGCCAGCGCCACAACCTGCCCCTGCGCGCCGTCAAAGCAACTATCGCTGCCCATACACGACTATAGAATATCCCGATGCCCAGTGCCACAGCCGGGATGATAAAGGGCACATACCGCCGGATCGCCCACGGGTGTACTCGAGTGACCAGCGGGCGTATAGCAAAGCCCGTGGCCATCAAAAGGGCCAGCACCAGCAAAGCATAGGCCTCGGGGGTCGCCGCCGGCTTGACAGCAAACCAAAAGAGACCTGCTGCCCCCAACAGGAATCCCGCCCAACCCAAGTACAATGGCAACCATAAAGACACCTCACGAAAAGGGCCGCCGCCTATGGTGAGGTCAATGGCTGTCACGAGTAGCCAGATCAGGGCGAGAGCCATAATAAGGATATGCGCCGGAGGCCTCTTGGCCACGATGCCCCAGATACGTTGCACACCAAACTTTCGGATCAGCGCCACGCCTGCCACCAAGGCCACCAGAGCGACTAGCGCGATGCGTATCGTGTCGCGGGTCATCAACTTGACCATTTGATCCAGATAGTAATGGGGCGTCGTCACAAACGAAAGCCCCATGCCTGCCAAAGTAGTAAAGGCCACGTACCCAAGCCAGCGCGGCACCCATGGTGCTGGCCAACGCAAGGGCCGCTGGTGAGCCACAGAGATAAACGCCACGAGCCATGCCAGCACAAGGACAACGACGAACAGCACCGCTTCAAAGCGTACCAGGGACAAGAGCCCCAGCATCAGAGCTGCCCCAATGCCCCAGATCCCGGGTCGATCGGTGACGTTGCTCTCTCGTTCGACAAGCAGCAGATACAGCCCACCGAACAATGTGATCTGCGTAAAGGTCTCGGACATTATGACGCGTGCATACCACACTTGGGGGAACGCAACTGTCACCAGGGCGGTAGCTAACAGAGCCGGCAGCGTGCCCACTGCCCTTCGCACGAACAGGAACCAGGCCATCAAGGCCAACATTCCCGCCAACGGGGCGCTCCATACAGCTCCGCTGTTCCCAAATAGCCATGATGCCACGCCCGCCCATATCTTGGGAATGGGCAAAAAACCAACGGAAAGGGTGGGGGTACAAGCGTCCCACCACCGAAAGGGCCCAAAGTAACGGTACGTATGGTGCCCCCGGCAGACAAGTACCTCGAGAGAGGGGATCAACGTCCCCATTTCGGCCAGGTGCACACCCGCGATACCATAGACCGCCGAGTCATCAAATAGGAGCCAGGACTCGGTCGGGCGAGCATACAGCCATGCCGCGCCGCCTAGCAAGACCACTGCCAGCATCTGCACGAGTCCCGACATAGGGGGGAGCTCTATGGGCATGGGCCGTGAGGACAGCGTCCACCAGCGGGCGACCAGAGCCACCCCCACAGCCCCTATGAGTAAGAGCCACCAGGCAAACAGACTGACAACGGCGAGGAGACTGCCGACCCACGATAGCACCAAAAAGCCCACCAACAGACAGAGCCCGGCAACCTCAAGCAGGCTGCCTCTCGTGGTATGAAGAAAGCGCCCCACCAGCAGATAGCCATAGACAGCAAGCACGACCGCCATCAATCCCAGCCCCAACAGGCCACCGGCCATGTTGGCTGGATGGATAGCTAACATCCGGCTGACTCCTCCGGCCCGAGAAGTTCGTCTACAACCTGGGCAAATGGCCGGATCCAGCGCTCCTGGTCAGAAGTCAGCCCCAGGCCGGACAGCGCCTCGCCCAGCACACCAATGGTCCGCTCATAGCCGGGGCACGGCTCGGGACTCTCCCAGCGTTGGCGTCGCTCGTGTACTTTATTCTCCAGCGGCTCGCGATGCTCTACCACCCAGCGAATATACGACAGATACTGCTCTGCGATCTGGTCGAGATTGTGATGCTCTTGAATATGCCGCTGACCCGCTTGCGCCATCTCGCTGGCTTTGCGTGGATCGCTGAGCAGCTCGTCGATAGCCTGAGCCAAGAGTTCTTCCTCATCCGGATGGTTGGGAGGTATGCGCAGGACCGCCGCCTGCGGAATCTCGGCCAAAGGCTCTATATCGCTGATGATAGTGGGCACACCCAGCCCTAGCAGGCGGATCGGGGTGTAGGGCGTCCCTCCGATATGGGGCCAGCGCAGATGCACGGCGATATCGATGATATGCATAAACTCGGCAAAGGAGACCGGGTCCTGCCACCCAGTCAGACGCATATGCTGATCAAGGCCCTCCAGACGTAGCTCGGCATCGAGATCATAATAGGGACTCGATCCTCCGACCAGCAGGTAGAATGCCCGGGGGTGTTTTTCGAGCACACGCCCAAAGGCACGCATTACCAGCCGCAGGCGCTTGTCTGGGATGAAAAATCCAAACGACGCAACGACGAGCCTGTCGTCCAGATCCAACCTGTCTCGCAACTCGTCGGCGTCAAAAGCCTCAGAAAAACCCTCGGGCATGTAAAACGGGTAGGGTATCAACCGCTGGGGCAGTTCAGGCCGCAGAACACGTATTTGCTCACACATGTAGCCGTTGAATCCAGCAACGGCCAGGCTTTGATCGAGAATGCGCTCCACCAGAGGGAATTGCCACATCAGATCGTCCCGCTCCCCGGCCATCAGCCTATGAGCAACCCGCACACCGAGCTGCCCATAGCTGTATCGCATCTCGTCGAGGTACTGATCGGGACGTCCGCGATTCAGTGTCGTGCCGGCGATGGCGTGATGCATCACCAGGTCGTTCAGCAGCACGAGCCCCGGGTGCTCTGCCAGCGCCTCCAGCATATAGCCATGGATCTCGGGCTCGTCGCCCATCTGGTAGACGATGAGGTCATAGCCGCCAGGGTTGCGCTGGAACTCGCGATAGGAGATGTAGGGGACGTATGGGGCGGCCTTTTTCTGGAACATGGAATCCGTTGGCGTATAGTCCCCTTTGGTGACCACGGTGATATCCAGCTTCCGGGCCAAAAGCGGCAAAATGCCCTCGATATGGTCAGCGAGGGCGGTGCGCACCGGGCGCAACGGAGTAAACAGGGCAATCCGCAGCATGTCACTCTCCCAACAACGTGGCTAGGGCACGATCCCAGTTGATCATCTCGACGCGCTCCATACCGCGATGCCCCATCTCCTGGGCCCGCTGCCTGTCGGTGTATAATGCATCTATGCGTTCGGCAAGAGCCCGCGCATCCCGAGGCGGCACCGCATAGCCGGTGATCCCATCCTCGACAAACTCGAGCACGCCGCCGCTATCATCGAATGTCAGTACCGGCTTGGCGCTCTTCATGGCCTCCACCGTAGCCAGGCCATAGTCCTCGTCGTATGGAGCATAGTAGACGGCCAGAGCCTCGGCGTACAGTGTGAGGACATCCTCATCACTCACCGAACCGAGAAAATCGACCCGATCCGCAATGCGTCGACGCCTGACGAGGCTCTGGAGAGCCGCCGCGTCGGGGCCACTGCCAGCGATCTTGCAGCGCACAGGCGTACGCACATAACTCATGGCCTCGAGCAGATACTCGACCCGCTTGAGCTCGTCGAGCCGGCTCAGCGAAAAGATGTAATCGCCATAACCACCGACCTGAAACTGGCCATCGAGGGGCGGCGGCGGATAAAGAACGCGGGCTGATAGATCATTGTGATCAGACAGACGTTGGACCACATTGCCTGAAATGGCATACAACCGGCGGGCCTCCGCCAGCGTCCGGGTATCCATGGATTGGATCGTATCGCGCAGAGAGATGTCCTCTTCCGAGGTCGGATCATAAGGGCTGTAGGGCGTCCCAAACAGGTCATAGACCTGCCGGAACTGCTGAATCAGCCAGACCACCTTGTTGTCGTGAGGGATCACATGGGCAGGGAACTTGAGCGCGATCACCATATCGATGCGGCGCGACTCGACCTGTGCCAGGTCCAGCAGACGCCAGGCCGCATAGCTCTTGACCACCTGATCGGGCGTCTGCCACACAAAAGGGAGGCGCACCGCCGCCACCTCATGGTCCCGCTGGCGGAGTTGTGCTATCAACGCGTCCATCATTCGTTCTGCGCCCCCATGAATAAAGGGCGCATATCCGGAACAAATCAAAATCCGTGTCGCCACAGAGATACCCCCTGGGAATATGGCTCGTAAAGTGAACGGGCCGCCGTCACGGAAGCTTGCGATCGCCCAACGTAGCAATCTGCTGCTGAAGCGACTCGATCGTGCGCCGAGCATCCTCAAGCTCATCCTCGAGGTCCGCAAACCGTTCCTGCATCGCTTTGAGCCTTGTCTGATGCTCGGCAATCAGGTCGGTGGTCGCTTTGTTGAACTGGTTCTGTTGATCGACGATCGGGTTGATATACCAGCGCAAGAGCCGCCGCACTACCTTTTTGGTGTAGATGATGCCCCGCTGAAACGGATTGCCTGACATGACAGGCCAGCCGAGAGGCAGATGGCTACTGACCCACTGTACCCTACGCAGGTGGGCGACAGAGCCCGCCTCGCCCTCGGGCTGCGCGTTGGGCTCATTCACCAGGGCGTACTTGTGTACCTCGCGTCGAAGATCTGCCATGATGCGGTCAACCGATGCAGGCATGTGGATCCTTCCCATGACATGCGGTGATATGAACAGCAGCCATGATACCCGCTATCGCAGCTTATATCAAACCGGGAGGTGCAATGCGCAGGTCTTGCTGCAACCTCTATGCCGCAACATGGGCAGCCACGGTTGGCCCAGATGCCAAGACGCCCTATACTCGTCTGGTCAGTAATCAAGGGAGCAGAGTGTGAGTGATTTCGGAGTGGTACTATTGCCGAGTACGGCAGCGGCCCTACGCAGTGAAAAGGTCCTGCAGCAGGCGAATCTCCAGATTCGTCTCATTCCCGTGCCGCGCGAGTTGTCCAGCAACTGCGGGATCGCCGTGCGCTTCACATGGGTTGACCGTGACGACGTAGAGGCAGCACTGGCTCGGGCGCAGGTTGACTATGAGGCGATCCTTCCTCTATGACGCTCATGCCTTCTGAGACTCTGGCTGCTGATGCGCCTGCCACCATTGCGCCACCACGTCAGATCACCGTGGCCCTGGACATGGCCGGTTGTCCCAACCGGTGCCGCCACTGCTATCTTGGCCAGGCAGCGGGCGGCGTTATGCAGCCCGACGACCTCAGGTGGGCCGTGGCCCAGTTCCGCGCCTATGTACACCCCCGCGAGACACGACCCTATTTTGACGAGATCAAGGTATCTTCGTGGGTGCGAGAGCCAGACCTGTCGGCAGACTATCGCGGGCTATATGCGCTGGAGCAGGAGCTTGACGATGGCGAGCCGGATCGCTTTGAGCTTCTCAGCATCTACCGCCTGGCCCGTGACGCGACCTATGCGCGTTGGGCTCAAGAGATCGGTACAGAGGCCTGCCAGATCAGCTTTTTCGGCGTCGGCGCGACCCAGGATTGGTTCTATCGCCGCCGGGGGGCTTTCGACGATTGTCTGGTCGCCACAGAGCGGTTGCTGGCCCATGGTATCGCGCCCCGGTGGCAGATCTTTTGCACGACCAAGCTCTTACCAGAGCTTGGCGAGTTGCTGGCGTTGATCGACCGGCTAGAGCTGCACAAGCGCTCGGCAGCCATCGGGCGGCCATTTCAGGTCTTTGTGCATACACCAGCCCCCGATGGCGAGGCGCGTCACATTGAGCACCTGCGTCCGCGCCTCGATGAGGTGGCCAACCTGCCACCCTCGCTGATGCAGGCCAGCCGCACCTATCTGGGACGCGAGCAGATGTGGCAGACTGAAGCGCAGTGGCTTGAGGAGCTGCAAACGCGGGGCTCCAAAGGAGAGCTTACCAGGCCCTTTGCATACGGAATGCCCCCAAGGCTCGTATTCTATATCCTGCCCGACTGGAGTGTCTACACCAATATCGGCACCCTCGAGCCCTGGTGGAATCTGGGCAATCTCCGCGCCGAGGGTGTGGCGACGATCCTGCTGCGCCTAGAGCGTGCCCAGCCGCTGGGCTATGATACGATCTATCGCGTAGATCCGCTGGCGCTGGCCCGCCAGCAGGGCGAGCGGCAGGGGCAGCGGATCTATGATTCCCTCAATGACCTATTGGGGCTGTATGTGGGGCGCCACTGCGTCCCCTCCCGTTCAGGAGAATAGCCGTGAGATCCATTGGATGAGTTGCTCGAACCATAGGATCGACACCGAGCCCAAGTAGGCGATGGCAATAGCCTTGAGTGTCTTGCCCATCCAGCAGGCGAGCAAGAACCGGGGCACAGGGAACCTGAGCATGCCGGCTGCGATGCCTGCCCAGTCGAACAAGGGGTTTGGGATGACCGAGAGCACGAAAAGTGTGGCAAAGCCGCGACGCTCCATCCAGTTACGGATACGATCAAAGCGCTCGCTATCTTCGACGACGACGTTGCCTGCATAGCCGGTCAGGTAGGCCGTCAACTCGCCGATGGGCTCTCCGAGACCGGCCACCAGCCCCACCAGGAGCGGATTGAGCACGCCTCCACCCGCAAATACAATGGCCAAGCTCGGCACCGGAAGGATCACCGTGGCGGTCCCCAGCATGCTGATGAGGAATACCCCCAGATAGCCATAGGCCCCCAACTCCAGAAGATGGTCCCGAAAGCTCAGGATCAACGCCGTTACGGTGATGGAGAAAAGCAGGGCAAGCAGGCGTGGACCATATTTTTGCAGCCAGCTGCCGTTTACCCTCTCGGTGGCAACGTGCTCTCGTGAGGCCATCACTGCTCAATGATCTCGACGGTGATAATGCGGTCGCCGGCGGGCGCATTGGGATCGGCGGCCGGGTTGCGCGGCGTCAGTGACTCGAGCACGTCCATGCCCTCTGTCACGCGGCCAAACACCGTGTGGGCATCGTCCAGGTGCGGTGTGGGCGCATAGGTGATAAAGAACTGGCCGCCGTTGGTGTTTGGGCCCCGGTTAGCCATCGAAAGCGTGCCGGCGCTATCGTGTCGCAACGTCGGCACAAACTCGTCCGGAAAAGTATAGCCTGGCCCGCCGCTGCCAGTGCCGGTAGGATCGCCGGTCTGCGCCATGAAACCAAAAAGTACGCGGTGAAACGTCACGTTGTCATAATACCCGTTGCGAGCCAAAAAGACAAAGCTATTGACGGTTATGGGCGTCTCCTCCGCGAATAGTTCCACCTGAATATCGCCCTTTTCGGTGCGCAGGATGGCGGAATAGTTTGCGCCGGGCGTCAGCGCCATGGCAGGGGGCTCGGTCCACTGTTGAGACGGCATCATGGATTGCTCCTCTATGGTAAGATCGTCAGCCATTAGCGACAAGTTTGGGCGCATAACAGAAACATAAAAGATCGCGACCGATGCAGCCACCAGAATGACCGCCACGCCCGCCCAGACAACTGCCGAAGCCAACCGACTGGCCTCGGGCGCGTTGGCTGCGTTGTCGCGCGACGACCTGCGTCTATTCATGTTCGAGCTTGATTGCCTCGCTTTTTTGATCTGGCGAGCGCGTTCTTTTTGCCTTCTCTTTTTGCTCATAGCTCTCCTCCTGGCGTCGAGGGCGGATGTGGTTCCGGCGCACCGGCTGTGACCGTCTTTGCAGGCACCTGCCGGCGGCGCTCCAGCCAATAGATCGCGAACAGACCTGTAATGAGAACCAGTACACCGACCACCAGCGCCTCTGTAGCCGATGACTGGGTGAGATACATCGCCAGTACACCCAGAGCGCAGCCAACCAGATAGAGAGTCAGAACGGCCTCGCGCCGACTATAGCCCATCTGCACCAGCCTGTGCGAAGTATGATCCGTGCCCGGCGTCGTGAGGGGATTTAGACCCCGCCTCAAGCGTGACAGAAACACGAGGCTGGTGTCGAATATCGGCAAGCCGAGAACGATCAAGGGGATCATCCAAGTAATGGTAGTTGGTTGCCCCGGAAAACGCAACTTGATCCCCACCGCTGCAAGCATAAAGCCCAGGAACAGGCTGCCGCTGTCTCCCATGAACACGCTGGCTGGATTGACGTTATAGACCAGGAACCCGACCGCGGCCCCCAGGAGCCCTGCGGCCAGCGCTCCGACGAGATACTGCCCATGCATGGCTGCCAGCAGCAGGAAAAAGGCCGCTGCCACTGCGCCCACGCCGCCCGCCAGGCCATCCATGTTGTCCAGCAGGTTAATAGCGTTGGTGACACCCACAATCCAGAGCAGTGTGACCGCCGGGTTAAGGGGCCCGAGCCAGGGGAGTTGCGTGCGCACCCCCGAGAGAAGCAGAATGCCCGCCGCCAGGACCTGTACACCCAGCTTGAACAGGGGAGCGAGCCCCACACGATCGTCCCATAGCCCAACCAGCGAGCACAGGCTCGCGCCCGCAAAGATAGCGACGACCTCCTGGACATAGGTGCGATCGCCGAGCAGGATGAGCGAGACGATAAATGCCAGGTAGATGGCCACGCCGCCGATGAGAGGCATGGGGCGAGCGTGAATCTTGCGCGCCGCTGGCTGGTCCATCAGCCCAACCCGGGGTGCGACCCAACGGGCGAGCGGAGTGAGACCCACGGCCATGATAAAGGCACTGACCACGATCAAGAGATACTGGGACATTGTCTGAGCGTCCTCCTAAGGTTCTTGAACCTCGGGCTCTTGCGCCAGTTTGTTGGCGAGCTCCTGCCTGGCCTGGCGCAGTACATCGAGATCCCCTGCGGGGGCCAAAGCCTCAGCCAACTCCATATAGTAGAGCGCCTGGGCATAGTCGCCCTGATAATTGTACAGGTAGGCCAGGTTCCTGAGCGTCAGATAATCATTGGGCAGCATCTCTTGGATTCGCAAATTGGCATCAATGGCGCTGTCCCAATCCTCTAGCTGCGCATAGGCATACGCCAATCGGCTCCAGGCATAGGCCATCGTAGGCGAGAGCTCGAGGCCCTGGTCATAGTACGGAATAGCCCGCGCCCATTCTCCTTGTTCGGAATAGAGATCGCCCATCAATACATAGGTTCTGCCAAAGCGGTCGTCCAGTGAGAGTGATTGCTCGTATACTGCCCGGGCCCTATCATAGTCTCCCAGCGCGGCGTGGATCTGTCCCCACTCGTTGTATAGCTGCACATTCCGCGGGCTGAGGCCCACAGCCTCCTCGAAATGGCCCAGGGCGAGCTCGTAGCGCTCGACACGAAGCGCGAGATCGGTGGTAGTATCGGCCCATGCGCGATAGGCGCGGGCGAGATTGGCGGTGTGATCGGTGTTGCGGGGCGCCAGAGAACGGGCCGTCTCCAACCGATCAAACACGCCCGCAAAGGCGGCGTCGCGTTGCGTCGCGTCCGGCATCGACCTGGCATGTTCCAGACGCGCGCGCCCGGCGAACAGCCAGTAATGATCTTGGGTCGGGGCGAAATCTGCCGCCCTCTCATACAGCGCCGCGGCAATGTCCCAACGCGATTCGGCGTCAAAGCGCAAGGCCTGCTTGTAGACTATATCCGCTCTAACCGGCTTGAGGTTGAGCTGATTGCCCAATAGCAGCGCAAAGATGACCAGCGGCACCGCAACCAGGCTGATACCCCCGCGAGCAAAGGGGGCTGACGCGGCGGCGTCTGCTGCCATGTACAAAGCTGTAGCCCACCCAAGAGCGACTAGCGATACCACGCCAACGAACAGGGCGAGCAGGCTCTCTGGATCGACCGGAGGGATCAGGCGACTCATATGCAATAGGCCGTAAAAGAGCGTCAGACAGCCGGCGGTGGCGGCGATAACGCCGAACATGCGCATCCAACCAGCCTGCTGGGCGAGTGCACTATTCTCGGTAGTCAGCTCTGCCCCTATCACAAGCACCCCAACCGTAAAGACAGCGATGAACATCCAGAGCACCCCAGCCGATAACAGCCCTGGCGAGCCTTGGCCAGCTCCCGTTACGAGGGTTGCTGACAATATCCCCCACACTCTGGCCTCTCCCTGTGGATTGGTGCTTAGATTCCAAAACAGGATACACAAAATCACGCCGAGCAGGAGGCCTCCGTCGATCAGTGGGGCATACAGCTTGCTCTGACGGCCCTGGCGGGGGTGTGGTGCCCCTCTGCGCCTACCCGTGGCACGTCGGTTTCGGCGACTCTGTGGGGCAGGCGTGCTATCGGTGGCCCGCAGAGCACGCGTTCCCTCGTCTGTCCCGGTGGCGATGGCTCGCTGTCCCAGCAGCACGATGAGCGCCGCATACACCCAGAAATAGGTGCGCGTTGCCGCGATGGCGATGCCGACGCTGATCTCGATCCAGTGGGCTGCCAGGGCCGCCAGCAGTGCGATCATCAACAGTAGCGGCCAGCCCTCCAAGCCGGGCGTCCGGTCAGCGGACACAAGGGCCTGCAGTACCGCATACGCACCCAAGCCTATGAGAATGCCCAGGGGCAATCCGACGCCCGAAAGACGCAACGTTCCCTCGAGCGCCCACGGGACAACGGCCCCTGCCAGCCCGCCCAGCGTAGCGCAGAGCCCAAAGAGAAGCCGGCTGCGGCGGTCTGGCATCAACCCCAGCCAGGAAAAGCCATGGTAGTAGACGCTGACGAACAAAGCGAGCGAGGCCGCCAGCCCCAGTACGCCCGTCGTCAGCAGTGCGTCGAACGTCTCATTGTGTGATCGATCAGGTGTGGCATTGCGGGCCTCGAGGTGAGCCAACTCGGGCGGATAGTACGGATTATAGGCCACATACATGGTCTCGGGGCCATAGCCAACAATGGCGCGCAGCGGGTTGTCGGATAGCATCTCGACCGCTCCCTGCCAGATCAGGACCCGCACGCGCCCTGTGCCCTCACCCAGTTCCAGCACGCGGCCCAAGCGCCCGATATAGGGCACGTCACGCACGGGGGCCAGCGGCGAGTCGGGCAGGTTCAGAACGACAAGCAGTCCCACCAAGGCAAGACCGATGGCGACCAGGCCCACCAGCACGCGGCGGCGATGCCGAACGGCGGCGTACAGCACAGCAAACAGCAGCATGCCGCCCACGAGGCCGACCTGCGGACCGCGGCTGCCGCTAAAGAGGATCGCCACTCCCTGAGCCGCCAGAATCAGGCTGTAGCAGCCAGCCAGACCAAACGGAGCCAACGGACGCCTGAGAACGCGGCCTAGACCGACCAAAAGGACGACGGAGGCGAGGCAAAGCCAGAGGGCGGCCACAAAGCCCAGGCTCAACCATGCCCAGGTTTGCACCAACCAGAGTACGATCATGCCCCCTGCCACTGCGGCCGGCAGCGGTGGCGCTAGCCCCTTTTGTGCGTTCCGTACGCTCTGCATCAGGCGAGCGGTAGTGAGGGGAATGATCATGATCAGATAGGCGGCCACAAAGATGGCATTGCCCATGGTCGAGGCCACCCGCTGCGTCACGTCACCACCCCAGGGCAGCAAATCGAGGCCTCTGTGCTGAATCAACCCATAGAGCGCCACCGGCAGGCTGACCAGGATCGCCGCCGTGGTCAGTCGTGTCAACTGCTCGCGGCTACGCAAGAGTAGCAGCAAGGCTACAAAAACGATGATATAGCTCAACAGTGTATAGGTGCCCTGTAGGCGCTGGTACGATCCCCACAGGCTGACGCGAGGAGCCACAGAAAGCAGTGTTGCCAGCACATAAGCCAGTAGCACGAATAGGACAGGGCGCACGAGAGGATAGCGCCAGACGCGGCCGAGGGTTTCACGCCATGAGAGACTATCGCGTCTGGTAGCCGAGCGCTCGAGCCACAGTATGGCGCCCAGGGCGAACATCAACGTCGCAATGGTACGCAATAACCCGAGTTTGTCAGGCTCGAACACCCGATGCGAGTACACGTTCAAAAAGAGCGGAATGGCGACGAGCGCGAGCAACCATCCCGTCTCGGCTAGCTTTGCGATGTACAAGCCAACCCTGGTGCGCATCCCTTCTCCTTGGAGCACGCGACTCTTGAAATGATACCTGATGTTTACAGATTATGCAAGCATGGCCCATATCTCTGTTACTATGCAAGCACCTCTGCATAGACGGCGTCGATATCCTGCAACATGCGCTCAGCGGTGAATGCTTTGGCCCGTTTGCGAGCCCCCGCCGCCAGGGTGTGCCGGAGCTCGTCGTCGCGCACCATACGAACCAGTGCGCCTGTCAGAGCCTCCGCGGCGCGCGGCGGTACCACAAGGCCCGACTCGTTATGCTGATTGACATAACTTGTGCCCGTGCCCAGTTCAGTGCTCACAATCGGCAGTCCGGCACTAAGCGCCTCGACCTGGACGAGGCCAAAGGCCTCACTGCGCTCGCTGGCCGGTAGACAAAAGACGTCGGCGGCCTGGTAGTAGGCGGGCAGATCATCATCATCCACGGCTCCGGCAAAGTGTACCCGGTCCATCAGTCCGGGCGCCTGGGCCTGGGCGCGCAGGGCAGCGCCTTCGGGGCCCGCGCCGACAATGAGCAGACGAGCGGGTACCTTCTGCATGGCCTTGAGCAGATACTGGACCCCTTTATAGTAACGCAGTACACCCACAAAGAGAATCAGCGGACCATGCCCATATCGCTCCCGGATCGCGGCAGTCTTTTCGGGCGTGGCGGTGCGAAAGCGTTCCTGCTCGATGCCATAGGGCAGGATGGTACACCGCTCCGATACCCTGGTGAGTACCGGCGAGCTGGCCAGGTAGGCGGGCGAACTGACCAGGATGCGGTCCACGCGCCGCAGCACATGTTGCATGAGGGGCTCATAGAACAGCCTCAGGCGTTTTTGCCGCACGATGTCGCTGTGATAGCTGAGAACCGTGGGTCGCCGGCCGAGCAGGGGCGCCTGGGCAGCTTCTGCGGGGGGATAGGGGAAATGCAGATGCGTGATATCGGGGCGCTGACGATAGAGATAACCGGGTAGGCTCAGGCTGAGGGGCGTTGAGGCAATCTCTACCATCCGGCCTGCCTTGATCACCCGCACGCCGGCCCGAGTCTCGACCATAGTGCGGGCCCCAGGAGCGGTCACCAACACGGTCACATCATGGCCCGCCGCTGCTTGGCCCTCGGCCACCAGCTTGACATGGTTCTCGATGCCGCCCAGCACCGGAGAATATGCCTTGTAGACATGCAGAATCCGCATCTGTCCTCCACTCCCTTTTGCCACGGTGCCAGTCTACCACAGTTCTGGCGCGTGACCTATCCGGCACCCTATTGCGGGGCGTGCTGGCGATTGCAGAGGAACGGGGTCCTGCATATACTGAGCGCATCATTCTTGCAGAGGACGGGGGAAGAGATGCATCGCACCTTTCGGACTTCGCACAAGCGGCAATCCCAATCTCTGGACGGCGTGTGGGACCTGATTCCTGATCCCAAGGATCGTGGTCTGCAAGAGGAGTGGTATCAGACTTTTCCCGAGCAACACTATGCCATGTGGATCCCTGGGGTCTGGAACACGCTACGCCCACTGCTCAACTATGAGGGACCCGCCTGGCTACGATGCCGGTTCACCGTAGAGGCGTGCAGCGCCATGGCCATACGCTTTACGGCGGTGACCCACCAGGCCAATGTCTGGTTGGATGGAGAGCCTCTGGGCGAGCACTATGGCGGGTTTCTGCCCTTTTCTTTTATGGTGCCTGAGCCAGGCATCGGCGAGCACGAGCTCGTAGTACGAGTAGACAACACCCATGATGCCCACCGCACCATCCCCTCGGACAACCTGGACTGGTTCCGCTATGGCGGCATCCCCAGGCCGGTCTTTGTCGAGCTGTTCCAATGCCCCGTCTACATTCAATCGCTGCGCCTGACCCCCCTCATCCGCAATGGTGACGCGGCACTCAATGTGCGGGCGGAGCTGATCTCGCTGGCAGACCAGCCGGAGGAGAGACATTGGACGCTCTGGGTCGACAATGAACGCGTGCGCTCGGGTGAAGTTACGATGGAGCCGGGCCAGGCAGAGGTGCTCATGTTCGGTGTCGAGCTGGGCCAGAGGGAACGTTGGTCGCCGGACCACCCCCGACTGTACACTGTTTGTCTCGATCTCGAGGATGACGACCTGATCGAGCGTACTGGCTTTTGCGAGATCCGCGTGCAAGGGAACGGGGTACTGATCAATGGTGAGCCGTTGCAGATCATTGGCGTCAATCGCCACGAGGATCATCCTGAATGGGGCTGCGCGTTGCCCGAGCATCTGATGCTGCGCGACCTCGATCTGGTGCAAGAGTGGGGCGGTAACGCCATTCGCGGCTCTCATTATCCCAACGACCAGCGCTTTCTCGATTTGTGCGACGAGCGCGGCATCCTCTTTTTGGAAGAGATCCCGCTGTGGGGTTACTCGTCCGAGCAGTTGGCTCACGAGACCCTGGTGGACCGGGCCGCTGCCATGGTATGGGGGATGGTCGATCGGGATGTAAACCATCCCTGCATCTGGGCTTGGAGCGTCCTCAACGAGTGCGCCACCGACACCCTTGAAGGCGAGCTACTAGTTTCGCGCCTGGTCGAGACCGTGCGCGACGTGGATCGCTCTCGCCCCATAACCTATGCCACCGACCGTGGCGCGAGGGATCGCTGCTTTGATCTGGTGGACCTCGTATGCCTGAATGCCTACCACGGCTGGTACACCGACGACGAGACCTGGCCCCAATTCCTGAGCCGCATGCGCTCCATCATCGGCCGCAAGCCGATGCTTGTCTCCGAGTTTGGGGCCGGCGGCATCTATGGCTGGCGGGCGCTGGAAGAGGGTGTGATCTGGAGTGAGGAGCATCAGGCCGAACTGGTGACGGACTGCATGACGCATTTCCTCGATCGCGATGACCTGGTCGGTTTCTACGTGTGGCAGCTCTTTGACACACGCACCGACCGAGGCCCGGGTAACCGTCGCGTTCTGATGCGGCCCCGCAACTATAACAACAAGGGCCTGCTGAACGAATATCGCCAACCGAAATTGGCTTATCATCGGACGCGAGAGCTGCTGGCCCGGCGGCGCAAGGGCTAGCTAGCACTGAGGAGGCAATCCCGGCGGGTAAGGCGCGATACCTGTGATTTCGCCCAGGGCCTGCAGGTGCTCCCTGATGTTGCGCCCTGTCACCGGGTGGACCAGGTCAGCGGCGATGTCTGCCAGCGGCAGCAGGACCGTGGCCCTGTCCAGCATGCCCGGGTGGGGGATGGTCAGCCGATCGGTGACGAGGTGGATCCTGTCAAATAGCAGGATGTCCAGGTCAATGATGCGTGGGCCGTATCGGGCGGCGGGAGCGCGCCCCATCTCTCTTTCGATTCGCTTGAGGATGTGTAGCGTCTCGAGCGGCGGCCAGGGCACCTCTACGGCGCAGGCGGCATTGATAAAGCGGGGCTGATTCACCAGTCCCCAGGGCTCGGTCTCGTACAACGGCGAGAGCGCCACCAGCGTAGCGCCCCGGGCAACCATGCGCTCACAGGCCTCCTGAATTGCCTCGGCCCGGCGCCCCAGGTTGCTGCCCAAACCCACATAAACCCGCGCCATAGCCAGGACTAGTCCTGCTCGCCGGCAAGCGAGGCGCCTCCAGCGATAATGGCATCGACCATGCGGGCGGCCTGCACCGCCGTCTCGACGTCGTGCACCCGCACGATATCGGCGCCGCCCTGGACGACGGCCACTGCCAGGCTGGCCATGGTGCCCTGGATGCGCTCCTCGGGCGGCAGGTCCAACGTATAACCGATAAACGACTTGCGGGATGGCCCCAGCAGGATGGGCAGGCCCAACACACGCAGGGCATCGCAACGATCCAGCAGGGCCAGGTTCTGAGGCACCGTCTTGCCAAAGCCCAGCCCCGGGTCGACGATCAAGCGCTCCCGGGGGATGCCCTGGCTCTCGGCGACCGCCACCTGGGCCTGTAGCTCCTCCAAGAGATCCAGCACCAGGTCATCATAGGCCACGCCCACATAGCGCCCGCCGAGCCGTGCGGAGATGACCGAGTCTCTGGGCCGACTGCGGTTGTGCATCAGGATCACGGGCACCTGGCGCTCAGCGACCAAGGGCCCCATGGCGGGGTCGAGGCGCAGGCCCCAGACGTCGTTGATCATGTCTGCGCCCGCATCCAGAGCGGCACGGGCGACGCTGGCCTTGACTGTGTCCACCGAGATGGGAATATCGCTCTGGCGACGCAACGTCTCAATGGCCGGTACCACACGGCGGATCTCCTCTTCTGCATCAACGGGGGTAGCGCCGGGGCGGGTGGATTCGCCGCCAATGTCGATGATGTCGGCGCCCTGGGCCACAAAGGCCAGCGCCTGCTCTACGGCCGTCGCTGTCCACGCATCGGAGCGTGCATCGTCCACCGCCAGGAGCCCATCGCCCGAGAACGAGTCGGGTGTGACGTTGACAATCCCCATCACATAGGTGCGCTCGCCCCATAGGAACGTCTGCGAGCCGATCTGGGTACTCCACGCCGGTGTGGTCGTGGCGTGCTGCAACGCCAGACCCAGCTCGCGGCCCAACGCAGCGGCGTCGGCATCAGGCATCGCGGCCCATTCTGAAGCGGCCTCAGCCAGCTCGGCCAACGTGCCTGCCAGCATCCACACACCGCTCGCCTCATCATGGTGAGCCGCGATATCGTGCCTTGTAGGGGCCGAAAGCAGGCTCTCTGAGGCTGATGATCGCTGGCGTGTCGGGCGCACGCGGGTGATCAGCGTTTCCCTTGCGCGTGCCCATTGCCGGGTGCTTTCGGGCAACGCCGCCGTGCCATAGCGGGGGGCCAGAATGTCGATGGTGTAGGCGGCCATAGCCAGCGGTTCCTTTCGAAAGGACGTTTAGCGACGCGGTGTCAACAGCGCAACGCCTGTCTCACTGGGCAACTGGGACACGGTCACACGCAGGTTCTCTTGTGGTTGGACATCCTTGGCGTTCATCTCGCCCAGGAAACGGGTTACGGTAGCCATCTCGCGGTCCATATCGGGGATGCGGTAACGCATGGGGATTACCAACCGGGGCTCTAGCATGCTGACAACCTCAGCAGCGCGAGCGCTCGTGAGCACATCGCGTCCGCCCACAGGGATCATCAGAATGTCGATGCCGTCCAGTTCCTCGATCTGCTCCTGGGTGGGCAGATGCCCCAGGTCGCCCAGATGACAGATGGCTATCTCCTCGAACTCGATCAGGTACGCCGTATTCTTGCCATTCTCCGCGCCCCGCTTGTCCTCAGGATACGTGCGCACGCCGATGACAAAGAGGCCGCCCACCTCATACTCGCCGGGCCCCTGAATGAGATAGGGCCGATCGCGTACAATCCGGGTATAGTTATGCTCCTCGTCGTCGTTGCTGACAGTGACGAGGCTGGCGCTCATGCGCGGCAGGCGATAGCCCATTTCTGGCGAAAAGGGATCGGTGACCACGGAGGCGCCCCTTCCGCGCAGTCGAAAGCAGGATCGGCCATACCAGGTAATCTCCATGCGTGCTCCTAACGGTTTGTCGATGCCTGGGTCTGCCACACCTCATAGAAGGCAAAGGCCTTGATCTTTTCCTCGGGCCAGCCCAGCATGTGGCATTTCTCCCAGATATAGTAGCAGTAGGTGTCAAAAGAGACCAACGCGGGGCAACGATGGTCGACATGGGGGATAAAGCCGCCCTTGGCGACGATGGGCTCCAGCCGTCTTAGCTCCCGCAGGACGGCCTCGCGCCCCTCCCATAGTGCAAACTTGTCGAAACCCCCGCGAATCAGCAGATCGCGCCCATACTCGCCCTTGAGCGCCACCGGATCATTGCCTGGGTGCACCTCTAGCGGAAACATGCAGTTGACCCCCACGTCCAACCAGAGGGGGATCAGCTTTAATATGTTGCCATCGCAATCGGTCCAGATCACGTCGATGCCATGCTCGTGCAGCAACTTGATCACGGGCACCATGTGGGGCATGATGCGCTCGCGAAAGAAGCGGGGATTGAGCAGGGGACCGCTGTTGAACGCGATATCCTCCCAGCCGCCCGCCGCGTCGAACCAGCCGCGCTCCAGCACCTCGGGAAAGAGCTGCAGCCGCATCTGGGCTACATGGATCACCATCTCTTCTACGAGATCAGGGTCATCCACAGACATGTAAGCCAACTGCTCAAACCCGATCCAGTCGCGGATGCGCCCGATGAACGAGCCCAGGTTCGTGACCATGGGGTTTGTCGTGTGGCGACTCATCTGCTCCAGAGCCGCAAACTCGGCCTCAGAAATGCGCCGAGCGGGGTGGTCGGGGTCCAGGAACTCGTCGCGAAAGGCGTTCCAGCTGGCGCGGTCGCGAATGGGGAACTCGAGAAAGTGAGGGATCGTCTCGGTGCCAGAGGCCTTGTCCTGACGCAGGACGCCCAGTCCATCCCGGTAGGTCCTCGTCGTCTCGGTCTGCTCGACTACGACCTCCTCGCGCAGGGGCAGCGCCTCGATCCGGGCGTTGAAACTCTCGAACTGCTCCACGCCAAAGAACTCTTCGACCAACCGGTCGGGGATGGTGCCGTCGGGCTGGCGCAGGCTCTGGGGCAGATAGCCCGCCGCCATCCAATCCTCTTTGAGCTCGGTCCAATAGCCAAACTCAAGGTGCGACACATAGTCCACCTGCTGATAGTGCATGGTGCGGTTGAACCGCTCCCGCGCTGCCAGATCGGCCCCATAGCGACCCTCGCCGCCACGTATGTCAGTCATCAAAATGCTCCTCTCGCGGGCCTCTGATCCAGGAATAGCTACTACAGGCTCCCGATCTCTACCGGCTGTCCCGCCTCCGCTGAGGCATAGGCGGCCAGAGCCACCTCCAGTGCGACAAGTCCGTCCTGGCCAGTGCTGCGCGGCGCCTGACCCTGGCGCACCGCCGCGATAAAGTCATCCACCATGAGGCTGTCCAGGTCGCTACCCCACGATATCCAGCGTGGTTTGGTGCCCTCATGGGGGTATAATGTCACATGCTGGCCGAACAGGTCAGCATAGGCATTACCCTTGCTGCCGATCACCTGAAGGGTGACATCTCCCCAGGTGGGATAGCTCTTGGGACGGCTCCAACTGGTGTCCAGCGTGGCGACAGCTCCCGAGGCCATGTCGATGGACAGTAGGCCGCTGTCGTCCCAGGCCTCGTGGTAGAGTCCATGCCCCACCTCGGCATACACGCGCACCGGGTCGCTGCTGGTCAGGCGCCGCAGCAGGTCGGCCACATGTACGCTGTGGTCGATGGCCGCGCCGCCCCCCGAGCGCTCCAGCTCGATAAAGAAGCCCCCCGGCATCAAGCCGCGGTTGGTGGTCCGTAAGGCCAGGATCTCGCCCAGGGCCCCCG
>SLPC01000034.1 GCA_007132185.1 Anaerolineae bacterium | reverse complement strand
GCCCTACTATGTGCGCTGCCACCACCTGCTCTGCACCGGCAACGCCCACGGGTTCTACAAGTGGGGCTCCACCAACGCCTACCGGGAGGACGACGAGGCCCAGCCCCACTATGACTGGGCCATCGTTGATCGGATCCTCGATACGATCCTGCGCTACGGATGCAAGCCGTTCGTCGAGATCGGGTTCATGCCCCAGGACCTGGCCGACCCGCGTCTGTACGACAAGACCCAGGATGGCGGCCGCATGGAGCAGTACCAGCGCTATGGCTGGGCCTGCCCGCCCAAGGACTATCAGCGGTGGCACGACCTGGTGTATGAGCTGGTGCAGCACTGCGTCCAGCGCTATGGCATCGCCGAGGTCAACAGCTGGTACTGGGAGCTGTGGAACGAGCCCGACCTGGACTATTACTGGAAGGGGAGCATCGACGAGTTCTGCAAGCTGTACGACTATACCGTGGCGGCGGTCAAGGCCGCCTGCCCCACGGCGCGGGTGGGCGGGCCGGGCACCACCAACCCCCGCCATGGGGGCCGCTCGGGCGCGTATCTCGACCGCTTTTTGGCCCACTGCACGTCGGGGACCAACCACGTGACGGGCGAGCGCGGCACGCCAATCGATTTCACCACGTTTCACGCCAAGGGCGGCGGCTACCGTGCCGATCCCTGGAATCGGCCCCAGCAGCCGCCCTCGGTGCAGCGCTTGCTCGACGCCGTGCAGGTGGGGTACGAGATCATCGCCCGCTACGAGGGGCTGGCCGACCTGGAATGCGTGCTCTCCGAGGTCGACCCCGACGGCTGGGCGGCCGGCGGCGCCTGGGACAATGCAAACCTGAATTTCCGCAACACCGAGTACTATCCCAGCTATGTGGCCACGGCGTTTCACAAGCTGGGCCAGTACGCCGCCGAGCAGGGCTGGGACCTCAAGCTGCTGTCCTGGGCGTTCCTGTTCGTCGGCGAGCGCTGCTTTGAGGGCACCCGGGCATTCCGCACCCAGGGCATCGACAAGCCGATCCTCAACCTGTTCCGCATGTACGCCCGCCTGGGCCATCAGCAGGTGGGCCTGACCAGCACCGGCGCCCAGGACCCCCGCGTCTATGCCGACGCCTGGGGCACCGATGCGCCAGCCGACGTCGACGGCTTTGCCACCCTCGGCGGGGACCGCTCGCTCCAGGTGCTGCTCTACTGTCACCATGACCACGGCCACCTAGACGGTTCGGAGCTGGACGAGCGCGCGATCGAGCTGGAGATCAACAACCTGCCCTTTGACGCCGAGGGGCTGGTGCTGCGCCACTATCGCATCGATGCGGCCCACAGCAACGCCCACACCGAGTGGGTGCGTCAGGGGCGGCCCATGTACCCAGCGCCCGGCCAGCGCGCCGCCATCATGGCCCGCCAGGGGCTGGAGCTCCTCGAGCCACCCCAGCCCGTGACGCTGCACGATGGGCGCATCAAGCTATCGTTCACGATGCCGGTGCACGCCGTGTCGCTGCTGGAGTTGGGGCCTGCGTGAGGGGCGCGGACTGAGTGCCCCCTTGCTCGTGGCGCCGATCAGCGCTGTGTTGCGGCGCCGGCTAGAGGTGTAGCCAACGGAGACCTGAGGGCTAACAGCCATGACCATGTCTCACGGGCACGCGTCCGAGGGCCAGGTCTATACCTACCGAGGATGCCCGCTCTACTATCGTCTGGAAGGTCCAGACGATGCGCCGCTGGTGGTGCTGACCCACGGCGGCATGGTGGACCACCGCATCTGGCAGCCGCAGTTGCTTGCGTTGGTGCCCCATTACCGCGTCCTGTTGTGGGACGTGCGCGGTCACGGTCGCTCGCGCCCCGGCGGCCGTCGCCGATCCATCCCCCAACTGGCCGATGACCTGGCGGCCCTGCTCGATCACCTGGGATACAGGCAGGCGGTGCTTGTGGGGATCTCTGCCGGTGGGTTGTTGGTCCAGGAGCTTGCCTATCGTCATGGCGACCGCGTCAGTGCCCTCGCCGTGGTCGGCCAGACCTGCTGGACGCGCCTGCCCTTCCGGATCCGGTTGGTGTTCGCCAGCTGGGCGGCGCCGCTGCTCCTCCTTGCCAGCCTGTTGACACCGTGGAAGCTTTTTCAACAGACGCTGATCAGCGAGGGCGCAGCACACGCCCAGGAGCGCACCCTGGCCTACATATCGGAGCAGTTCAGCGGGTGGTCGCGCTGGGAGTTTGTGCGCCACGCCTGGTATGCGCGAGGGGGTCTCCGTCACGATCCGGGCTACCGCGTCCCACAACCGCTTTTGATCACCCACGGCGAGCATGAGATGGAGTTCATTCGCAAGGATGCGGCGGCCTGGGCAGCCCGGGAGCCGCGCTCCCGCTACGCTGTGATCCCCGGTGCCGGGCACGTGGCCAACATGGACAATCCACAGGCCTTGAACGCGGTGCTGCTCGAGTTCCTGGCTGACACGAGCAGCACGGCGCAGAGCTAATACGTCTCGAGCGCGAGTCCGACGGGGTCGAGCTGTGAGCGAGCGGCGGCGCGATACGCCCCTGTGAGAGGGTACGGGGCTGATGGCACGCCTTGTGGCTGTGGCGTCTGAGCGTTGCCATGGGTTCGGAGACGAACAGGGGCTGTACGGAGGTGTAGCGCCATGGCTGTATCAACCGGACGGATAGCGGGCGACGTCGACCAGGGCTATGGGAGTATCGCCGACGCGTTTCGGCGGAATTTCGCAGATTACGGCGAGATCGGCGCTGCCTGCGCCGTGTACAGGGATGGCCGCAAGGTGGTCGACCTGTGGGGCGGCTATCGGGACGCGGGAGCGCGTGCTCCCTGGGAGCGCGACACGCTCATCTTTTGGGCCTCGGCGACCAAGGGCATGGCCGCGCTGGCGGTGCTGGTGGCGCAGTCTTGCGGGCTGGTGGATCTCGATGAGCCGGTGGCCTGCCACTGGCCCGAGTTTGCGCAGAACGGCAAAGAGGCGATTACCCTTCGCCATCTGCTGTCGCACCAGTCCGGGCTGGCGGCCCTGGACCGGCGCGTCGACTATGCCACCGTGGCCGACCCGCACGCCCTCTCGGCGGTCCTCGCCGCCCAGCGGCCCTGGTGGGAGCCGGGCACGCACCACGGCTACCACAATGTCACCTTTGGCTGGTGTGAGAGCATGCTGCTGTTGCGGGTGGACCCCCAGAAGCGAACGATCGGCCGGTTCTTTGCCGAGGAGGTGGCCGCGCCGCTGGGAATCGAGTTCTACATCGGCCTGCCTGACTCGGTGCCGGACAACCGCTGCGCCACGATCCACAACAGCCCTGCCGCATGGCTCTTGCACCTGCACAAGATGGGGTGGCGCCTCGTGGTGGACATGCTCAACCCCCGCAGCCCGATGGGTAGTTCCCTGCGAGATCTCCCCATCCCCACGAGTGGCGCCGTCTCCAACCAGCAGGTGCGCGAATACCTGCGCATCGAGGTTCCCGCGGGCAACGGCATGGGCCAGACGCGGGCCGTTGCCAGGGCCTATGGCGCGCTGGCGACGGGCGGCCAGGAGCTCGGCCTGCGGCCCGAGATCGTGCAGGAGCTGGAGGCGCCGGCCGTCGCGCCGCCCGGCGGCTTTCGCGACGTGGTCGTCCACTATGACGAGGCTCGGACGCTGGGCTTTGTCAAGCCCTTGCCGGGCAAGTGGTTCGGGACCAGGGCGGGACGAGCCTTTGGCCATCACGGTGGTGGCGGGTGCGGCGGGTTTGCCGATCCCGACGTGGGCATCGGGTTTGCCTATGCGCCCAACCGGTTCATGCCGTGGCACCTTCATATGCGAGGCGACCCGCGCAAGGACTCCTTGATCGATGCCCTCTACCAGGGGCTGGGGTGACCCCTGCCCTGCACGCCGTGTCGCTGCTGGAGCTGGGGCCTGCGTGAGTCGATGATAGACGCTTGGCCCGGCATCCGGTGAGGGAGCGCGGGCCAGGCGATGGGATATGGTGTTTTCTCTCCCATGCATCCGTTCAGGCAATGGCAGGTACCCTCGCTCATCAGACGCCGCGCAACGCCGCGATCTCAGGCGGCAGATCCAGCAGCCAGACCCCCACCAGGGTGCCGGATCGGTCTATATCCAGCACAACCTCTTCCGCGATCGTCACATGTTGCACCGGGGGCTCGCTCTCCTCTGCCTCCAGACGCGCATAGAAGATGGTGTAACCAGAATCCGTAAAGTAGGCTTGGACCTGGCCATCATCGATGTCCTCCTGCACAAAGACCTGGCCCGGCTCCGCGGGTGGTGCTTGCAGATCATCCTGAACCTGCCAGTTCTTTGAGCCGG
>SLPC01000158.1 GCA_007132185.1 Anaerolineae bacterium | reverse complement strand
GCGCCCGCACGACTATGCCGGATTGGCCGAGCCGATCCAGGCGCTATACCTGACGGTGTTCTCTCCGCGGTCGCCCAAGGTGCTGCTGAATGTAGAGAGCGGCGACCATGCCGAGTCGGTGGAGCGAACGTGCGGCTGTCCGGTCGAGCGGCTTGGCTTTACGCAGCGTCTGCACACCATCCGCAGCTATGAGAAGCTCACCTCGGCGGGAATGCACTTTATGGGGAGCGCTCTGCTGGACGTGCTCGAAGTCGCCCTGCCAGAACGCTATGGCGGCGGCCCCACCGACTATCAGTTCGTCGAGACGGAAGACGCGGGCGAGACGCAGGTGCGTCTGGTAATCGATCCAGACATCGGGCCGTTGGTTGAGGCGGAGGTGGTGGCGTATGTGCTGGAAGAGCTGAGCCGTCGTACCCAGGCGGGGCGCATGCAAACTGAGGTGTGGCGCTCGGGGCACACGCTGCGGATAGAGCGTGCCCGGCCCTATCTGACCAGCGCCGCCAAGATCCAGCCTCTCCATGTGCAGCGCAAGTGAGTCAGATTCGCGATCCACGCCCGCTATGCGGGCAAGGTTGCCGGTCCTTGAGAGCAGTCAGCGCTGGCGATACGCTCAGTGGATCAGGATCATGCGGAGAATTGCGGCGCCCCACATGCAGCCAATCAGGCCCCTATGGGCAGCAATGGCGCGGCCTGCGTGATTCCGGTTATGCGTCGGGGGCTGGCTGCCACGCCCCCTCAGGGCTCTGTCGCCAGCGACGCAAAAGAAACTGAGAGCCGGCGGCGCGATTGTGGTATTGGACCATATGATAGGGCGGTTCGACGGCATACCATGCGTCATGACTGCTCCCGCCGGTGGTCATGACCAGGTGCCACGTGTCGAACGTGCCGGCTGGCACCGTGATGTTTTCCCTGCCCTCGACACGAATCAGCGTGTTGGCCGCCCGTGCCGTTGTAGGAATCACGTTGGTGTAGCGTGTAGCATAATCATCCGCCAGGGGCAGCGTGCGATGGATCTGCAGAGTCTGGCCATTGTCGATCGGATGCGTCGGCCGGTTCACCGTGCGAGTGGTAGGCTCTCCTTCGGCAGGCGCTATCACCATCTCAATCTGCTCAGGGCCATAGGTGGCAGTGTGGTATGATTCGGGCAAAGCCAATTCAGAGTGCCGCGGGTAGAGATCGACGCCGATTTCTACGACGCCGAGGTCAGTGCGGGCTCCCAGTTCCACCATCCAGGTCTGACGCCAGCCATCGTTCAGGGCTTCCCACGTCCAGGATGCCACGCCGGCCAGATCGCCGTTGCGGTCGAATACGTCATACTCTGTGGTTTCGCCGTCTTGCCAGGGCACGGGACCGAACGCCAGGGGCTGCGGATCAACGCCGCAGCCCGCCAGCGCTGCGCCCAATATGACGAATAGCAGTAGCAGTCTATATCGCATGGCCCCTCCCGGATAGATCGATCAATCGCGCACTCTGGCACGCAGGGCTAGGCAGCCCTGCTCTCTGTATAGGCCGGCAGCGCGCGAATAAAGGCGCCCTGGGCGTCACTGAGGGCGGCATACTCGCTCAACTCGGTCTCCATGTGCCCCTGTTCTGCTAACCAACGGTAAACGGCTTGGGGATCATCCCCCGGCACACTCTGATTCTCCAGGTAGCGGCCCGCCCATCTGTAGAACTCGTCGGCCCAGGCCACACCATAGGCATCAGAGTCATCGCCTTCCTGGACTTGCCGGGTTGTACGTGCTGTCTGACGCTGACGGCCCTCAGTGGGCGACGCACGTCGCTGACCCGAGGCGCGCGTCTCGCCTCTTCCCGCCTCAGCCGGTCGCTGCCGCGGCGGCGTCACGGTCTGCGGCGTTACAGCACGTTCCTGCTCGGGCTGTCGGCTACGCACCCGGACAATGCCATCGTCGTCGATGTAGGGCTCCTCCAGGAACTCGCGCCGCCGCCGGTCATAGTTGACCCAGACGGTATCCAGCCAATAGAGATAGCGTGCCACGCCAAAGTGCACGGCCGATCGCTTGAAGGCATCGGAAACGGCGCTCTTCCATGGGTCGGCCTGTTCACGATCGCTCAACACATGCTCGCCCACATCCTCACGGGTCACCCCCATGATGGTCAGGCTCGACTTGACGACCAACCGGTCCCCCTGGACACCCAGGGGCTCCCAGTGAAAGGACCACTCACCTCCCACCACCTGGTCGAGTCGCTCTGCCACCACGCGCGGATCTACATAGGCCACCGCCATCGCTCTTCCTGCGTCGGTAACGACCTGGGGCTTCCAGCGTACCTGCTCAGGACGAAATGGCTCGGCCAAACGCTCCAATATCACCTGCGTCAATCTGTCCGACATAGTTTGCCTCGCTTGATTCTCTGACAGGACATAACAATGCGCTACAAACCATTATAGAACAAATGTTCCCTGTTCGTCAAGCCATTGCCAACAGAGTGCGGGGACAGAATCTGCCCGAAACAGGTGTCATCTGCTGCGTCTTGGCTGTCCGTCCCTAGAGCGAGGAACGCCAGCCCCCATCCACATGGATGGTGCGACCATTGACATAGCTGGCGGCATCGGAGGACAAAAAGATAGCCGACCCGACCAGCTCGCGGGGATCGCCCCAGCGCCGCAACGGGACGTTTGACTTGACCCAGCGATCGAACTCGGGGTCATCCACCAGGGGGCGGGTCAAGTCGGTGACAAAGTAGCCAGGAGCGATGGCATTGGTGCGCACGCCATGGGGTCCCCACTCGGTGGCCATGGAGCGCGTGAGTGCGTCGAGACCACCCTTGGAGGCCACATAGTTGGCGATGGTCGGGCGAGCGCCCTCTGCGTTCAGCGAGGTAATATTGATGATGCAACCTCGCCCGCGGGCAACCATCCCGGCGGCAACCGTGCGGCCTACGACAAAGGCGCTGGTGAGATTCGTGCACAGCACCGCGTCCCATTCGGTCAGCGTCATATCGGACAGAGGCGCGCGACGCTGGATGCCAGCGTTATTGATCAGCACATCGATCGGGCCAACCTTGTCCTCAATGCGCGCAACGGCTCCGCTCACGGACTCGGGGTCCGTGACGTCAAAGGGATAGCCGACCGCTTGGCCACCTGCCTCCTTGAGGCTTTTTACAGCGGGCTCCACGGTCTCGGGCCGTGTTCCATTGACAACCACCCGTGCCCCCGCTTGGGCAAAGCCCTGAGCAAACGCCAGGCCCAACCCGCGGCTCGAACCCGTGATGAGAACGACTCGGTCACTCACGTCAAACAGGCTGCTCACAATGGCGCTCCTTCCCAGCTAGCTGCACGGAATGTACCGGGCATCATCATACAAGCCAACCGTCAATTGGAATCTACCCAGCGGGCTAGCTCATCGCCAGGTAAAGCTATACATCGGACTGGGCCGACTCAGCGCCACCCGGCCCGGCGCCACGTCCAGCGTCTGAACGACCGTCACCTGCCACTCGAAACGGCTGTCTCGCCGGCCCTGTGGGTACAGGTCGCGGGGTACGCGCCACGAGGTGGCTCTTGTAAGGGTCTCTACGGGAACGCCGCGGCTGTCAGGCGTCCATAGCTTGACCAGATACCATTCATCATTCCCAAGGATGCCCACGGAGGTCCAATGCAACATCGGCGCACGCGGGTTGCCCTTGACCAGAGCGCCATTCGTAGGCGTCAACAGTATTGGCGCGCGGTACCGCATCTGCGTCACCGGCGGGCGGATCGGAACCCTGGTAGGCGACGGAATGGTGGCGGGCGTAGGACTGAGCGTGGGTTCTGGCGCCGGCTCGGCCTCGGGCGTTGGCTCTACGGTCGAGCCAGGGATGATCAGCTCCTGCCCGATACGCAACAGCGACGTAAGCCGAATTCCATTCGCCTGGGCTATTGCGGCTGACGAGACCCGGTACCGAACAGCGATACCTCCCAGGGTATCGCCTCGAGCCACCACATGTCGTATCACTGTGGGTGTCGGCGTCGGCGTCTCGGTCGGGCGTGGCGTGCGTTGTACCTCGGGCTCCTCTGTCGGCTCAGGGACGCTCTCGGGCGTTGGCTCGGACGTGGGAGTCTCCTCTGCCGGCGGGCTGCCAGGGATGACCAGCTCTTGGCCGATGCGGAGCACCGCGGTGGCCGACATGTTGTTTGCGCGGGCGATGGCGGCCGAAGCTACCCCATAACGCACCGCGATGCCGGTCAGCGTATCACCGCTCACAACCGTATGTCGCCGGGTGGTGGGCAGCGGCGTTGCAGCGGGGGCATCACTGTCCCCCGTATCGGCAGGAGGCGGCTCGGGAATCACCAGATCCTGGCCGATGCGGAGGACCGCCGCCAGGGATATGTTGTTTGCCTCTGCCAGGGCCGCAGATGAGACGCCATAGCGCACGGCAATGCCGCCCAGCGTGTCGCCCCGCACCACGGTGTGCGTGCGCACAGAGGGCGTCGGCGTTGGAGCCACGGTCGGCTGAGGCATGGGCGTCGCTGTCGGCTGAGCCACGGTCGGCTGAGCCACGGTCGGCTGCGGGGTCGGCGTCGGCGTCGCGGGCTCCGGCTCTGGCTCGGGCGGCGCACCAGGAATGATCAGCTCCTGGCCAATGCGCAGCACCGTGCTGAGTGAAATACTGTTTGCCTCGGCAATAGCAGCCGAAGATACGCCATAGCGCACCGCGATGCCGGTCAGCACGTCACCTCGTGCTACCACGTGCCTGCGCTCGGTCGGGGTCGGCGTGGGCTCTTGCGGCGCTGCAGACTCGTCCTCCGCAGGTGACTCTGGGTCAACCTCGCGCTCAGGGATGACCAGCTCTTGGCCAATGCTCAAAATCGCCGCGAGCGAAATGTTGTTGACTCGGGCGAGCTCAGCAGAGGGGATGTCGTAACGCACAGCGATACCCCCCATCGTTTCTCCCTGCGCAACGGTGTGCACACGAGGGCCCACCGTCGGTTGTGGCTCGGGCGTGGCGGTCGGAGCCGGCTCCTCGCCGGTGGTTGGGGTCTCTGGCTCCGTCTGCTCCTCTGGCTCTGCCGTCGGCTCAGGCCTCTCGGTTGCTTCCGACAGCGCTGTGGGCGTTGAGGCAGCGGGCATCTGTGCTGCTTGAGCGACCGCCGTCTGTGTGGCTGAGCGCAGTAGCGCATTCAGATCTACGTCGGGAACATGCAACAAGTCCTCCACGAGGAACAGACCCTCAGAGCTTTGAGGATGGGGCGTGAAGGATCGGGTTGGCGTTGGCGCCGTGACGACCAGCTCTCCTGAGGAAGGGCTCGTTGGCCGCATGGCGACAACCGTAGGCGCAGCGGCCTGCTCCTCTTGCGCTCCAAAGGGAATGATCCACCAGATCAACAAAGCCCCCAAGCCGACAGCGGCCATACTCACAAACAGGCTGGCGATACGGGGTATCGCACCGCTGAGCGAGACTCGGCGCTCAGCACCACAGTATGGGCACCACTCCTCGTGCTGCCCGATCTGCGCACCACAGGCATGGCAGATGGTGGCATGGGATTTCATGCGCCATTCTTGTCCACATACAGGGCATATCTGCATGCGCTGGCTGAACCAGGTATGACAGGCTGTGCAACGACGTTTCTTAAAGATCACGTCCGGGCATCCTTATCTCACGCCAGGGAGCCGTCGAGCCCCAACTCGGGCGCCACTTCGCGTAGCGCCTCGATGACGTGGGTGATGTGGGTGTTGCGATCCACGCCCAACTCTTGCATACCCAGCTCGATATCTTCCCGATTTACGCCCCGCGCAAAGGCCTTGTCCTTCCACTTTTTGCGGACTGAACTGGCCTTGAGATCATTGACGCTCTTGCTGGGCCTCACCAGGGCACAAGCGATGATCAGGCCTGTCAGCTCGTCGACGGCAAACAGCGTCTGGGCCATCTTGGTTTCGCGCGGCACATTGAGGTAGGTAGCATGGCCCTTGACGGCGTCGATAATCTCCCTGGGCCAATTGGCCTCCTCCAGAATGGCTACTCCAGCCATGGGGTGCTCATCGGCGGTGGGGTGCTTCTCATAGTCCAGATCGTGGATCAGACCCGTTACGCCCCACAACTCTTCGTCCTCGCCATAGAGCCGAGCATAGTAGCGCATGGCTGCCTCAACGGCCAGGGCGTGCTTGAGCAGGCTATCCTGCTGGGTGTGCTCCGTGAGCAGAGCCCAGGCATCTTTTCTCGTTGGCGTCATAATATTACTCCTCCCGGCAGAACAAGCCACGGATGGCCTCGTGGGGCTCATCCGTCGAGGGCCCGGTTCTGCATGGTCATCAACTCGGCGATGCCAGCATCAGCCAACGTCAGCAGGCGATCCAGAGCCGTCCGGCCATAGGGTGCGCCCTCGCCGGTGCCCTGCACCTCTACATACTCGCCGGTACCGGTCATCACGACGTTAAGGTCGACCTCTGCCCGCACATCGTCGGCATAGGCCAGATCCAGCATAGCGTGGTCATCGATGATGCCGACGCTCACAGCGGCGATCTGTCGTTGCAGCGGGTCCTGGTCCAGGATACCCTGCTGGCGCAGATAGCGCAATGCCAGGGCAAGTGCGACATAGCCACCAGTTACCGAGGCCGTGCGCGTGCCACCATCGGCCTGCAATACATCGCAATCCACCACAATCATCCGCTCTCCCAATGCCCGCCGGTCGACGGCCATGCGCAGGCTACGACCGATGATGCGCCGTATCTCTTGAGTACGTCCCGAAGGCGCCCTCTGTTCGCGCTCGCTGCGTGGCGAGGTGGCGTAGGGAAGCATACTGTACTCACCCGTGACCCAGCCAAGCCCTCGTCCCTCCATCCAGCGAGGCACGCTTTCCAGAACGCTGGCAACGCACAGAACGTGGGTATTGCCAGCGCGAATCAGCGCCGACCCGGGTGCCTGCGGCACAAAGCCGGTTGAAATCGAAAGGGGGCGTAGGGCATCCAGGGGACGGCCATCACTCTGACGGGGCTCGGAACCATGCATCCTAGACATCATCGGCCTGCTCGTGCAGTTCAGGGCGCTCGGCGCCCACATCAGGATAGCCACAGCCGGTCAGAATGGCCGCTTGGCGTTCCCAGAACTGGGCCTGGGCTGAGCGGTCGCCGTGATCGTATCCGAGCAGATGCAGGCAACCGTGGATCACGAGCAGCGCCAGCTCTGCGGCTACATCGTGCCCCAGAGACGCGGCCTGTCTCCGCGCCGTCTCGACCGAGATGACGACATCACCCAACTCTTGCGGCGTGTCAACCGCACGGATGAACGCGTCGTCCTCCTGCATAGCAAAGGCCAACACATCCGTAGGGCCGGCTACCCTGCGATACTGCTGGTTGAGAGTCGCGATCTCGGTATCGTCTACGAGCACTACCGAGAGGCTGGCGCCTTCCACAGCCTCCTCAGCCGACAGCGTAGCGGCCGCCACACGCTCGAGCTCAGCCACGGCATCGGCCTCTGCGAGGCTGGCATACACCTCGACGGTTATTTCCCAGGTCGTCTCGGTTTCTGATTCAGATGATGGCGGGAGAGTGCTCATTGCCAGCCCCCTCCTTGTTGGCTTTGACCAGCGGTTCGTAGACCCCACGATAGCTCTCGGGTAGCAGCTCGGCAATACGGATCATCACAAAATCGGCCAGCTCCTGAAGTTTTTCCGTAGTCACCCGCCCTTCGATGGGCGGCAGATCAAACGGTTCACCAATCACCATATGGCAGGTGGGGCGTCGCAGCCGTTTCCAGTCTCGCAGTGTTTCGACGCCCCAGATAGCAATGGGCACAATCAGGGGATTGGTGCGCACTGCCAGGTATGCAACGCCCGGCTTGGCGCACTGCAGAACCCGAGACGGGCTGCGGGTGCCCTCTGGGGCAACCGCCAGCATCCCACCGCTAGCCAGCACCTGTTGACAAGCTCGCAACGCTCTGCGATCCACTGCGCCCCGATTGACAAAGATGGCCCCCGCCCCCCGGAAAAAGAGACGTGTGAACCAATTCTCCTCCCACTTTTCGGCCGCCAGGGTCACAACCTGCCGCGACACGGCGGCCGCTACTATCGCTGGATCCAAAAAGTGCAGATGGTTGATCACCAGCATCGCTGCACCGGTCTCGGGAAGATTATGCAACCCCTCGACTTGATAGCGATAGATGATGCGAACGAGAGCTGCAATCGTCCACTGCATCAGACGATAGATGACCGGATGCGACGCGTATGGAACACGCAAGCGATTAGCCATCACTGTCAAAAACTCGCTCCTCCTGGAAAGCGGCAATGCATTGTACGCTAGATAAGCGGCGAGCGCATCCTATCCAGCCCGCGGTGATTCTACCACACTCTGAGTTGCTGGCAAGAGCGCTATTCTCGCGCCCAGAGCATTATCCATAACCGGGGCAACCCGTTGGTCCCGAACTGACCCGTCGACGCGTCGGCACAAGTAAAAGCGTTGTAAATTGCAGGGCATGCACCGCCAACAGGCTGACACGCGGTAGCGCATGTGTTACAATGCTCGCAGTTCGCGACTCCTCACCAACGCATCCGAGGTCACTAGGCTTTTGGACAGGTTATGCTATGCTAATCGAGTGCCTTGCAGCTGGTTTGGGCATTGTCGCCCCAAGCACACACCCTTCTATTCGTTCTCGCGTGACCTTGGGCTGTGGGATGGCACCGCGATGAGACGCTGGTCGCCCCTGTGTGCTCTGGTCGTCATGGTCGCGCTCCTGGTCCTCGTTCCACGACCGCTTGCGGCGCAAGCCGGGAACCCCACGGCTCGAGGCCTGCTGGACGGCGCCTGGAACGCAGCAGACTGGCCCGCGGTTCTGGCGATTCTGGATACAATGGGCACTCGGGAGGCCACGTTAGCCCACAAGTATCAGGCGCATCTGAACTATGGGTGGGAGCTGCTGGCTGACGGGCAATGCCCGACGGCCCACAGTCAATTCGAGAGGGCTCTGGGCCTGATGCCTGGCAGTTCAGAGGCCAAGCAGGGTCTGACTGCAGCGGAACGGCGCTGCCCGAATGAGGTTATCACTTCACGGGGCGGGGCGCCGCGAACCGTAGCCAGCCCGGTGCCCGCTGGCGAGACAACGCCTTTTCTGGCACCAACGCCGGCGCCCGTCGGCGAGCCCACCCGTCACATCGTTCAGCCAGGTGAGACACTCTTTGGGTTGGCGCAGCGCTATGGCCTCAGCCTAGCCGAGTTGCAGCGCGCCAATGGTCTCACCGATGACATCCTACGCGCGGGCCAGACGCTGCTGATTCCTGCGCCCAGCGCCGCCGCGCCTGCTCCAGGGGAGATGCTTTACGTGGTGCGCCCTAATGACACGCTCTACTCGATCGCCCGCCGCTATGGTACCACCGTAATAGCCATTCGGCAGGCCAACCAGCTCTCGAGCGATCAGATTCGGGTAGACCAGAACCTGGTGATCCCTACGGGCAGAGGCGCCCATGCGGCCCGCACGCACCGCGTCGCCCAAGGCGACACCCTCTTTTCGCTCGCCCGGCGCTATGGCATAACCGTAGAGGATCTCCGGGCAGCGAACGGGCTTGTTGATGATCGTATTGTTACTGGCGCCCTGCTCATCATTCCCTGAGGTGATCGATCTTGGCTTGGTCCCGACAGCATAGACACGATGACAGAACCACAGCCGCATGGGGGCCAGTTTGCATGCAACCAGAGAGCATCGCGTGTCAGCGCGTTCAGAGTACCCCCGTAACAGAGCCCAAACCAGGGCTTCAGGAGCGGTCCTAGATGCAGATCGCTCTGGTGATCCTCTATGGTCTGTTAGGCGCCTTTGTTGGCGTGGCGCTGGATCTGGTTGCCGACCGCATGCCCAAACGAGCGCCGCTTTTCCAGGGCAGGCCTGCTTGCGAGATCTGTGGCGCTGGCTGGCGCTGGCAAGAACTGCTCCCTGTCTGGGGCTATCTACAGCGCCGCGGACGGTGCTCCGCTTGTGAGGCCCGATTGCCATGGCGCACGCTCCTCCTGCCGATCGTGACGGCCCTGGTATTTGGCTGGCTGGCCTGGTTTCGCGGGCTCAGCTTTGAGTTGCTAGCTGATAGCGTGTACAGTGGCTTTTTGATCGTCATTGCTGTTATCGATCTGGAGCACAAGCTGATTCTGAACCGTGTCGTGTTCCCTGCGCTATGGGCAACGGTGGGACTGATGGTTCTTCGCGTTTTGCTCGACCTGCCTCGCTACCTGCATTATGGCTATTGGCTGGCGGCCGGCTGGGCTCCGGGCCAGGAGACCGCGCTGGTAGGGGCCCTGAGCCAGGGGGCGGGCGCGCTCTTTGGCTTTGGCGTGTTCTTTATTTTGCACCTGGTCTCGCCGCGGGGAATGGGCGATGGCGACGTGCGCCTGGCGACCCTGGGAGGTCTGATAACAGGGTTCCCCGGGGCTCTTGCCGTCGTCTTTGGCTCATTCTTTCTGTTCGGGCCGGTCGGGGTGCTGCTGCTTTTCATCGGCAAGGAGGGCCGCAAGACGCCGGTACCTTTTGGCCCCTTTTTGGTGCTGTCCACATGGGCCGTAATGCTTTGGGGCGATGGCTGGCTGTTGCGATATCTGCAGGGCTGAGATCATGCTGACAAGGAGGAAACATGGATAGGGGCTATGACATCCAGGAAGATGAATTTGTGCCATCGCTGGCAAGTGACGTACACGTTCACGAGTTGATGGGCGTGACGGCGGACAGAAACGCTTCGGATATGCATCTCAAGGCAGGCAGCTCGCCGGTGCTGAGGGTGAACGGAGAGTTGACGCCGTGCAACGAATATGATCCCCTGAGCCCGGGGGATCTGCAACGGCTGTTCGAGCAGGTCACAAACGGTCCACAACGTGAGCATCTGGCCAGGCACAGAGAATTGGACCTATCTTACAGCCTGAGCGGCGTAGGACGGTTTCGCATCAACATCGGCAGTCAGCGCGGCACCCTGACTATGGTCATGCGTCGTCTTAGCTCGCAGATCCCAGAGATCGACGAGCTGAATCTGCCCAAGATCTGCAAAGAGCTTGTTATGGAACCCCGAGGGCTCATCCTCGTCACAGGACCAACGGGCAGTGGCAGATCTACGACGCTGGCGGCCATGCTCCACCATCTCAACGCCCGAGAGGCCCGTCGCGTCATCACCATTGAGGATCCGATCGAGTACCTGTTTCGTGACAGGCGCTGTTTCATCACGCAGCGTGAGCTTGGCGATGACACCCTGAGCTTTTCCGAAGGCCTCAAACATGCCCTTCGGCAGGACCCCGATGTGATTCTAGTAGGCGAACTGCGGGACCTGGAGACGGTGTCGGCGGCCATAACCACCGCCGAGACGGGGCACCTAGTGCTCTCCACAATGCATACCTCGGGCGCCGCGCTCACGCTCGATCGGATCGTGGACATGTTTCCTATCTCGCAGCATCAACAGGTGCGAACGCAATTGGCCAGTGTCATCGTAGGCGTCCTCTCTCAGGCGCTCTTGCCTACAGCCGATGGCCGGGGCCGGGTGGCCGCCGTAGAGGTCATGACTGCATCCCCCGCTATTCGCGCCATGATTCGTGAAGGCAAGAGCCACCAGATCCCTGATCTGATCGAGAGCAGCCAGCGTATGGGCATGCAGACCCTCGACCAGGCCCTGCTTTCCCTCTATGAGCGTGGTCTGGTAACGCTGGACGAGATCCTGCTCAAGGCACAGAACCGGGACTATTTACGCTCGCGTCTGCAGGGCCTGTAGAGCGTCTATTGGCCACCGACCCCTGACCGTAACGGGCGAATTGGATGACCGCGATTTTCTGCGCATTGCTGTATTCGAGCGCAACCTTTTGGCCTCGCGGGGGTTCTCAATTGGCGAGTGGGCACAACGGGCACGGCTTCTTTGTCGAGTCTTGCCTTGCCTAGTGTGGACGCTTGTGCTAGACTAGTGACGTTTTTTAGTCAATCACCATGGGAGGGACTGCATGTCTGTCTTTGAGCGCGTCAAGACCATCATTGTCGAGCAGTTGGGTGTTGAGCCCGATCAAGTGACCCCCGAGGCCCGCTTTCGCGAGGATCTGGAAGCTGACTCGTTGGACCTGGTCGAGCTGATCATGGCCTTTGAAGAAGAGTTTGGCGGGGAGATCTCGGACGAGGATGCCCAACAGATCACAACAGTGGCCGAAGCCGTCGAATATCTCAAAGCCCATACCGACTAGGACCACCGGCCGTACGGCCCATAGTCATCGGCTCCCATGCGGGGGACGCATCTTGCTGTCCCCCGTTGCGGTATGTATCGGGCTATCATCCGCCGTGTCAGCCAAGAAGGGCAAGGAGATAGAGCATGCCTATAGTCGCAGTGATTACTGATAGCACGGCGAGCTTGCCCGAGGAGCTGTACAAGCAGCATACCATCGGCAAGGTCCCCTACTATGTCCATATAGGCGAAAGAACCCTAAGAGACACGGTCGATATTCAGGCCGACGGGCTGGCTGCCTATATGCTAGGCCTCGACAAGAATGATGAGCTGCCTAGCACAGCCAATCCGGGCCCGGGGGACTATGCCGAAGCTTTCAAGGCAGCCGCCGAACGCGCCCGTGATATCATCTCCTTTCATATGACCTCTGTAGGTAGCGGTGCTTACCACGCTGCCCAGCTGGGCCGTGAGATGGTGCTGGAGAATCTCGATCGCGTGCGCATTCATGTAATTGATACCCGCAATGTGAGCATGTGCCACGGTTGGATCAGCCTGGAAGCGGCCCGTGCTGCAGAGGCCGGCGCCAGCGCCGAAGAGATCCTTGCCATGGTCAGGCGCATGATCCCCGTGACGCGGATGCTCCAGACCGCCGACACCTTGCGCTATCTCTATATGGGCGGACGCATTGGGCGCGCCCAGAGCCTGCTGGGCTCGCTGCTCAATATCAAGCCCATCGTTAGTATGGATGACGGTGTCATTACTACGGCAGGGGTTGCCCGGTCGCGCCAGGCCTCTTTTCGCCGGATCGTCGATCTGCTCGAACGCGCCGTGGGTGCCGGCGGACGCGTGCGCGTGGCTCTTACCCATGCGGCGGCCAGAGAGGATGCCGAGATCTTGCGGGATATGGTCCGACAGGTGGTCACGTCCACCGAGGAGCTGATCTGTGATCTCTCCCCTGCGCTCACAGTGCACTCTGGGCCCGGGACTGTGGGGCTCTGCTATATTCCCGAGAGTGCGATCCATTCTGAAGACTGAGCCTGCCATAGTGGCCGGATGAGCAATTCAATGGCGAGTCAACCCTTTCCTGCACTGAGCATCGCAATCCTGGCCGGCGGACGCGGAGAGCGCTTGGGCGTGGACAAAGCCAGCTCTCTCCTGTGCGGTGTGCCACTACTGCGCCATGTGACGTTGCGTTTGGCGCCCTTGCAGAGCGACGACCTGATGCTGGTGCTGCAACCGGAGCAGGCCCCACCCGCACAGTGTAGCGCTCGTATCGTCCGCGATATCGCGCCGAATCGGGGCGTGTTGGCGGGCATGGCAGCGGCGCTTGGCGCAGCTCGCCATCCGTGGGTGCTGATCGTCGGCTGCGATATGCCTTGGGCTTCTGCCAGGCTGGCTCACTATCAGTACTCCCGGCGTGAGGGCCATGATGCTGTGGTGCCCCGGCGGACCGTGGGCCTGGAGCCCCTGCATGCCCTCTATCATCGGCGCTGCCTGGCAGCTACACAGGCCTCCCTTGCTCAGGGAGAGCGTCGCGTTAGTCGGGTAATCCAGGCGTTGAATGTGCATTATGTCGAGGAAACAACGCTGTCACAGATCGATCCTCTCGGACGAGCGTTTGTAAACATCAACACGCAGCAGGAACTGTACCAGGCGAGCGCATGGCTCAGCGCTGACGGTGTTTCGACAGCGGCAGAATGACCTGGCAGCGCGGCGCTCCGCCATCGGGCCGAGTCCAGAGATAGCCCCCCAGCGCCTCGGCCAACCGTCGCGACACCAGCATTGCCAGAGCGCCCTGGTTCGCTCCGAACCCCAACAGATCCACGCCCTCATCGAGCCAGGCACCCGTAACCACGCCCTCGGGCGCTCGCACAGTAAAGACGAGCTCTTTGGGTTGTCCCTCCACATCCAGAACGATCTGGCTGTGGGTGCGCGCCCAGATCTCCTGGATCAGGTGGCCAAGCAGGTGCCCGATCCAGCGCCCTCTCACGCGCTCCATCGCCAGGCGATCATGGATACGCACCTCCAGCGCATGAGCTGACTCGGGCGGCAGCTCGATAGGCAGACGGTCCAGGACGGCGCGCAGCGGCACGGGCGCTTCATTGTCCAATGCCAGGGCTTCCATTGGCTCGGTCAGCACCAGCAGGTCCTGGCGCAAGCGCTCCAGTTGCCGGGCTATCGGGCTGCGAGCCACCGGCTCATCTGTCGCTGCCAGGACTGCCAGCGGGGCCTGCATGCCGTGGGCCACCGCTCGCAGGAGGCGCGTCTGTTCCGCCAGCGCATCCGAGATCGGGGTGACGTCGTGGATCACTACAACGCGCATACAGCGGCCCGCCTCATCGGTGATGGGGTTCACGTCGATCTCCAACACCGCATGCACGGGCTCCTCGATCGTGATACTGCGCCGTGTAGGGGTCTCTTTGGCACAGTCACCGATCAGATAGGCCAGTCGCTGCAACCGGGGGTCAGCGCTCTGGACCTGCACCTTGCTCCCAACCAGGCCTGACAGATCGGGGCCCAGGACCGTCGTCAGAGCCGGATTGTGCTGTATAATGTAAGAGGCATGATCGAGCACCATTAGAGCATCGGTGAGACTATCCAGCACCAATCCGCTCTGTTGTCGTTCCTGGCGAACCACAGCCTCCAGACGGTGCCTGTAAAGTGCGCTGGCTGCTTGACCAGCCAGCAAGGTGGCCAGGGTTCGATCCTGAGGCGTGAACAGGCCACGCAAGGCACTACCCAGACAGAGCAGGCCCAGCCGCTCCTGACCCATGTGGAGAGGGGCAACGAGCAGGGAACGCAGCCGTCCATCGGACGAGAGCGATCTTGCGTCGGGATCAAGACGAGCATCATCGACCTGAAGCGTCTGGAGGTGCTGTAGCACCGCTGCGGCTAGGCCGCTGCCGGCATCCACGCCCGTCACCTCACCGTGCTGCGAATCAGAGAGATAGCGCAGATTGAGTCTGCGCCCCGATGGATCCAGAAGATAGATGACACATGTGTCGGCGGCGGGCACAAGAGCTGCCGCGGCTTGGACGCAACGATCCATCAGGTCGCCCAGATCTGAACGCGATGTCACTGCCTGGCCGAGCTCCAAGAGCACCCGGCGCTCGTGGACCCGCTGGCGCTCGCGCAGATGGACCACCAGCAGCAAGGCAAGCGTCGTTGCCAGCAGACCCAACCGTATAGGGACTGTCCAAGTTGTCGCCACGACTGCCATACTGACCTGCACCAGCGCCATGAGCCAGATTAGCCACAGGACACGACGCCCGAGGAACGCTCGCGCCAAGACCCGCATAGACTCTCCTCTACCTGGCTTGATCGATACATTCGACAATGCGCGCAAGTATAGCGCGGACTATGGGCGCCTGCAACCAAGTGCCCGACCAGGCACGGCTATGAGCCCAATCGCTGTTCGTTACGGTGCATAGCCG
>SLPC01000056.1 GCA_007132185.1 Anaerolineae bacterium | reverse complement strand
CTGCTTGCGCTTGGGCCACCGTAACGGGCCAGTCCGCCATACAGCCAGACATCTACAGTGATCTCTGCCACCCCTCAGCCGCCTCCGACAGGCGGAAAGATACCCACCTCGTCATCCGGCTCGAGCTCCCAATCGCGGGGTCGCGCCCGGCCATTGACCATTGTCACGCGCACCTCGTCGGCAGGCACCGCAAGCTCATCCAGCAGGTCGCCCACCGTGGCTTCCTCAGAAAGCTCGACTTCCACCATGTTGTCGGACGCATCCTCCGGCAAATGGTCGCGCAGGGTCGCAAACAGACGGGCCTTTACACGCATCATGTCTCTCCCATACAACACGGGGGACAAGCCACAGCCCGTCCCCCGCGCTACTGTTTGCTACAGCTCGTCGTAGACCGAATCAAGAGCGCTCTTTGGCACATCAAAGACCTGGTTGTGCGGCGGGAGTGGCTCATACGTCATGAACTCCGGCACGCGATCGTGGGCGGGGCCGATGCCCGCGGCCTCGTTGAACGCGCGCTCCTTCCTGAGCACCTCGCTGCCGATCTTGATCACGTCGTCGGTGGTCCAGTTGGTGCCCAGCAGGCCGTTGCACTCTTCCACCATGCCCTCAAAGCCGCTTTCGATATCGAGGATCGCAAAGGCGATGAACAGGCAGTGGCCGATCGAGTCGATGAACGCCGTAGTGGCCTGGAACGCCCGGCTTAGTGCGGCCTTGCCCTCGGGGCTCAACGGGTCCTCGTCGCCACCCACCGCCAGGATCTCGGGCGCAATGGTATAGCCTGCCGTGTGATCGGCCCCCATGGTGCTGGTGGCATAGGTGATGCCGATCCCCTTGACGGCGCGGGGCTCGTACGCCGGCATGCTCTGGCCCTTGACGGTGGGCACCCGGGTGACCCCATAGGCGCGCCCGGTGAACTCGGTGCCGCCTCCCAGGATCCGGCCCATGGGCGTGCCCTTGCCCATCTCCTCTATCAGATTGATGGCCCCCTGCCCATCGCCAAAGGGGAGGACCCCCGCCTCCATAGCCACACCGATGGTGGTGCCGGTCTCGATGGTATCAAAGCCATAGGCATTGCACAGGCGTATCATCTCGGCTATGTCATCCAGCGAGTCAATGCCACAGTTGGCGCCTAGTGCCCAGTCCGACTCGTATTCGATGCAGGAGACGTGCTCACTGCCATCGGGCCGCAGCCAGGTGTTCGAGCACTGGATGATGCAGCCCGGGCTACAACCATGATTGAACACCTCCTCGCCGGCCCGATCCTTGATCCCCTCAAAGATCGACTCGCCCGCGATCTTGGCCGCACCTTCAAAGCGGCCGCTGGAAAAGTTGCGCGTGGGCAGACCGCCCGCCTCGTTCAGGATGTTGATCAGTACGGCGGTCCCGTACATATTCAGGCCACCCTCTGGCTGGGTGATGGCATGGCTCCCTAGCGCCTCTCGCATCTTGCGACGGCCCTGGTTGAACAGCTCTCTGTCGACCACCTCACGCCTTGGGGCGCCACTGGGGTCGGCGATGACAAACTTGACGCCTTTGCTGGCCATGACGGCGCCCAGGCCACCGCGGCCTGAATAGCGACTTGGGCGCTTGTTGTTGTCATTGTAGACGATGCCCGAGTTCGCATAACCATATTCGCCCGAGACGCCCACCCCGGCTATGGTGACCCGATCGCCAAAGCGCTCGTATAGCTTGGGAAAGACCTCGAACAGGTCCCGGCCCACATAATCCTCGGCGGGCAGGAACTCGACCGAGGGGCGTTCCTCCTCGTCGTCCCAGGTCAGGTGAATCAACCAATAGGTCCCCTTTTCCTCAGGCTGTCCCTCGATCACCAGCGCCTTGATACCCAGATTCGCAATATGCTGCGCCCAGGCGGTGCCTGCGTTGGACTCTTTGATGCCGCCCGTGAGGGGCGATTTGGCGCCTGCCGAGATCCGCCCCGAACTGGGTGCTGCAGTGCCGGTCAAGGTGCCAGGGGCAAAGACCAGTTTGTTGCTCGGGCCAAGGGGATGTGCGAGCGGGGGAACTTGGTCATGAATGATCGTTGAGGTGACGCCACGTCCGCCCATGGTCTCGAGGGTGTCCGGCGCTTCCTCCACCGAATAGGAACGGTCGGTCATGTTGATCCTGATAAGCCACATTGCTACTCCACCTCCACGTGAAAGCCAAAGGAACCTGTCCGCAACGATGCGATTCAGTAGGGGCTCTATGCGCCTGCGGTGCGCCCACCTCCTTTGCCTAGCTTCCGTCTAGGGCAGATCGCTCCGGCCACGATGCCAGACGTCGATTGTCAACGTTCTCTGTCTCTCGACTAGCTTTATCTTAGCAAACGCAAATCGTTTTCGCAAGGCGGGCCGTGACAAATCTTAGCGCGGCAGTTGCATGGCGTGACCCGGTAACGACGGTGGCCCACGATGGCGACACGAGCTCGGAGGGTAGGCCACTGTGCCTACCCTGCATATAACCACAGAGTTTGCTCCTACCGGGCTACAACGGCTTGCCTTGTGCGCTTCACAAGGGCATACACAGCCCCCAAAGCCACCACCACCGCGGCAATGCTGACAAAGAGATCGAGGCCAGCATAGTTCGGCTGCGGGCCAAGGTTCACCGCGATGCCTGCAAAGGCCCATACAAACACCAGTGCAAAGGCCGCATCACGCCGCCAGAAGGCAGAAAGCAGGCCCAGGACAGTCGCGATGGTCACCATCAGCACAAACCAGTACTGCGGCCCCAGTATATTGCCGGGCAGATAGCCGTCAAAGCCCGAGGCCACCAGGGCCACCGAGACATTGGCGATCGTGGCCACCGAGATCCAGCCGAGATAGATGCTGAACGGCACCCGCACCAGCCAGCGCTCGCCCAGCGTCGTTTCGGTGCGGCCAATCCCCAGCCGCTCATAGATCACGATTAGGGTGCCCAGGATGCCCAGCATGACGGCCACCGAGATCCAGAACAGCTCATAGCCCCAAAAGAACAGCCAGGCGGCGTTCAGTATCGCGTTGATCGCGAACCAGGGCCCGATGCGCTGCACCACCCGATCCGCCTCCGGCGTGCTGCGTGCCTGATAGATGGCAAAGGCGATCAGCCCAATGTAGATTACGCCCCAGATGCTGAACACATAGCCGGCCGGGGTAAACAGGGTTGGGAACCGATCCGAGACGTCGCCCGTCGGCTGCCCTCCAATAAGGTCGGTGACCGATGCCAGGGTGTTGGCACCCAGCATGATCAGCAGAGTGATGATGTTCAAGATGCGTAGTGCTTTCATGTTGATCTCCTCTCGATCACGGTAGCCTGTGTATGGTAAAAGCCACGGACCCGCGTGGGCCCTGGCTACTTATAAAGGGTCATGGGCTACGGCAGTCTTGGCATGGGACGCAGGGCGACGGGCCCCCAACCAGACGCGCTCCCAGTTGCCGTCGGCGCGATACAGGGCCAACAGCATGTACAGGGCCCCGGCCCAGAACCCCAGTACCATCATCAGTATCACCCAGACGATGGCAAGTGCAGGATGGCGTTCCCGATAGACGATCCAGATCGAGAAGAGTCCAAACCCCGCATACAGGTCCACCAGCGACACGACGCCCCAGGGGAGGGCGGTGATCTGGCCCCCCTCGGCCCCGAGGTCACCGACCGTGAACCCATAGATCAGGACGCCCGTCATCGCCAGAAAAGCGAGCCACGCTACGGCCTTGGCAACTCTCATTGTCCTTCCCCTTTGCTATGTATGGGATACCGGTCTCTGTCGGACAGCTAGCTCGATCGCTTCTTGGGGGGCAGGGGCACAAACGCGCTGGTACGCTCAATATACTCTTTATATTGAGGCTTGGTCTCGGTGAGGCTCTTTTCCAGCAGGGCCACGCCCGACACCTTGAGCAGCAGGCCCGTCATCAGCAGCGGCGAAAAGACCGTCCACCAGGCGCTGGCCGCCAGAGCAATCAGATAAAAGCCCCACCATTGGGTGGCGTCGCCGAAATAGTTGGGATGCCGTGTATAGCGCCATACACCGCGATCCAGCACGCGCCCCTTGTTCGCGGGATTCGCCTTGAAGCGGGCCATTTGCCAGTCGCCGACAGCCTCGAAAAAGAACCCTATAACCCACACGGCCAGTCCGACAAAATCGAGCCAGATCAGTCGCGCCGGTGTGGCCGAGATTTGGGCGCCCAAAAGAGGTGCCGAGATGATCCACAGCAGAACGCCCTGCAAGAGAAATACCTTGTACAGACTGCGCCACCACCAGGAGTCGCCCTCTTCCTCGCGCCACTTGGCATAGCGAAAATCCTCGGGCTTGCCCCAGTTGCGCCACAGAATGTACAACGACAGTCGCAGGCCCCAGATGGTGACGATGGTCAGAAGCAGTACCTTGCGGCCAGCGAATCCTTCGGGCGTAAGGGCATGATAGAGCCAGGCGCTGATTACAAAGCCGAGCCCCCAAAAGATGTCCACGATGCTGCTGTTCTTGAGCAGCAAACTGAGGACCCATACCAGAAGCATATATACCAGAATCACAGCGCCACCCGTCAGATAGGGACCCCAGAATGTCATGTTGCCTCCTCGATCCATGCGGTCTGACCAGCCATTCCATCGCCGCTCGCCGATGCACTCCACCCGATATCCATTATAGAACCCTTTTGCATGCCTGACACTGTACATCTGTCCAGTTCTGGACTAGATACTCGTCGTGTTTCTTATGCTGTCAGGCCTTTCGCAGCCCCCGGTTTTCTGATAAACTTGATGTATGAAGATCAAGCTCCGGCATCGTTGGCCCTGGCTGCTGTTGGTTCTACTTGTGCTCCTGGGGGGCGGATTTGTGCTGTGGGCGCTCACCGGGCCCAGCGCCCGGCCAGTGGCTCTGGCGGCGCTGGTCGGCGATGCCAGGGTCGCGGTGGAGCAGGACCGATGGCTTGCCTTTGCCCCCACAGACAGTCAGCCCATCGCGGGTCTCATTCTGTATCCTGGTGGTCGGGTGGATGCGCGTGCCTATGCGCCGCTAGCCCGCGAGATCGCTGCGGAAGGTTTTCGCGTCGTGATCGTCCCCATGCCTCTGCGCCTGGCCGTCCTCGCTCCCGAGCGGGCGACGGCGGTCATGGCAACCTATTCCGAGATCACGCATTGGGCCGTGGGAGGCCATTCGCTGGGCGGCGCCATGGCAGCCCGCTATGCGGATCGCCACCCTGATCACGTAGCAGGTCTGGTGCTTTGGGCCTCGTACCCAGCAGCTTCGGATGATCTGAGCGAGCGCCCATTGGCCGTCACATCCATCTATGGCACGCGCGACGGGCTGGCCACCGTGGACAAGATCCAGGCCTCACGCGTGCTGCTGCCGCTGAACACGATCTTTGTCCCTATCGAGGGCGGCAACCATGCCGGCTTTGGAGACTATGGCCCTCAATCGGGCGATCTTCCGGCAACCATTTCGGTCCAGGAACAGCAGCATCAGATCGTGGTTGCCACGGTAACTTTGCTGCAAGCCCTGGCTTCTCTGAGCCATTGAACATCAACAACTACCCTTATCTGCTGAAAGGAGCATATCATGACCGAGTATCACCGCTATAACCGCTGGCCGAAAAAGATCCGTCGTCGTGCCAAGGACCTGGTCAAGGAGATGACCCTCGAGGAAAAGGTCGGGCAGATGGTCCAGTCCATTCGCACAGAAGATATCGACGAGCAGATACGTTCGGGCGCCGTGGGTTCGATTCTGAGCCTCACCGAGCGTGAGGAAGTGAACCGCCTGCAACGGATCGCGGTAGAGGAGAGCCGTCTGGGCATCCCTCTGATCTTTGGCTTGGACGTTATCCACGGCCAGAACACCATCTTTCCCATCCCCCTGGCCCAGGCCTGCACCTGGAATCCTCTCTTGATCGAGGAGGCTGCCCGCGTCGCCGCCGCCGAGGCCGCTGTCGCAGGCGTAGACTGGATCTTTGCTCCGATGGTCGATATCTGCCGCGATCCACGCTGGGGTCGCGTGACCGAAGGCGCCGGTGAGGATCCCTTCCTGGGCTCGTTTATGGCCGAGGCCCAGGTTCGTGGCTATCAGGCCGAGGATTTGCCCGGCGGCAAGCGCATCGTCGCCTGCCCCAAACACTATGTGGCCTATGGCGCTGCCGAGGGAGGCAGGGACTATAACACGACAGATATGTCCGAGCGCAGGCTGCGCGACCTGTTCCTGCCGCCGTTCCGCGCCGCGTTCGAGCAGGGCGCCGGCACCACCATGTCCGCTTTCAATGAGCTCGCAGGTATCCCCACCAGCGCCAACTCATTCACGCTAAAGACTATCCTGCGTGACGAGTGGGAGTGGGATGGCGTCGTTGTCAGTGACTATAACTCGGTCGGTGAGCTGGTGCCCCATGGCATTGCCGCCGATCTTAAAGAGGCCGCCGAAAAGGCCGTGCTTGCGGGCGTCGACATGGACATGATGTCCTATGCCTATACCCGTCACCTGGTCGAGCTGGTGCGAGAGGGCGTTGTCAAGGAAAAGGTCCTGGATCGCGCTGTGCGGCGTATTGTGGCTCTCAAGCTCGCCCTGGGCTTGTTCGACAACCCATATACCGACGAATCACTGTTCGAGGAGGTGGCCCTGCACGAATCTCATCGTGAAAAGGCCCTGGAGGTTGCGCATCAGTCCATGGTGCTGCTCAAGAATGAGGATGGCCTGCTGCCGCTCTCGCCTGTGAACCAGAAACTGGCCGTGATCGGGCCGCTGGCCGATGACCATAACTCGCCCCTGGGAGCCTGGGCCTGGATGGGACGTCCTGCCGACGTCGAGTCTGTGCTGGACGGCCTGCGTGACGCCTGGGCGGGCGAGATCATATACGAGAAGGGGTGCGGCATCATCGAGCCGCAGCCTGGGCCTCATGGCATCGACTGGCATCGTGTGGACCTGCGGGAGGTCGACGATCTGGAGAGCCTCTCCTTTGTGGAAAAGATCCGGGCCGAGATGGCCTTTAGTCACTGGGATCTGGAGCCGTCGGCGCTAGAGCGGGTAGACCTGGCGGTCATCTTTGATCGCATGGGGATTACCGCCGAGGATCTTGATCCAGACGAGGTGCGCATCATCGCCGAGGCGCAGCCCGAGCAGCCCGAAATCGAGGATGCCGTCAGCGCCGCTCAGGATGCCGATGTGGCCGTGGTGGTGCTGGGTGAGTCTGAGGATATGAGCGGTGAGGCCCATTCGCGGGCCTACCTTGATCTGCCCGGGCGCCAACAGGAGCTCCTCGAGCGCGTGGTGGCGACGGGGACACCGGTGGTGCTTGTCTTGTTGACGGGTCGTCCTCTGGTCATCCCCTGGGCCGCTGACCATGTCCCCGCCATCCTGCAAGCCTGGCATGCCGGCATCCGCACAGGACGCGCCGTGGCCGACCTGCTCACCGGCATGGTAACCCCATCGGGCAAGCTGTCCATCAGCTTTCCACACACCGTGGGACAGATCCCCGTCTACTATGCGCACAAGAATACGGGCCGTCCCGTGGAGGGAGAAGGCACGACCCAGTTCGACGCCGCGTTCCGCACTGGTTATATCGACGAAACGACCAAACCGCTCTTCTCCTTTGGCTATGGCCTGAGCTATACCACCTTTGCTTACGAGAACCTGCAGGTGCATACGCCCGAGATCGAAGAGGATGATGACCTGGTGGTCTCTGTTGAGGTAACCAACACGGGCGACCGCCCCGGCGACGAGATCGTGCAGCTCTATGTGCGCGACCTCGTGGGCTCCGTCGCTCGACCCGTCAAGGAGCTCAAGGGCTTTGCCCGCGTCTCTCTCACGCCAGGCGAGACCGTGGAGCTGACTCTCGAGATCTCTGCGGATTGGTTCGGGTTTCATGGGCTGGATAACGAGTATGTGGTAGAGCCCGGCGAGTTCCACGTCTGGGTGGGCCCCAACTCGGAAGAGGGCCTACAGGGTAGCTTTACCATCGTTGACTAGGCCACAGTGACCTTCTAGGGGCAACCGTACGCACAAATCCGTGCGTATGGTTGCCCCTTACCTTTGTAGCACCCGTTGCCCCTCTCTGGTCGCCCATTCTCCATCGGTCGCCACCGCGTCTCCATACAACGCTTCCGTCAGATGCGACCCGCCTGCAGGCCCATTGACACCACTCCCCTTGGCCTCTAAAATCAGTCTAGGAGGAAGCTTATGCGAGGACCGCGCCTGGGCGCGCACATGTCTATAGCCGGGGAGCCCGCCAACGCTTTGCGCCTCGGCCACAGTATCGGCTGCGAAACGATCCAGATCTTTACCCGTTCGCCGAACCGCTGGAAGGCGCCCCCGCTGACCGATGAGCAGGCCATCGCTTTTCGAGCTTTGCGATCCGAGTTGGGTATTGAACCCATCGTGGCCCACAGTGCCTATCTGATCAACCTGGCAGCGCCTGCAGACCCTCTCTGGGAGCGTTCGCTGGGTGCTGCGCAGGAAGAGATGGTGCGCTGTGCCCGATTGGGCGTGGGAGACTATGTGATTCACCCCGGCGCCCACACCGGCTCCGGCGAGTTGCCCGGCCTGCGGCGTATCTTTCAGGCTCTAATACTGTTACTCGACGCCACGGCCGAGGGCGGGGTGCGCATCCTGCTGGAGACCACCTCAGGCGCAGGCACGCATCTGGGCTACCGCCTGGAGCACCTGGCCTGGCTCATCGAGCAGGCGGGGGCAAGCGAGCGCCTGGGCGTCTGTCTCGACACGGCTCACGTCTTTGGCGCCGGGTACGAGCTGAGCGACGGCGCCAGCTACCGCTCCTTCTGGTCCGAGTTCGATACCTTGATTGGCATCGAGCGCCTGGGCGCCATTCATCTGAACGACTCGAAAAAGGAGCGGGGCAGCCGGGGCGATCGCCATGAGCTGATCGGCGATGGGCTGATCGGCATCGAGGCCTTTGCGCGCCTCGTAAACGATGCGCGCCTGGCGCATGTACCCATGATCCTGGAGACGCCCAAAGGCCCCGATCTGAGGGACGATGTACGCAATCTGGCCCTTTTGCGTAGTCTGATCAAACAGAACTTGTCATAATAGTAAGGAGTCTGCTATGAAGGCCTATTCCTATCACGATATACCCGCCGAGCCCGCCGAGGGTATGGAGGGCGCCCGGATCCGCTGGGTCATCGGTGAGAATGTTGGTGCACCCAACTTTTACACGCGCATTATCGAGCTCGACCCCGGTGCCTCTACCGCCTACCACACCCACCCGTGGGAGCACGAGGTTGTGGTCTTGGAAGGGCAGGGTGCTGTGCGGGATGCCAACGGCCGGGCGCCGTTAGAGCCCGGAACCATCGTCTATGTCGAGCCAGACGAAGAGCACCAGTTTCTGAACGTGGGAGACACGATCCTCCGCTTTGTATGCGTGATCCCCAACCCGTCCGCCAGCCAAGGCTTGCGGCACGCCAGCTAAGGCTCACGGCCCGCCATATGTAGAGGGGGCATCATGAAAAAAGCCATGCTCTGGAACGTCTTGGAAGATACGCTGGTACAATGCGTGCTCTGCGCTCATCGCTGCCGCATTCCGCAGGGTCGGCGCGGCATCTGCGAGGTGCGCGAGAATCGTGAAGGTATCCTTTACTCGTTGGTGTATGGTCGCGTGATCGCTCAGGCTGTCGATCCCATCGAGAAAAAGCCTCTCTTTCATTTCCACCCCGGCAGCCGCTCTTACTCCATCGCCACGGTAGGGTGCAACTTTCGATGTACCTTTTGCCAGAACGCTGATATCTCCCAGGCGGTGCGTGGTGATCGGGGCATCATGGGGCGCGACACCACCGCCGAGCAAGTGGTGGCTGCTGCACAAGAGGCGGCCTGCACCAGCATCGCCAATACCTATACCGAGCCCACCATGTTCTTCGAGTTCAGCTACGAGATCGGGCGATTGGCCCACGAGCGCGGGATCGCCAATGTCTATGTCTCCAATGGGTACATGACCCCAGAGATGCTCGATCTTATGGCGCCCGCCGATGGCCAGAACATCCTGGATGCTGCCAACATCGACCTCAAGGCGTTCACCGATGCGTTCTACCGAGAGCAGTGCGGCGCCCGGCTGCAGCCGGTACTGGATGCCCTCAAGCTGCTCAAGGCGCGAGGTGTCTGGCTCGAGGTGACTACGCTCATCATCCCTGGACTCAACGACTCGGACGCCGAGCTGGGCGAGATCGCGACCTTTATCGCCCAGGAGTTGAGCCCCGATACGCCCTGGCATGTGAGCCGCTTTCACCCGACCTTTCGCCTCACGGACCGCCCGTCCACGCCCGTGAACACCGTGTTGCGGGCGCGAGAAATCGGCCTCGAGGCGGGCCTGCACTATGTCTATGCCGGCAACGTCCCCGGCCAGGGCGGCGAGGATACCCTCTGCCCGACCTGTGGCGCCGTGGCGATACAACGCACCGGCTTTCGTGAGCGACACGACGGCATGAGCGATGGCGTCTGCAGATCGTGCGGCGGCACCATCGCGGGGGTGGGGCTGTAGCCCCAGGCCCACAGCCAGCAACCAACGGGCGCAAGGAAAAGCGGTCGGGATCGTAGGATCCCGACCGCTGCATCGTTTCTATGTAGCGACCTCAGGGCCGCATTGTGCTATCGCTTGCTTACGGGCCAAAGTCTGGGTCAGGCAGACCCACCGTCGCATGAGCGATCACCCAAACCTGGCCGCCTTCGAACGGGCCCTCGTTCGAGTACTGCCCGGGGGCCACGGTAAAGTCGCCCCTCCGCGTCCGCGGGAACATCTCATACCCAGCGTACACATGCGTCTCGCCCAGCGTGTACTCCGGATCGATGTTAAAGTGTACGGTCACATCGGTGCCGTCATACATCACATGGACGTTGCCGACCAGGGTGCCCTTGTCGGTGTCACACTGTGCAGCGCCGGCCCAGAGCGGCCAGTACTCGTTAGTGCTAGGCGTGACAGGGTTGGTCCAACCCCAGTTGCTGAAGCCAAAGTCGCTAAAGCACTCGCCGTCCGGCCCTTGCGCCCAGGCGCTCTCAAAGATCACACACTGGACGTTGACCTTGAGCTCGGCATCGGCATACTGGTTGGTCTCGACGATCATGGCGCGGTTCTCGTACAGGAAGGCGCCACAATCCTCAAAGTCCTCAAAGGCCAAGTTCTTGTAGTAGGTGAACGTATCGCCATAGGGCGCCGTCACCGTACCCAGGGCCACCTCGCCAAAGAGGTCGCTGATATCCTTGACGTTGACGGTCTTGTTGATCTCGGTCGTCGGGTCGCCCCAGATGATCGCGGCCTTAGCCGTGTAGGTGTCCCTCTCGGTCGTGACTGTCACGACATTATAGCCCTCGATCTTGCTCTCGACATCCTCGCTGTAGGCACACACCAGGGTCTCGCCTACCGCCAGGGTGAACGGGAACTCGATCTCGCCACAGTCGATGTCGATCGCCTCACCAGCCAGCAGATCCTCGATGCTGGTGATCACGGCATCGAGTTGGCCGGTGTTCGTCACGGTGATAACGCCCGAGACGTTAAACTCGCTGTCGACATAACCTTCGTAGGTCACGTCGATCGTCCAGGTAGCCTTCTCATCGCCACTGCCATCGATGTACAGCCAGATCTTGGCGACGTCATCCAGCTCGTGGCCTTCCTCCGTCTCGACGCTCTTGTCGATGTCCCAGAAGTGCTCGCGCTCGAAAGAGGTCACGGCCGTCTTTTCAACGGTCAGCTCCTCCTGGAGACCCGGGCAATAGTCCGAGATCACCAGGCCGCCGCCGGGCCCAGGATCGCCCCCAAACAGATAGATGGTGGCCTCGAGGCCATCCAGCTCAAAGAACGGCGTGTAAAAGTGCCAGGTCTCGGCATCCAGCGGCTCGCCGGGCTCGAACGTGCCCGAGCCTGTGCCGCCCAGCACCAGTCGTGCATCGTCCGAGTCGCCCTTGGTGGCAAAGATCCAGTGGATCCAGCCGGTTTCGGGGCGCCCTTCCTGGCCCACATACTCACATCGCTCCGAGTCCAAGCCACGAAGGCCATCCCACTCTTCAACATACGTCGCATCACCCAGATCCAAGGCCTGCACCACGCCGCCGAGGGCGAGCAGTGCGATCAGGACCAGTGCAAAGAGAGCTCGTTTCCAGTTTCCTTCTGACATTTCGTAATCTCCCCTACTTGTGTTTGTGGATCAAAGAAATACAGATTTGAACACAAAAGACCTTGCGGGCTCTATCCCGCCGTTCCACCTCCTCGCGCCCGTTTCTCTGACGATTGTAGCTGTTATGGCTATCTATCCTCGCTTTGAGGCAATCAGGCTTTCAGCTACCGCTAGACTGGCGCGTCCATGTTTATGTGATCCTTACCCTTGAAGCAAGTATAACCAAAGTTGGTCGCAGATGCAATACCCAAGTAGGGTATCTTGGTATCAATTTCGACCTTCTTGGTATCAGTTTTGCGGTTGGCGGTCACGAGTTATGACCGGGTGGGCCAAGCCGCCATCGGCCCATGTAAAAGCGGCCGGGATCCCGGGATCCCGACCGCTTCTCTGTCTCTATGTAGTGACCACGGGGCCACCTTGTCCTGTCTCTAGAACGCTCGGATCCTATTCGGCCACGATGTGCAGCACGAGATTCGAGATGACCTCTTGTCCTGTCTCGACGATCCAAGCTCTGTTGTGACGATAGTAATGGCCAGGCTCGAGGTACGAGAACTCGGCCCAGGTCACCATCTCTTCGTACACGAACCGCGCGCTCTCAGCCGTTATCGGGCCAAATTCGCGGTATTCAACGTCGGGAAAGCGGAGAAAGCTCTCGTCCATGACGTTGATTGTCTTGTAAAGTTCCTCAGCGGGCTCGCCCCAGATGATGGGGGCCTTGGCCGTGTACGTATCTCTCTCCGTCGTGACCTTCACCTCGTTATAGCCCTCGATCATGGTGTCGACATACACCTTGTAGGTGCAGACCAGGGTCTCACCCACGGGCAGCGTGTATGGGAACTCGACGGGGCAGTCGACATCGATCGGCATGCTCGCTAGCCAATCCTCGACACCGGTGATCACCGCGTCGACCTGCCCGGTGTTCTTGATCATGATTTCGCCATAGATCTTCATGTCGCGGTCGACATAGCCCTTGTACTCTACATCAATGATCCACTTGACCAACTCATCGCCACTGCCATCGGGGTAGAGATGGACCAGAGCGTGTGTCGTGCACAGCAGATCGTTGGCCACGACCTCCTTGTAGATGTTCCACTTGTGCTCGCGCACAAAGGAGGTCTCAACCGTCTTGGTGACCGTCAGCTCCTCCTTAGGCTCAACAGGGGGAGGCACAACGCCCGGGCAATAGTCCGAGATCACGAGGCCGCCGCCGGGGCCGGGCTTGCCGTCAAGAATGATCTTGGCCTCGAGCGTCTCCAGGTCAAAGTACGGTGTGTAAAAGTGCCACACGTTGGCATTCAGCGGCTCGCCGGGCTCGGCGGTATATACCACTTCGCCATCGATCTTGAGCACGAGCTCTGCATCTGTCGATTGGCCCTTGGTGCTGAACACCCAGTGGATCCAGCCTTCCTCGGGGCGTCCTCTCTCCCCTACCAGTTCGCACTTCTCCGAGTCTGTTCCGCGGCCATCCCAATACTCAATATAGGGTCCGCTTGGTCCGTCATCCTTGTTTCGGCCATTAGCATTGCCCTGCCCGTTGTTAGCCTGCACCACGCCGCCCAGGCTGAGGGCCAAGATCATGACCAACGCAAATACGACTCGCTGCCACTTTTTTTCGAACATCTCTACATCTCCTATGATTCAATGGATACGACAAGTTTGGCGTTATGCATCGATCCGGTGTCTGTTATCCTGAGGTTCACTTTCTCTGCAGGCTCCCAGATGCGTGCCGACTGCGCAGGGTGCGGAGACGCTATCGGCGTCCTGCTCAGGAGCGTGGCACGATTGCCGAGTTTTACACCATCCTTATGCCTAATACCATCTCTAGTGTAGGAAACCTCGGTCACAGTCGCAAGTACAGATTATGGAAACCCTGGTCTCAATTTGGCGCCTTTGGGTCACGAAATGTGCTCTCTGGGGTGCCGAGGTCATATTTTGTGACCCGTTACCATGGCATGCCCAACAGCGCACACAAAAGCGGTCGGGATCTCGAGATCCCGACCGCTTTATCCATATCAGGGCTCACCCGTCTGGTTCAGCCCCGGCCTTTGCTCATCCGGGTAGAATCCTCATCCTCAGAGCTTGTGCTCAGAGGCTCTCATCCTACGGGCAATCGATGTGCAACACGAGGCTCGCATACGCCTCCTGTCCCGTCTCGACGATCCAAGCTCTGTTGTGCCACCACCAGTGTTGGTTCTCAGGTGCGCCCTCGCCACAGAGCCCGGAGAACTCCTCATAGCTCACCCACTCTTTGTAGGTGAACTGCTTGCTTTCAGCCGTCACCGGGCCAAACTCGCGGTATTTAACGTCGGGGAAGCGGAGAAAGGCCTCGTCCATGACGTTGACGGTCTTGTAGAGCTCCTCAGCGGGCTCGCCCCAGATGATGGGGGCCTTGCCCGTGTACACATCCCTCTCCGTCGTGACCGTCACGACATTATAGCCCTCGATCATGGTGTCGACATACGCCTTGTAGGTGCACTCCAGGGTCTCACCCATAGGCAGCGTGGACGGGAACTCGACCGGGCAATTGACGGTAGCCGTTATGCCATTCAGCATGTCATCGACACCGGTGATCACCGCGTCGGACGGGCCCGTGTTTACAATGGTAATATCGCCCCAGATTTTTAGGTCGCGGTTGATATAGTCCTTGTACTCCAGATCGATGGTCCAGTAGGCATACTCATCGCCACTGCCATCTTCGTAGAGATGGATCAGCGCGTGCACAGTGCATAGCAGATGCCCGTTGTCCGTCCTGATGCTCTTGTCAATGTTCCACTCGTGCTCGCGCACAAAGGAGGTTTCAACCGTCTTGGTGACCGTCAGCTCCTCCTCGACAGGCACATAGCAGAACGATATGTGGCTCAGGCCATAGGGTTTGCCAGTATTGGGGTTGATTGGAGCGATCAGGCCTTCGTCCTCGGTGGCGGCAGGATCATACACGTACACATTGGCGTTGGGACCGCCCTTGACGATCACTGCCGAGACGCCAATGTTGGATTCCCAGTCAAAGTAGGGGTCGTAGACCTCCAACTCGACTATGAGCACCCCATCGGTATAGGTGCCACTCGCCACTGGCTCGACCTTGAGCTCCATGTCATAGCCCAGGTCGGCGCAGTCTGGGTTGCCCGGCATAACGATGGGATCCACCGACGCCGCTTGCGTGACAAGGCCACCCAGCGCCAGCAGCGCGATCAGTACCAGTGCAAAGATTGCTCGTTTCCAGTTTCCTTCTAACATTCCATCATCTCCTATGATTCAACAGAGGCATACTACGCCAGTGTTACCGGTACATGGGGTTGCTTTGTGATGAGGTCCACCTCCTTCCGCTTGGCCGGAGCGAATGTGACCCCTGGGCAGGAGGGCGAAGACGCCATCTAGCGTCCTGCTCAGGCGCGTAGGGCGATGACACATAGTTTTACGCCCTGTTTACGGCTCAGGTCATCTCTAGTGTAGGAAATCCCGGTCACGAACACAATCACCGATCGGGTGTTTCT
>SLPC01000001.1 GCA_007132185.1 Anaerolineae bacterium | reverse complement strand
TTGGCGACGGTGACACCGTCATGGGTGATGGTGGGAGCGCCCCATTTCTTGTCCAGAGCGACGTTACGGCCCTTGGGGCCCAGGGTGGTGCCTACGGCCTCGGCCAGCTTGTCCATACCGGTCTTGAGGCTACGACGCGCCTCGTCAGAAAACTGCAACTGCTTTGCCATTTTGTACTCTCCTTAATGCTTTCGTATTACGCCTCAAGCGGATTAATCGACAATGGCCAAAATGTCGTCTTCCCTGAGGATGAGGACGGTGCGTCCTTCGATCTTGATCTCGGTGCCGCCATACTTGGCGAATAGCACCGTATCGTCAACCTGCACGTCCAAATCCTGACGGTTACCGCTCTCGAGGCGACTACCGGGCCCCACCGCCAGCACTTTGCCGCGCTGCGGCTTTTCCTTGGCCGTCTCGGGGAGCACAATCCCCGAGGCTGTAAGCTGTTCTTCCTCGGTTGGCTCTACAACGACCCGATTCCCCAACGGCTTGATGTTCATGGATACGGTCCTCCTTCCTGAATGTCGGGCGGCGACACCATCGCCCCGCCCCAGTTCCGACCTTGCCTATTAGCAGTCTCGATAACCGAGTGCCAAGACAGGGCGTAATATACCAAAGGGTGGCCCGAGAGGCAAATCGTGCTTTCTTTTGCAATACAGAAGGGGGCGGGCCGTTTGCACACCGGCTTGACATCTCCTGTGCTCGGCGTTAGGTTGAGACAGTGAGTCGGTTTTCCGGCGCCAGAAAAGCTATGCGTGCCCGGTTGCTATGGGTGCCGGTGCGGAGAAAGAGTGAGGTACAGGATGAAAGAGATCGTGGTACCCGCGGGACAAGATCCCTCGAGCATGCCCTTTTCGCCGGGAGTCAGGGTTGGCAATCTGCTCTTCCTATCAGGAATGGCGGGCCTGACGGAGGATGGCCAGTTGCCCGGCCCGGATATAGAGTCGCAGGCGCGCCAGGCATTTGTCAATCTGGGCCAGGTGCTGGACGCTGCCGGCGGCAAATGGGAGGATGTGGTCAAGGTCACCTGCTATCTTACCCGCCCGGAACGCGACCTGGCGGGCTGGAACGCCATCTGGCGCGAGTTCTTTCCCGAGAATCCGCCCGCCCGAGCGACTGTGGGGGCCGCCCTGCTGGACGATTCCTGGCTCATCGAGATCGATCTGATTGCGGCCCTGCCAGAGTGAGCATCATCCATTAGCTGACCGGGGCTGGCTGCCAAAGCTCGGCCTGATAGGTGGGGCGCCTGCCGTCCAGCAATACATAGGGCGCCGCGCGCTGCGCCAGAGCGCCCCGCAGGCCCGCATGATCCAGGCCGCGCAGCCGTCCCTGACGACGCCGCGCCACGATCCGGGCCGCAGATTTCGGGCCGATGCCGGGAATGCGCACCAGCTCCCGCGTATCGGCCCGGTTAAGTTCGATGGGAAAGAACTCGGGGTGGCGCTGCGCCCACACCTGCTTGGGGTCTGCCTCAGCAGGCAGATTGCCGCCCGCATCGAATACCAGCTCCTGCATGCCAAAGCCGTACTGGCGCAACAAAAAGTCAGCCTGATAGAGGCGATGCTCGCGCAGGGGCGGGGTGGGCGGCTGGTTCTCCAGCGGCGTATGGGGCACGGGCTGAAAGGCGCTATAGTAGGCTCGAGCCAGGCCCAGGTTGCCATAGAGGGCATCCGACGCCTGCAGCAGCTCCTGATCCGACTCGCCCGAGGCCCCCACCACAAACTGGGTGGTCATACTCACCCAACGGTTGGCCTGCCGCCGGGCGCGATCGGTCTCGGTCAGGCAACGCACCAGATCGGCGTAAGACTTTTCCCGGCTGAGCGCCCCGATGCGCCGCTCGTTGGGGGCCTCCAGGTTCACCGAGACCCGCGTCGCCAGGCGCACTGACTCTTCGATGCCGCCCTGGTCAGCCCCAGGCAGCACCTTGAGATGAATGTAGCCGCCAAAGCCATAGCGTTTGCGCACCAGCTCGACGGTGGCCAACATGCGCTCGGTGGCACGGATCGGATTACTGCAGATGCCCGAGGACAGGAACAGGCCCTCGGCCCGGCGGCGCTGCACCAGGTCATTGAACAGACCTGCCAGCTCCTCGGGGCGAAAGGCGCTGCGCGGCACATCGCGGTCGCGGCGAAAGGCGCAGTAGGCGCAGTTGTTCTCGCACATGTTGGACTGGAGCACCTTGAGCATGCGAATGCGCTTGCCGTCAGGCCGGACAGCGGGATAGATCCAGCGTTCCACGCCGCCCCTGGCGCCGCCATCCACGCCACGGGTGCGCCCGCTCTGGCTGCATCCCCGCTCGGTGTCCCATTGGGCCGCGCCACCAAGCAGATCCACCTTGTCCCAGAGGTTCGTCGTCTGCATCTTGTGTACGCCTCCTGACCGAACAGATGTTCTGGCCTCACAATAGCACATTTGTTCTGTATCGTCAATAGGCCCACTATCCTACTTGCTGTCGCACTCTCCTGCTTTGACGACCCTATCACGCACCGCTATAATCGCGATGCTCAGGGACCGGGGGCCGTCGCTCGCATCATGATGGCGGCTCGCCAGCCTGTCCGGGGAGGGACGTGCGGAACAAGCCGTTCGTAACCGAAATCGCCATCGCACTCGGCCTGCTGTGCCTGGCCGTGCTCTTTTTTCTGCCCGTTACCCTGGGTGGCCGTACGATGCTACCCGCCGACAATGCCTTTCAGTGGGAGCCCCTGGCCTCCTATGCCGAGGAACTGGGCGTCGGGACACCCCACAACGCCCTGCTGGGCGATCTCTATGTCCAGAACTATGTCTGGAAGGACCTGATCGTTCAACTGCTGCGCCAGGGCGAGCTGCCCCTCTGGAATCCCCACATCCTGGCAGGCGTGCCATTTCTGGCGGCGGGACAGCACTCGGGCCTCTATCCCCTCAGCGCCCTGTTCTATGTGCTACCCCTCTGGGCCGCCTATGGCTGGTATGCTGCGCTGCACCTCTGGCTGGCAGGCTGGTTCACTTATCTGTTGGGGCGCACGCTGCGTCTGTCGCGTCCTGCCGCCCTCTTGGCAGGCATCGCGTTCATGTTCGGTGGCCTGATGGTCACGCACCAGGTCTTTCCGATGATCGCGGGCGCCGCAGTCTGGTTACCGCTACTTCTGGTCGCCATGGAGCGCATTGCCCGCCGTGCCGAGGCAGGCGCTCCCTATGGCCTGCCATCTATCCCCGATCTGGCTCTGGGCATCGTCTGCCTGGGCATGGTGATGCTGGCAGGCCACCCGGAAATGTACTATTACGTGGGCCTCACCGCCGCCGCCTATGCCCTGTGGCGCGGCGTGGGCGTGGCCCGTCGCCAGGGCGCACGCACGGCGCTGGGCACGGTGGGCCTGCTGGGGGCCATCGGCCTGGTGGGGGTGGGCCTGGGGTCGGCTCAGTGGATACCCCTGCTCGAGCTGGTGCAGTTCAACTTTCGCGAGGGCGGCGCGGCATTCCAGGACGTGTTGGGCTGGGCCTGGCCCCGCCGGGGGATTATCGCGCTGCTGATGCCCGATTTCTTCGGCAACCCGTCCCATCACAGCTATTTGGATCTCTACACCCGGCAGATCACGCCGGCCACGGTCAACGCCCTGGGCCAGGCCATCCAGACGATCGATTGGGGCATCAAGAACTATGTGGAGGGCACGGGCTATGTCGGCGTGCTGCCGCTGGCCCTGGCCGCCATCGCAGTACTGCGCCGCCGCAGGCCGGCGGGCTTTTTTGCCTTCCTGGCCGCCATCTCCCTCGCTTTTGTCTTTGGCTCGCCCCTGTACTATCTGGTCTATCGACTCCCCGGCTTTTCTCAGGTGCACACGCCCTTTCGCTGGATCTATCCCTTTTCGCTGAGCGCCGCCATCCTGGCGGGCATCGGGCTGGATGCCCTGTGGAAGGGCCGCGAGACAACCAGATCATATGCAGGCCGGGGGCTCGATCGCGTCGCAGACAGCGCCGCCGATAGTATCGTCCCCTGGGGGATGGCGCTGGCGGGCGCGGGCGTGCTGGGCGCCCTGGCGACGAGCCTGCTTGTCCGCGATCGGGCCGCCGCCCTGGCCGAGCGGGTGATGTTTCGCATGGCGCGGGCCCCCGAGGCGTTCGCCGATGGGCGCATGTTCTACAGCTACCAGGCGCGGAACCTGCTGATTCTCGGGCTGGCCCTGGCCGCCGGTGGGGCGCTGCTGGTGTTACGACGCCGCTTTCGGCGCAAGAGTGTCTGGGGCGCAGCCCTGGCCGTCGTTCTGCTGGCCGAACTATTCGTCATCGGCTATGGCTTTTTCCCGCGCGTGTCGCCGACTCTGGTGGCCCATTCCACGCC
>SLPC01000098.1 GCA_007132185.1 Anaerolineae bacterium | reverse complement strand
GGCGATAGGGTGACCAGGGCGATCTCGGTCGTCTCGTGCAGACGCGCCAGCGCACCCCAGGCCCGCACCATAGCAAAGACAACCAACACGCCCACGAGAGACGCAATCAGCATCAGCACGCCCAAGGACGGCTCCCTGAGCCTGCGCCACGGGCCCTGTTCTGGATGAAAGGTGGCGTCCTCCGGGATGGGGCCGAGGTGGAGTCTCATGATGTCTCCTCTGTATGCAGTGCAACAGAGCGTCCGGCCTCATCGTATATGCCTTGTCACCGGCCCACAAGCTGCCCCTTACCCAGCGCTGCCCTGCTCGGCCTCAGCAGGAAGGCTTCTCCCTGCCACCAAAAAGAACGCCAATGCCACAGCTACGGCCGTCGCCGCCACACGAAAGAGCATCGCCGCGCCAACGGCGTCATAGAGCACGCCGGCCACCAGATTGCCTGTGCCCACCCCCATGCCCCACACCACCGACTCGAGCAATGCCTGCGTCGTGGCGCCCATGCCCTCTGGTGCAGCGGTTCTTGTATAGTCTATTGCCGCAATCCACATGCCCGATAGGGCCGGCCCCTGCAGAATCTGTACCACCAAAATCACCGAGGGAGAAGGAGCCAGTCCATAGCCCAGCAGTAACAGAAAGGTGGCAACTAGTGAAAAGAGCAAGGTACCCCGGCGGCCAAAAGCGTCTAGCAGGAAGCTGCCAAAGAAAAAGATCGGCACCTCCGAGATCGAGGCGATGGCGACCGAGAGGCCAATCACGCCGCGGGTGGCGCCCAGATCGTTCAGATGCAGGGTGAGAAAGCCAAAGCCTGTGGCGCGAGCTGCCATTTGCACGAACACCGTCACAAAGACAATGATCAACCAGCGTCTCTGCATCAGAACCCGCAGCGCTGCAGCATAGGGCACACGAGCTGGCGGTGACTCGATGGGCAGGCGCAGGGCTATAGCCAATGTCACTCCCATCATGACAAAAAAGGCATAGAAGGACCAGGAGAGCCCCATCCACTGGGTGAGGTAGCCCACCAAGGTGCCCATCACGCCCCAGCCTACCGCGCCCCAAACCCGCTGCCGACCATAGCGTGATCGACGCTCGCCCAGTAACGATAACGTCGTATGGTCCAATAGCGCAATGGAGGGCGCGGTAAAGAGCGTGTTGAGCACGGCAAAGAGCAGTAACAACCGGACGTCCCGCGCCAAAAAGATACCCAATACACACAAACACACCCCGCTGATGGTAATAGCCATGATGCGCTTGTGCTGTCGCAGGATGTCGGCCACAGCGCCCCACAACGGCGTCGAGACCAACGTCACAAAAGGAGCCACGCCGAACAAGAGCCCGATCTGTCGACCTGTGAGTCCGATATCCAGATAGTGTAGCGAGAGATAGGGGATCAGGGATCCCATGGCGCCAAACCAGAAGAAATAGGCCACTTTGACGATGTAAAAGACCTGTCCATTGGTATCTTTGGCATGCCACTCGGTTGGACGAACGCTCTCTGCAGCGTCACCCTCCGACTGGCGGGTCACATGGGTCATTTTCGGTCCGTGATCCACATGCATTCTCCTTGCAGCGAACAGTGTTAGAAATGGATGCTTGAGGCGAATGCGACTCGATCAGTCCCCTGTTGATGGCAAAGGCTCTGTGGCTGCCTGCGCGATGGCGCGCAGATTCTCCGTCGGTGTGCCAAGCGGTATGGCGCACTCGGGCCCTACAACCCGCACGCCGGCCTGTTGCGCATACCTGGCCTGGGCCAGCGCCTCCTCAGGCGTACCTTGCAACAGGATCTGGGGATTGTTCACGTTGCCCATCAGCGAAATGCGCCCGGCCACGCGATATGTCGCACCCTGGGCGTCGACGCAGGAATCAAAGTGAAAGCAGTCGAACCCAGACTGACAGATATCATCGAGCCGGTCCAGCGTGTTGCCACAGATATGTAGTACTGTGGGGCAGCCAAGGCGCTGGGTAATCTGTTGGTGATGGGGCAGCAAAAAGTCGCGATACATGGCGGCGCTGATCAGATCGCCCGTCGCGTGATCGGCAACACAGAGCAGATCAGCGCCCGCCTCGATCTGGGCCCGCCCAAACAGCACCGTGATCTCCTGGAGAGCGTCCAAAAAGCCGCGCACGCGCTCGGGCTCGGTGAGCGTCTCGATCAAAAAGTCCTGTATGCCGTGCAGATGATACGCCAGGGTCCACGGGCCCATCACCTTGCCCACGATGGCCACCTGATCGCCATATTGGGCGCGCAGGATCCGAGTGGCGTCCAGGATCGCCCGGATGGGCGTCCGCTCCAAAAAGTCCGCCGGGATCGCCACCTGCTCCGGATCCGACCAGATCGGGGCCAGTGACACGGGCATGTTCTCCCTGTCGCCCCAGTCCACTTCACACCCCAGGGCGGCCGCCTCGGCCGAGACGCTGGCATAGGCAAGGATGGCGTCATATCCCAGAATCGTGTGCGCCCCGGCAGCCAGTTGCGCCATCTTGCGCCCATCCAGGTGGCAATCGGGAAAAGAAGCTCCGGTGGCATCCATCTGCGCCATGTTCACCACCGAGGTCACGCTGCCTACGGGCGTTCGGTCCACGCGACCTCCCAGAATGCCCGCCAGGAACCGGCGCTTGGGCGTCATACGATATGCTGTTGCCATGCGCCTAACCCTCCTATGATTGCCAAGAACGGCCAACAAGATGCTGTACCATGCACCAGTCGAGGCTCTTGGTCGATGCTGCTTCTTGAAGCCAAACCATCTCCTATTCTAGCCGGGTTCTTGCAGAGTCCAAGCGCCAACTCGGGCCATCGCGCATGTTACAGCGCACTTGCTTGACCGAATATGCCAGTGCCAGCTATACTAGAGGTCACATCAAAAGATTAGATCAAGTGCACTGGGCCTGGATGTCTACCTGCACCTGATTATCGTACAAGGAGTACCAACAGTGACCAAGATGAACCAACTGGCCGACCTGGGACAGGCCGTCTGGCTCGACTATATTCGCCGGTCCTTTACCCGCTCAAGTGAGCTGCGCACGCTGGTAAAGCAAGGTTTGCGTGGCGTTACGTCCAACCCATCGATCTTTCAGAAGGCGATATCGGATAGCTCTGACTATGATGATACGCTAGAGGCCCTGAGAGAAAAAGGGCATTATGTCGATGTCATCTATGAGAAACTGGTGATAGAGGATATCCATGATGCCGCCGACATTCTTGAATCGGTATACGAGGGCACGTCTGGCGCCGATGGCTTTGTCAGTTTGGAGGTCAACCCCAAGCTGGCACATGATACCAAGAGCACAGTAGCCGAGGCCCGTCGCCTCTGGTCCGCCATCGAGCGCCCCAACGTCATGATCAAGGTACCTTCCACGGACGAAGGCATATCGGCCCTGCGCCAGCTGATCAGCGAGGGCATCAATGTCAATGCGACGCTGATGTTCTCCCTCACCCACTATGAGCGCATTGCCAATGCCTATGTAACCGGCCTAGAGGATCTGGCATCCGCCGGCGGCGATCTAGCACGTGTTGCGTCGGTGGCATCGTTTTTCGTGAGCCGCGTTGACAGCAAAGTAGACGCCGCTCTGGAAGAGATCGGGAATGAGGAGCTCCAGGGCAAGATCGGCATTGCCAACTCCAAGGTAGCCTATGCACACTTTGAGGATATCCTGGCCAGCAAGCGCTGGCAGAGCCTGGCTGATAGGGGCGCCCGTCCGCAACGCGTTCTGTGGGCCAGCACGAGCACCAAGAACCCCCGCTACCCTGACACGATGTACGTCGACGAACTGATCGGGGAGCATACGGTGAACACCATGCCGCGAGACACCCTGGAGGCGTTTCTCGATCATGGCACCGTAGAGGTCACTGTGACAGAGGGCCTCGACAAAGCTCGGGAACAACTCGAGCGGTTGGCAGAGCTGGGTATCGATCTGGACGTCATCACTGAGGAGCTGCAGAACGAGGGCGTGGATGCATTTGCTGACTCGTATCAGGGACTGTTATCCTGCCTTTCTGACAAGGTCAAAGAGCGGCGCAAATCGTCCTGCTAGCAAGGACGCAGGCCATAACATGGTGAGGGCCACCCGATCGTGAGCGCCATTCAGCCAGTGCCCATAATCAGGTGGCCCATCGGAGAGTGACCTGTCCCTATCTAACAGGATCTAACAGGCATCACTCTGACAACCAAACGTTCCGCGAGTCGAAATCATCCAAAGGATGGAGTCGATATCCATGCACATTGTCCCGCACCCCAGCTCCAAGTGGATGATGAGCATGGATGATCTGGCCGCCCTCGGTGATCAGCTTGCGCTGGATCTCCTCATAGAGCTCGGAGCGGCGCTCCTC
>SLPC01000083.1 GCA_007132185.1 Anaerolineae bacterium | reverse complement strand
TCTGGCAGATGACGGCCAAGTACGGCATCCCCTACTTTGCCAACTTTGTGAACTCGGACCTCAGCCCCGATGATGTCCGCTCCATGTGCTGCCGCTTGCGTCTGTCCAACAAAGAGCTCCGCAAGCGCGGGGGCGGGCTGTTCGGCTCCAACCCGCTCACCGGCAGCATTGGCGTGGTCACACTGAACCTGGCCCGCATCGGCTATCTGGCCGACAGCGAGCAGGATTTTATGGATCGGGTGAGCCATCTGATGGATCTCTCGAAAGAGGCGCTCTCGATCCGCCGCCGCGTCATCGAGCGTTTCACCGAGGGAGGTCTGTACCCCTACTCGCAGCACTATCTCGATGGCGTCAAGGCCCAGACTGGCCAGTATTGGGGCAATCACTTTAACACTATCGGGTTGAACGGTATGAACGAGGCTTGCCTCAACTTTATGGGCCTCGATCTCACCGACGATAGCGCTCGCGACTTTGGCACGCGGGTGCTCAACTTTATGCGCGACAAGCTCCAAGAGTACCAGGATGACACGGGCGAGCTGTACAACCTGGAGGCGACGCCCGCCGAGGGCACCAGCTACCGCTTTGCCATGCTGGACCGCAACCTGTACCCGAATATCATCGCCGCCGGCAACGAGAGCCCCGTGGGCGAGCCTTACTATACCAACTCGAGCCAGTTGCCTGTCAACGCCACTGATGATCTGTTCGAGGCGCTAGAGTGGCAAGATGGCCTTCAGACGCGGTATACGGGTGGCACGGTGATGCACGTCTTTTTGGGTGAGCGTGTCTCCTCTATCGAGACGACCAAGAATCTGGTGCGGCGGGTGGCGGGCAACTACTCTCTGCCCTATTTCACGCTGACACCCACCTTTAGCGTGTGCCCTGTGCACGGCTATCTGGAGGGTGAGCATTTCGAGTGCCCCAGGTGCCAGACCGAGCAGCCCTGCGAGGTATACTCTCGCGTCGTCGGCTACCTGCGGCCCGTGAATCAGTGGAACAAGGGCAAGCGCAGCGAATACAGCGAGCGCAAGACTTTTGCCGAAAACAAGGCCCTGGGCGTCAGCGAGCCCGCGAAGGTAGGCGCCCCCGGCTCATGAAGATCGTCGGCCTGCAAAAGGTCAGCCTGATCGATTTCCCGGAGCGCATCGCAGCAACCGTCTTTATCGGCGGGTGCAATCTGGACTGTGGTTACTGTCATAACCGATGGATGATCGATGCGGGGGCCATTGAGCCAATCATGGCCCCCGCCGAGTTGCTGGAATGGCTCGCCACACGCCAGGGCAAGCTCGATGGCGTCTGCTTTACCGGTGGCGAGCCCTGCAGCGACCCTTCTCTGCCCGGCCTGATCCGCGACGTGGGCGCCCTGGGCTTTGCTATCAAGCTGGACACCAACGGAGCCTATCCCGACTGTCTGCAGGCGCTGCTGGAGAATGCCCTGCTGGACTATGTGGCCATGGACGTCAAGGCGCCCTTGGATGCCCGCTATGCCGAAACAGTACGGGTGCCCATGCCCCTGGACCACCTGCTACGCAGCCTGCACCGCAGCATGAACCTCCTGCGACAGAGCGATGTGCCCTACGAGTTCCGCACTACGGTGCACCCGCTCCTGGACGAGCAGGCCCTGCTCGACCTGGCCGAGCAGCTCGAGCCCGACGACATCTGGGTGCTCCAGCCCTTTGAGCCCACCCCCGAGGTGCTGCCCGAGATCCGGGCCATGCCCGCCCTTTCCCCAGCCGACCTCGTGGCGTTGCTGCCCAGGCTCCGCGAGATCATCCCGGGCGTGACGCTGCGCGCCCTCTGATAGAGCGCCCCCACACATGAGCGGGCAAAGCTTGTCTTTGCCCAGCGCACACGAGCGCCCTGCGCCCACACGGCTCTCGGCCACTCTCTACCCATACTGGTGACTGGATCGCGCCGGCAGCGCACCCCTCGTCTTGAAATCCCCTCGCGCATCACGTACAATCCACTCAACTACACCCAAGGGGAGCTTATGCAACGGTCGTGTCTCGTCGGGCTGATCTTGGTAGCCATCCTGCTGATGGCTGCTTCTCTGACCCTGCAACGCTGCCTTCTGCAGCCAGAGCCTGCCGACACCATCGAGATCCCGCCCACATCGGTGCTGGCGACACCGCAAGCCGAGCTGGCACCCTCAGAACCCACCGCGACGCAACCCACCCCACTTCTTGTCGACCATCACCTCTATGAGGAGCGCATCGAGGGTCTGCATCTTGAGACGGTGCGCCCACTGGTCGATCTGGAGATACACGTCAGAGGGCTGGCGGCCAGAGAGGACGCCTTTTATGTCACTGCCTACGACCCCAACACCCAGCTTGCCTGGCTGCACGAGATCGACCGTGTCTCTCGCAGCGTACTGCGTTCGCTCCCTCTCGACGAGCCCGAACGCGGCGAGCCCTGCGGGCTCCATGCAGCGGGCGACATCCTGTGGACCTGTATCTCTACCGAACACAACGCACAAATCCTGGGCATCCACAGGGGCTCGTGGAGTATCTCTTATCGCGTCCCCCTCGGTGGGTCGCTGCGGGTCGTCGCCCAGATCGACAAAGACTATCTCATCGGCATGGATCAGCTCGGTGAAAGGATCTACTTGTGGGGAGGCGATCTGAGTCTGCAGCGCACGGCTGCCAATAGCTTGGGCGCCGTCTACAGCGATTGCCAAGTCCTGCGGGGCAGCCTGCTTTGCACCGGCATCGATGCCGATGGGGCCGTCCTGGACATCATCGACCCCACGAGTCTCTCCCTGCTCACGCGGCACCGCGCCACCACGCGCACACTCTGGGGCGCTTATGTGGCAGGCAACGGCGTGGCCTTTGACGGCCAGGGGTTCTTGCTGGTGCCGGCTGGGGGCGAGTTTCCTCTGCTGTGGACCTACAGGCTGGACGGCATCGCCCTGCCGGACTATGTGCCCAGCACGCGCCCGCCCCAGTAGGCCGCTCTGGGCCGCACCCAACGCCTAGCCGCGATCCAACGGGCCGCGCCAGAGGCCCTGCTCGGCATCCTGACGCCACCCCGGCGCCGCAATGGCGGGATCCTTCTGCGGCCAGGGCGCGGCAAGCCTGGCCTGGGTCTGCTCCCAGCTCCGCAGACCGCTGGTGGCATCTGTCGCTTCTACGTTGCAGGCGCCCACCGCCGCTGCCGACCGGATGGCCCCCTCGGGCCCCTGCCCGCGCAAGATGGCGGTGAGAAACCCGGCCACAGCCGCATCACCGGCGCCCACTGTGCCCGCCACCTCTACGTCAAAAGCGGGCGCCCACAGCTCGCGGCTGCGCCATGTATCGAGATCAGCAGGCGCGCCGCGCCCCCAGTCCCTCTCCGACGCCCCTGTGCGCAGATAGATTCCTCGATGGCCCAGCTTGATCATCACGATCTGGGCGCCCAACGACAGCGCCTCTTTCGCCAGAGAACTGATCATCTCGGCGGACGCAAACCCTAGCAGCGCCGCCCCCCGAGCCTGCTGCTCCAGCGCATCAAAGCGAGCGCGATCCAGCATAAAGAGCAGCTCCTCTATACTAGGAACAAAGATGTCCACATAGGGGAGCGTATGAGCTAGAACCTCCCGCCAATCCGCTTGGCCGCTGGGCTGCGCAGGGTCTGGCATGGCGAGATCGAGAGAGGTGGTGGCTCCATGGCGCTTGGCCTTGCGATAAAGCTCAACCATCTCTTGGCCATGATCCAGGTACATGCGCCGCAACAGCGGCGGATACCCAAGGTGAAAGATCCTCGTCGCCCCCAGCAACTCTTCCGAGACATCCTCGGGACCAAAGGTGTCGTTTGAGCCAGGGCCTGTGAGAAAGCATCGGTCCACGCCTGGGGGGCTGATCACAATGGTGTAGGAACCGAACTCACCCGGAGCAACCACCAGGCTCTCGGTCAAACGGGGGTCTGTCAAAGCGATGATCCGGCGTAACAGATCGCCGACGATATCGTCGCCCACGCGGGCCACCAGACGCACATCCACACCCAGCTTGTGTAATGCCAGACCGGTATTAGAAACGGCGCCCCCGGGCGTGAGCATCGCTTCGCCCGCCTCGGTCAGTCGGCCGGGCACCAGCCACCCAGGGCCCGACATCCCTGGCAGGATGCGCGGGATGATATCCACACAAGCATGACCTGCTACAAGTACGTCGATCATGTGCCCCTTTCTGCGCTCGATCAGGCGCCTTGCGACACTCGCTGCAAGCCCTCTTTCGACGAGTTTTGCATCTTGACGGCCCTATGCTACACTATGGCTGTAATCCCTGCGGTGTGCGTGATATCTCTTTTGTACTGAGCCAACGCTTTGGTCCAGGGGGTCATTCTTCGGTAGCGATTTAGGGGACAGCCCCATCGCCGGGTGGCAC
>SLPC01000235.1 GCA_007132185.1 Anaerolineae bacterium | reverse complement strand
GTGCCGGTGGCGTTGGAAGTGGGTTCGCGGTTTGCGATCCGAGAGGGTGGCCGCACGGTGGGTGCGGGTGTCATCACGGAGATTATTAACTAGCCGCTAGATTCTAGAGGACGAGATCGGCTCTTGATCGTAGAGACTCGGAATCAAGAGCCGAGCGTCCAAACTATGCTGAGGAGAGTATGGCCAGACAACAACGGATTCGCATCCGACTCAAGGCGTATGATCATCGCGTGCTCGATCAGTCGGCGCGCCAGATCGTTGATACAGCCGAACGAACCGGTGCAGCGGTGGTGGGGCCCGTGCCTTTGCCGACACGCATCGAAAAGTTCTCGGTGGCTCGGTCACCATTCATTGATCGAGACTCGCGCGAGGAGCTAGAGATTCGAACCCACAAGCGTCTGATCGACGTGTTGGATCCGAATCCCACTACGATTGACTCCTTGATGCGTCTGGATCTGCCCGGCGGCGTGGATATCGAGATCAAGCTCTAGCCGAGCACAAGCAATCAACGGGGGAAAGGGAGATTCCCTTGTAGCCCTACTGATTCGGGCCGTAACAAGCCAAGTCAGCGGCTGCATATAGATCCCCCTGAGGTGGAGAAATGGAAAGAAAAGCGTTACTCGGGAAAAAGGTCGGTATGACCCGTGTCTTTACAGACAACGGTGAGCTCGTGCCGGTCACGATTATCGAACTGGGGCCCTGCCATGTGACCCAGGTCAAGTCTGAAACTAGCGATGGCTATGATGCGGTGCAGATCGGTTTCGAGTCTGCGGCTCGGCTGAACAGGCCCAAGCGCGGTCATCTCAAGGAGCTGCCTCCTTTGCGTCATCTGCGCGAGGTGCGCACTGAGGACGCCGATAACTATTCGGTGGGACAAATCCTCGATGTGACCCTATTTAGCCCCGGCGAAGTTGTGGATGTGATTGGCACGTCCAAGGGACGCGGGTTTGCGGGCGCCGTCAAGCGGCACAACTTCCGCGGCGGGCCCAAGACCCATGGTCAGTCGGATCGATTGCGGGCGGTAGGCTCCATTGGCGCGAGCGCCACGCCAGGACGTGTCTGGAAGGGTATGCGCGGTCCGGGACACATGGGCAATGAGCGCGTGACGGCCCTCAATCTTACCGTAGTCAAGGTTGATCCGGAGCGCAATCTGATCGCGATCAAGGGCGCCGTGCCAGGCCCCAACGGCGGCCTGGTCATGGTGCGCAACGCGGTCAAAGCGTAACAGAGCCGTCAAGAGACGAGACGCAGGAGAGATTGAAATGCGAGTTCCGGTTCGCAATCTGGCCGGTGAGACTGTTGGCGAAATCGAGTTGAATGATTCGGTATTTGGGATCGAGCCCAATGTGCCGGTGATGCATCAAGCACTGCTCCGGCAGTTGTCCAATGCGCGCCTGGGCACGCACAAGACGAAAAAGCGCGACGAGGTGGCCGGTGGCGGGCGCAAGCCGTGGCGCCAAAAGGGCACGGGGCGGGCGCGTCAGGGAAGCATCCGGGCGCCCCAGTGGAAGGGTGGCGGCACCGTATTTGGCCCGCAGCCGCGTAGCTATGCTAAAAAGATGAATCGCAAGATGCGGCGCTTGGCCCTGCGATCCGCCTTGTCGGTCAAGGCCTCAGAGGACCAGGTCATCATTCTTGATGAGTTGGAGCTGGCCGAGCCCAAGACCAAGGCCATGGTCTCAGTGCTCAAGGACCTCGAGATCGGCAATGCCTCGGTCTTGCTGTTGATGCCCGCCAAGAATGAGAACGTTGAGAAGGCCGCGCATAACTTGGATCAGATCAAGACGCTGCATGCTCATAATCTCAGCATTCGGGATTTGTTGGGGTACGACTATGTCCTTATGCCTCGCGAGTCCGTGAATCAGATCGAGGAGATCCTGAGGACTGACGTGAGCATCGAGGAATAAGGTAGCCCGAATTACGGGCGCTGCCTGCGCGAGGCAATAGGAGCGTGAGACGATGAACCATTATCAGGTGATCAAAAGACCGATATTGACCGAGAAGAGCGGTTTTCTGGCGGATGAGCTCAATCGCTACACATTCGAGATCGATCGACGCGCCACCAAGCAGATGGTGCGTGAGGCGGTAGAGCGAATCTTTGAGGTCGAGGTAGTCCGTGTGAATATCATCAATATGCCTAGCAAGACACGTCGTATGGGGCGTCATACGGGTGAGACTTCTGAGTGGAAAAAGGCCATTGTGACATTGGCCGATGGCGATACCATCAGCTTCTTTGAGGGTGTCTAAGCCAGGCCGCTGTGTGGCGCGTACGGTTAGCAGTTGAGGGGAATGGATTATGGCGATAAAGCAATACAAGCCCACTACGCCTTCCCGCCGCGGGATGACCGGGCATACGTTTGAGGAGCTGACAGGGCACAAGCCCGAAAAGTCTCTGCTCAGGCCGATCACCCAAAAGGCAGGGCGTAACTTCCGGGGCAAGATCACGGTCAGGCATCGCGGCGGCGGCCACAAGCGCCGGTATCGGGTCATTGATTTCCGACGCGACAAGATCGGCGTGCCTGCGCGAGTCGCATCAATCGAATATGATCCGAACCGCTCGGCGCACATCGCTCTGCTGGTCTATGCGGACGGCGAGAAGCGGTACATCCTGGCACCGGCAGGCCTCAAGATGGGCGATCAGGTAATGTCTGGCCCGGATGCCGATATTCAGGTGGGCAACGCATTGCCGCTTGTCAACATCCCTCTGGGTACCGTGGTCCACAATGTGGAGTTGTACAGTGGTCGCGGCGGCCAGTTGGTGCGCGCCGCGGGCACGGGCGCGCAGATCCTGGCCAAAGAGGGCGACTATGTGCAGATGCGCATGCCCTCGGGTGAGGTGCGCAGGCTCCGCCGCGAGTGCATGGCGACCATCGGCCAGGTAGGCAATGCCGATCATGGCAACATCAAGCTGGGCAAGGCAGGACGCAAGCGCTGGTTGGGTCGTCGGCCGCATACCCGTGGCTCTGCCATGACCCCGCGCGATCACCCGCACGGCGGTGGTGAGGGCAAGGCCCCCATTGGTCTGCCCGGGCCCAAGACGCCCTGGGGCAAGCCTACTCTGGGTTTCAAGACACGGCATAACAAGCGTACTGACAAGTACATTCTCCGGCGTCGCCGCAAGAGACGGTAGTCGTTGCCGGGGCAGTCAAGCATCAAGGCCAATAATCGCTGTTAGGAGGCTAGTAGATGTCACGATCGCTAAAAAAGGGACCGTATGTATCGGACAAGTTGCTGAAAAAGGTCGAGGCGATGAACCAGCGCGGCGAAAAGCGCGTCATCCGGACCTGGTCGCGCGCTTCGGTCGTCTTTCCACAGATGGTGGGGCATACGATTGCTGTGCATGATGGGCGGCGCCATATTCCCATCTATGTGACCGAGAATATGGTGGGGCATCGCCTGGGCGAGTTCGCACCGACCCGGTATTTTCGCGGACACGACGCCCGAGAGCGCAGGACTCGCGCTCGCTAGCATGGTTGGGCGCCGCGGGCCGACAGGCTTGTGGGGCTGCTGATCGTTGCCATTCGAGTGGGTTGTAGGAGAACGGTTTAATGACATTAGAAGTACGAGCGGTAGCCAAGTACATACGCATGTCTGCTCAGAAGGTGCGCCTGGTCACCGATCTGGTGCGCGGGATGGATGTGCAAGAGGCGATGGATCTCTTGCGGTTCACCCCCAAGGCGGCGGCCTATGAAGTGCGCAAAGCGATCCAGTCGGCTGTAGCCAACGCCGAGGAAAACTATGGCGTCACGGCCGACGAGCTGTATATTGCCGAGATTACGGCCGATGAGGGCCCTACGCTCAAGCGCGGGCGTCCCGGTGCGCGCGGTCGTTACAAGCCAATACTCAAGCGCAGCGCCCACATTACCGTGGTGCTAGCCAGCAAGCAAGCCTAGAGAAGGGCATAGGGAGGCATCTTGGGCCGTAAAGTAAATCCCACGGGCTTTAGACTTGGAGTCATCAAAGATTGGGAGTCCAAGTGGTTCGCCGAAGGCGAAGAGTATGCGCGGCTATTGGCGGAAGACTCGGCGATCCGAGAGCAAATTCGCAAGAGCCTGGGGCGCGCGGGGGTCTCTCGTATTGAGATCCAGCGGCTGCCCAAGCAGATTAACGTCACCATCGTGACGGCCAAGCCCGGCGTCGTCATCGGGCGGCGAGGGGCCAGCATCAATGCCCTCAAAGAGACGCTAGAGGCGATGACTGATGTGCGCGGCAAGCAGATGCGCGTGGACGTGGTCGAGATCAAAAACGCGGATCTCGATGCCCATGTGGTGGCTGAGGGCATTGCCGAACAGTTGGAACGCCGCGTGGCTCACAAACGCGCGATGCGCCAGGCCGTCCAGCGGACGATGCGGAGTGGCGCACAGGGCATCAAGGTGCTGATCAGCGGGCGATTGTCAGGCGCGGAAATGGCGCGCCGAGAGTGGGTGCGAGAGGGGCGCGTGCCTTTGCACACGCTCAGAGCAGATATTGATTTTGCCACAGAAGAGGCTTTGACCACCTTTGGCCGCATTGGCGTCAAGGTGTGGATCTATAAGGGCGACGTGCTACCAGAGTCGATACAGGTGGCTGCGAGCGTCGAGGGAGTATAGTAAATATGTTGATGCCAAAGAGGACCAAATACCGCAAGCAGCATCGCGGGCGGATGACGGGCAAGGCGACGCGCGGGGCCGACGTTAGCTTTGGGGATTATGGAATCAAGGCCCTGGAGCCGGCCTGGATCACTAGCCGACAGATCGAGGCGGCTCGGCGTGTGCTGGTGCGTGTGATGCGCCGCAGCGGCCAGGTTTGGATTCGCGTCTTTCCGGACAAGCCCGTGACCATGCGCGCCGCCGAGACCCGCATGGGTAGCGGCAAGGGTGCTGTGGATCACTATGTGGCCGTAGTCAAGCCTGGGCGGATCATGTTCGAGGTCGCAGGCGTGGATGAGGACGTGGCCCGAGACGCGATCAGGCGAGCCTCTCAAAAGCTGCCCATCAAGACGGCCTTTGTATCCCGGGATGCGACAGGCAGGGGTGAGACGGAATGAAACCAAGCGAACTGCATGATATGACAGACATCGAACTGGCACAGCGATTGAACGAGCTCTATCAGGAGCGATTCAACCTGCGCTTTCAGATGGCGAGCAAGCAGTTGGAGAACACCGGCCGCATCAAGAGCGTGCGGCGTGAGATCGCGCAGATCCTGACGATTCAGCGTGAGCGCGAATTGAAAGCGGAGGTAGGAAATGCCTCGTAGACAGTTGAGTGGTCGTGTGATAAGCGACAAGATGCAAAAGACGGTGGTGGTCGAAGTGATTCGTACAACGCGCCACCCGCTGTATGACAAGGTGCTGCGTCATGGCAAAAAGTACCTGGCCCATGATGAAAACGAAGAGTGCCGTGAGGGCGATTTCGTCATCATCGAAGAGTCCAGGCCGATGAGCCGGCGCAAGACCTGGCGTGTGATCGCCAATCAGAGCCGCGAGAACGTATAGCACGCCATGCGCGGACGTTGCTCAGAGACGTGTACGCATCAGTGTACGCATCAGCGTATGCGGGCGCATTCAGACTAGCAGAGTGGAGTTAACGGGACATGATTCAGTCATTCACCAGGCTCAAGGTAGCCGACAACACCGGTGCACGTGAGATCATGTGCATCAAGGTTCTCGGCGGGACGCGCCGGCGCTATGCAGGGGTGGGCGATGTCATTATTGCATCGGTCAAAGAGGCCACGCCGGGAAGCTCGGTCAAGAAGAAAGAAGTAGTGCGCGCCGTTGTGGTGCGGACAGCCAAGGAGTACGGTCGGTCGGATGGCTCGTACGTGCGTTTTGATGATAACGCCGCAGTAATCCTGGATGCTGAAAAGAACCCTCGTGGGACGCGCATCTTTGGCCCGGTGGGGCGCGAGTTGCGAGACGCTGGCTTTATGCGAATCGTGTCGCTATCGCCCGAGGTGCTCTAGGCCTGGCAGGATGGGCGGATTGTTTAGGAGTTGGGAATGAAGATCAAAGCAGGGGATACCATCGAGGTAATCAGCGGTAACGACAGAGGGATGCGGGGCACCGTGCGGGTCGCCATGCCCAGGACACAGCAGATCATTGTGTCAGGCATCAAGATCATGCGCAAGCATCAACGACGTACCGCCAATATGCGCACCGAGCCAGGAATCATCGAGATTGAGGCCCCGCTGCACGTCTCGAACGTGATGCTGGTCTGCCCTGGGTGCAACCAACCGACACGTGTCGGCTATGAGGTTGCCGAAGATGGCAGCAAGCGGCGCATCTGCAAAAAGTGTGAAGAAGTGATTGACTAGCGCGAAATGGCCGAACGCTTGACGCGCAAGCTTGGGGAGACAGAAATATGCATCACCTAGTGCAGAGATATAGGGAAGAGATCGCCCCCCAGATGATGGAGGAGTTTGGCTACTCGAGCCCGATGCAAGTGCCTCGTCTGGAAAAGATCGTGGTCAATGTCGGTTTGGGCGAGGCGTTGCAGAACCCGAATGCGTTGGAGAACGCCAGCCGCGACATTCTCAAGATCACGGGGCAAAAGCCGATCATCACGCGGGCGCGCAAGTCTATCGCCAATTTCAAGTTGCGCGAAGGGAACCCCATTGGCGTCAAGGCGACCGTACGTGGCGAGCGCATGTATGCTCTGCTGGATCGCTTGATCAACATCGCCTTGCCACGCCAGCGCGACTTTCGCGGCGTCTCGCGGACATCGTTCGATGGGCGCGGCAATTATACGCTGGGCCTGACAGAGCAGTTGGTGTTCCTAGAAGTCGATTATGATGAGATCGACAAGATTCGAGGTATGTCGATTACGATTGTGACCACGGCCGAGACAGACGAAGAGGCTCGACGGCTTCTTGAGCTAATGGGCATGCCTTTTGTGGCCGCTCGTGAGCGAGTGGTAGCCTAGTTGTTGTCAGTGGTAATGTTCGCCGCGCTTGGAAGAATGGGAGAGGTATAGTGGCGAAAAAGTCAATGATCGCGCGAGAAAAGCGCCGCAAGTATCAGGTGCGCGTGCGCAATCGCTGCTCTCGCTGTGGAAGGCCCCGGGGCTATATGCGCAGGTTTGACCTGTGCAGGATCTGTTTCCGCGAGCTTGCCATGGAGGGCAAGGTCCCGGGCGTCGTCAAGTCGAGTTGGTAGCGCATCCTATTGCGGTGGCTGGTCGGCTGCCGCGCCGTGCAGCCAGCCGACCCTCGGCAGGCAAAGCACACGGTGGCTGGTACCATCGAGTTCAAGAGGGAGTTTCTGTAGATGAATTCAACTGACCCTATTTCCGACATGCTTACGCGGATTCGTAATGGCCAGGCGGTGCGCCGCCGGTATGTGCTCATTCCGCACTCTCGAATGAAGCAGGCTGTGGCCCAAGTGCTTCAGGAAGAGGGCTATATTGACCGTTTTGACGTCGTTCGGGATGGGCGCTTTCCTATGTTGCGCGTGTATCTCAAGTACACCCGCGATCAGGAGCCGTTGATTCAGGGGCTCAAGCGTGTAAGCAAGCCCGGTCGTCGTATTTACACCGGCAAGGGCGATATCCCTTGGATTCGCTATGGTTTGGGGACCGTGATCCTATCCACGCCCAAGGGAGTGCTCTCCGGGCGCGGGGCCCGTCGGCTTGGGGTAGGTGGCGAGGTTCTCTGCGAGGTTTGGTGAGCGCCAGTCCGTCGTGACTGAGCGGGAGGTAGTTATAGTGTCTAGAATTGGCAAGATGCCTATCCCTGTGCCCGAGCAGGTACAGGTAGGTATAGAAGGACAACGAGTCACTGTCCAGGGGCCGCGGGGCGCCCTGGCCTATGATGTGCATCCGAATATGCAGGTTGAGCTCACCGATGGCGAGATGATCGTCAAGCGGGAGGATGACTCGAATCAGAACAAGGCTCTGCATGGGCTGACCCGGTCGCTGCTGGCCAACATGGTCACCGGCGTAACCGAAGGGTACACCAAGCGACTTGTTATCAACGGCGTAGGCTTTCGTGGAGAGGTACAGGGCAGCACCCTGACGCTCCAGGTAGGGTACAGCCACCCTGTGCACATAGAAGCTCCAGAGGGGATCGCGTTCGAGGTAGATCGCAGCGGACGCACAATCTCTGTGGCCGGCAATGACAAACAGTTGGTCGGTGAGATGGCGGCCCGTATCCGTGCCGTACGCAAGCCCGAGCCCTATCAGGGCAAAGGGATTGCTTATGAGAACGAGGTTATCCGGCGCAAGGCTGGCAAGGCCGGAAGGGTTGGAGGCACACGGTGAGTACAGTACAGCAAGTTCATAATGCACGTGTTCGTAGGCATCGTCGCGTTCGCAGCAAGATCCATGGCACCAGTGAGAGGCCGCGCCTCAATGTCTTTCGCAGCCTGCGGCACATCTATGCGCAGGTGATTGACGATATAGAGGGACACACGTTGGCCTCGGCATCCACGCTGGATCAGGAGCTGAGCAGCCAGATTGTCGAGCTTAGCAAGACCGAATCGGCCAAGCTGGTTGGCAGTCTTATTGCTGATCGTGCGAAGGAGGCCGGCATCACGACGGTGGTGTTCGATCGTGGCGGATATCAATATCATGGGCGTGTCAAGGCTCTGGCCGAGGCTGCGCGCGAGGCCGGGCTCAAATTCTAGCCTTTGCCAAGTAGGTGTTCCGCTGCCCCATAGGCGGCGACAACAAGGGGAGACTCTATGAGCGATAGGAATCGATACGACAGAGGCGGCGACGGCGAAGAGCTACAGGAGCGCATCGTTAGCATTGACCGTGTGGCCAAGGTGGTCAAGGGCGGGCGTCGCTTTGGCTTTCGCGTGCTGGTTGTGGTAGGCGATGGGAATGGACGCGTGGGCGTAGGAATCGGCAAGGCCCGCGATGTGCCTGGCGCCATTCGCAAGGGTGTGGAACGAGCCAAGAATAACATGGTCGAGATCGCACTGTTTGGGCGCACGATCCCGCATGATGTCCTAATGGAGTATAGCGCTGCCAAGGTGCTGCTCAAGCCGGCGTCGCCCGGAACAGGCGTGATTGCCGGCGGCGGCGTGCGCGCCGTCGTCGAGGCTGCTGGGATCCATGACGTGCTGAGCAAGTCGCTCGGCAGCGACAATGTGTTCAACGTGGTCATGGCCACCTTTGAGGGGCTCCGATCCCTCTCCGATTTCGCCGAACGGGCCGAGATGCGTGGCAAGACCATGGAAGAACTCCTGCCGCCCTGGAGGGTAACGTCCGATGCCGAATAAGACGCTGCGTATCACATATGTAAAGAGCGCGATCGGTTATAATATACGACAGAAGCGTACCATCCGTGCGCTGGGGCTGCGTCGCTTGGGTGACTCGGTCAAGCAAGAGGATAGCCAGCCGATCCGCGGTATGATTGACCGGGTGCAACACCTGGTTACGATAGAAGAGGTAGAAGAATGAAACTGCACGAATTGCGCCCAACCGAAGGGGCCAAACGCCCTCGCAAGCGCAAGGGCAGGGGCATTGCCGGTGGTCAGGGTAAAACGGCCGGATATGGCACCAAGGGGCAGAACTCTCGCTCCGGTCGCGGTGGGAAGCCCTACTTTGAGGGAGGCCAGTTGCCTCTGGTGAGGCGTCTGGCTTTCAAGCGTGGTTTTCGCAATGTGAATCGTGTCGAATATTCTGTGGTAAACGTGGGCGCCCTTGAGGTGTTCCCCGAGGGAACCGTGGTCACCCAAGCGCTTTTGCTCCAGACGGGTCTGGTCAAAGAAGGCAAGATGCCGATCAAGATCCTGGCTGAGGGTGATCTCTTGCATGCGCTCACAATCGAGGCAAACAAGTTCTCCGAGGCCGCGCGGGCTAAAATCGAGGCCGCAGGCGGTACGGCGGTCGAGCTGAGCAAGGAATAGGGCTGCTCAGGCCCAGGCCTGGCACCCTCTTCCTTGTGCGCGGCCCATCGGCTGAGGAGTGAATTGGAGTAAGATATGCTGCAAGCAGTCGGTAATGCTTTTCGGCTGCCGGATCTACGCAAAAAAATAGTTTTCACCCTGGTAATCCTGGTGATCTACCGGTTTGCGGCCCATGTGCCGATCCCGGGCGTCGATCGGGAGGCCCTGCGTTTTATATTCCAGCAGAACCAATTACTAGGGCTGTTGGATATGTTCTCGGGTGGTGCCATGTCCAACTTTTCCGTAATGGCTATGGGAGTCTATCCCTACATTACGGCTCAGATTGTCTTGCAGCTCTTGGCCCCTATTGTTCCGGCCCTCAACCAGCTCAACAAAGAGGGTGAGGCCGGCCGTGAGAAGATGAATCAGTACACTATGCTGTTGACGATTCCGTTGGCGGCGCTGCATGGCTTTGGACAGACGACGCTGCTGGCGCAGGCAGGTGGCACTGGAGTTGGGGTGATTGCCAACTGGGGCTTTCGGCCGGGCACGATACTGCCCACGATTGCCACGCTGCTCACGCTGACGTCGGGCACGATGCTGGCCATCTGGTTAGGCCAGTTGATCGATGAGGACGGTATCGGCAACGGTATCTCGCTCATCATCTTTGGTGGCATCATCTCGGGTATCCCGCAGCGGCTGGCCCAGATGTGGTTCACCAGCCCTGCCCTTATAATCGTCTTTGCCGCGATCACGGCCGTCACCGTGGTGGGCATCGTGCTGGTGCACGAGGGACAGCGACGCGTTCCGGTGCACTATGCCAAGCGTGTGCGGGGCAACCGCATCTATGGTGGCCAGAGCACCCATATCCCGCTGCAGGTGAACTCGGCCGGCATGATCCCGCTGATCTTTGCCGTTTCGATTATCATGTTGCCTGGCGTGGTCGCAAGCTATTTCGTGGGCTCGGACATCGCTGTCCTGAGCGGTGTGGCTGGCGTGGTCGCGCGAATGTTCGACTCTGAAGGTGTGCTCTACTGGCTCTTTTACTTTTTGTTGGTAGTAGGTTTCACGTACTTTTACACCGACATTATCTTTCAGCAGCAGGATCTGCCAGAGACGCTGCGGCGGCAGGGTGGGTTCGTGCCCGGCATTCGGCCTGGGGCCCGCACCGCCGAGTACTTGCATGGTATTGTACGGCGCATTACGATGGTGGGCGCGCTCTTTCTGGGGCTGATCGCCATCATGCCGTTCCTGGTGCAGTTGTTCGTAGGCACGGGCGAGATGCTGCTCACCAGCACCGGTCTGTTGATTGTGGTGGGCGTAGTGCTTGATACCATGAAGCAGCTTGAGGCGCAGTTATTGATGCGGCACTATGAGGGCTTTATTCGGAGGATGAGGTAAGGTCATGGTTGACATTATTCTGCTGGGGGGTCCTGGGGCCGGCAAGGGGACACAGGGCGAGCTGATGGCAGAGTGGCTTCCCCTGCCGAGGGTTTCGAGCGGCGATCTGTTCCGCGCCAATCTGTCACAAGAGACCGAGCTGGGCAAGCAGGCCAAGGTCTATATGGATCGGGGCGAGCTAGTGCCCGACGAGATCACCATTGGCATGGTGGCGGATCGTATCTCTGAGCCCGATTGCGCCAATGGAGTGGTCTTTGATGGATTCCCCCGCACCGTGGCCCAGGCTGAGGCGCTGGACGATCTGCTGGCCGATATGGGGCGCCAGGTGAACGCCGTGCTCAACATCGAGGTGTCGGAGGATGTGCTGCTGGAGCGTCTGGCTGGCCGGTGGACCTGCTCACAATGCGGAGAGATCTATCACCGCCTGTTTAGCCCCGAGAAGGTCGAGGGGGTCTGTGACAAATGCGGCGGAGCGCTCTACCAGCGTGAGGATGACAACCGCGAGACCCAGTTGCGCCGTATCCGTGTCTACCAGGAACAGACCTCTCCTCTGCAGGACTATTATCAGGAAAAGGGTGTGCTCGTCGATATCGATGGAGAGCAGTCGCCCGAGGCTGTGGCTGCCGAGATCCGAGAAGCCGTTCAGCCGTTACTGGTATAATTGACATAAACGCCAAGAGACTCTAGAATATTGGATGGGCATGGTTCCAAGACGTTCCGACCAAGAGTTAGTCACGATGCGGGCTGCCGGCAGCATTGTGGCGCAGGTGCTACGAGAGATGGAGCGTCTAGTGGCGCCCGGGGTCACTACAGAGTCTCTGGATTCGGTTGCAGAGACAATGATCCGCGACCTGGGGGCCGTCCCTTCGTTCAAGGGCTATCTCGGTTACCCGGCCACCATCTGCGCCTCCATCAATGAGGAGATTGTGCATGGGATTCCTGGCAAGCGGCACCTGAACGAGGGCGACATCATCAGCATCGATGTGGGCGCCATCTGGCAGGGATACCACGGGGATGCGGCAGTTACCATTGCCGTGGGCGAGATCGAGCCCGAGTTACGGACGCTCATGCATGCGACACAAGCTGCGCTAGAGGCGGGCATGGCGGCTGTACGTGCCGGACGGCGTATGGGAGATGTCTCCCACGCCATCGAGAAGGCGGCGCGCGCCGCGGGATGCGAGGTGGTGCGCGAGTATGGCGGTCACGGGATTGGTCGGGCCATGCACGAGCCGCCCCGCATAAGCAACTGGGGCCCCCCAAACGTGGGCCTGCGCCTGCGAGAGGGAATGACCTTTTGCCTCGAGCCGATGCTGACTCTCGGTAGCTATGCCACCAAGGTGCTCGAGGATGGCTGGACCGTTGTAACGGCCGATGGCTCGCCTTCGGCCCACTATGAGCATACGCTATCGGTCACAAAGAACGGCGTCGAGGTACTGACGCGCGCACAGGGCCAGGGCGCTAAGGAGGAACAGAGATGAAGGTAAAGCCTTCGGTCAAAAAGAGATGTGAAAAGTGCAAAATCATTCGTCGGCGCGGTGTCGTGCGGATCATCTGCGAGAACCCGCGCCACAAGCAGCGACAGGGATAGTAGAGAGAAACGGGCATTTCAGGAGGATCTCTTATGCCACGTATTGCAGGAATTGACATTCCGAATGAGAAGCGTGTAGAGGTAGGGCTCACCTATATTTATGGTATCGGGCTCTCGCGTAGCCAGCAGATTCTGGAAAAGACAAACATCAGCCCGGACACGCGTGGGCGTGATCTGACCGAGGCTGAGACGGCGCGACTGCGCGAAGTCATCGGGCAGGACTATGTGGTGGAGGGTGACCTACGCCGCGAAGTCGCGATGAACATCAAGCGCCTGGTGGATATTGGTAGCTACCGAGGAATGCGCCATCGGCGCAACCTGCCTGTACGCGGGCAGCGGACCAAGACCAACGCGCGTACTCGCCGAGGCCGGCCCCGGACTGTGGCAGGCCGCAAGCGTACCCGTGACAAGAAGTAGGCAATAGAGGGAGGTCGCACGTTAATGGGTCGAAGAAGGACAAGAGGGCGTACAGGGCGACGTGAACGGCGGAATGTGCCGCGTGGGCGCGTCTATATTCAGGCAACGTTCAATAATACGATCATAACGATCACCGATCCAGATGGCAGCGTCTTGACGTGGCGTAGCGCGGGACAGGATTTCCGTGGCTCGCGCAAGAGCACGCCCTTTGCGGCCCAGTCCGCTGCTTCTGCGGTGAGCCGAACAGCCATGGATATGGGCATGCGCGATGTGGATGTGTTCGTCAAGGGCCCGGGGCCCGGGCGCGAGGCCGTTCTGCGTCAACTGCAGGCCTCTGGGATGCAGGTGCGCTCCATTACGGACATCACACCCATTCCCCATAACGGCTGCCGACCGCCCAAAAAGCGTCGCATCTAATCTCACGAGCGGCTGCCATATACGATGCCCAAGGGCAAGAGCCAGGGCATCGCGTGTGTCTGGATGAATCATGTTGAACAGGGGCTGCGGGGAAGACGTTGGGGTTCCAGTCCCGCCCCGATACCATACGTAAACCCGCTACCGATGGACGGCCAGGGGAGCAAGGCTCGCCTAGCGTGGATCGGCAATCACAGGAGGATTGATGGCTAGATATCGTGATTCGGTCTGCAAATTGTGCCGGCGTGAAGGGACCAAGCTCTTTCTCAAGGGCTCGCGGTGCCTCTCGCCCAAGTGCGCCATCGAGCGGCGCGCATTCCCACCAGGCGATCATGGGCGTCAAACCCAGTTTCGCCGTCAGGTCTCGGACTATGGGCAGCAGTTGCGTGAAAAGCAGCGTCTGCGTCGGATCTATGGCGTGCTGGAGCGACAGTTCCGTCGCCATTACGAGTTGGCCGAGCGCATGCGCGGCCAGACAGGCGCCAACCTGCTGAGTATTCTCGAACGTCGCCTGGATAACGTCGTATATCGGCTGGGCTTTGCCGAGTCGAGGGCGCAGGCACGGCAACTTGTTGCGCACGGGCACATCGATCTCAATGGCCGCAAGACCGACGCCCCCTCGGCATTGGTGAATGTGGGTGATGAGCTTCAGGTGCGCGAGCGCAGTCGTAACAACGGGTACTTTGCCGAAGTACGCGAGGTCCTAGAGCATCAGTCGGTACCCGGTTGGCTTTCGCTTCGGCCTGACGAGATGGCTGCCACAGTGATCGCGCTACCTAGCCGCGAGCATGTGGACATCTCTGTCAACGAGCAGCTCGTGGTCGAGTACTACTCGCGGTAACGGGAGCCGTCAAGCGGGAACGGATATGATCATGGGCGCCCCATCGCTGCATGTTGGGTTCGGTGGGGCGCCGAGCAGGTAAGGAGGGTTTCCCTTGCTGCACCAAGTACTACCAAGAATAGAAGTCGAGGCGGCTACCCAGAACTATGGGAGCTTTGCCATTGGTCCCATGTCACGTGGTTATGGTATCACACTGGGCGTCGCGTTGAGACGCGTTCTGCTCGCTTCGCTGCCGGGGGCGGCTGTCACCTCAGTACGCGTGTCGGGTGTGCCTCATGAGTTTACCTCTATCCCCGGGGCCAAAGAGGACATGACTATGCTGCTGCTCAATCTCAAGCAGCTACGCATGATCTCGCACACAGATGAGCCGGTGCACATGCGTGTCTCGGCCATGGGCAAGAGTGTGGTCACAGCAGGTGACATTGAGGCGCCCGCGGACATTGATATCATCAACCCCGAGCTTCAGCTCCTGACGCTGGATACGCTGGACTCGGATCTGGAGATCGAGCTCACGGTAGAGCGTGGCATCGGGTTCATGCCCGCTGAAAATCATCAAGACATGCCAATTGGACAGATTCCTGTGGATGCCATCTTTAGCCCGGTTAGCAGGGTGGCCCACCGTGTGGAGCCGGCGCGTATCGAGCAGATCACCGACTATGACTTGCTCAAGCTCGAGATCTGGACGGACGGTACCATACGTCCGGCGGATGCGCTCACTCGCTCCGCGCAGATCCTTGTTCAGCATCTGACGCCTGTCTCCGAGTTCTCCGAGATCGAGCCTATGGCCCTCGAGCCTGAAGAGGAGGAGGGGCCCGTCTCCAATGAGCTCTATGATGTGCCTATTGAGGAGCTGGATCTGGCTGTTCGGGCCTATAACTGCCTCAAGAGAGCCAACATCACCAGCGTCGGCGACGTGATGGAGCGGCTGAGCAAAGGGACTGATGAGATGCTGGCCATCCGTAACTTTGGGCGCAAGTCGCTGGATGAGTTGATCATGCGGCTCAAAGAGAATCAATTTTTGCCCGAAGACTATGAGGCTGACTAGCTTTGTGCACCCACACCCGGTGTGGCCACGGCCCGCAAGGGTCTGTGGGGAAATGTAGCATATATCCACGGAGAGGTAGCGAATCATGAGACACCGTGTAGCCGGCCGTCGCCTGGGGCGCGATACGGCGCATCGCAAGGCGTTACGCAGGAATCTGGTTAGGGCCTTGGTCGAGCATGAGCAGATCCGCACGACCAAGGCCAAGGCGCTGTTTGTACGGAGTGATGCCGAGCGGCTGATCTCTATTGCCAAGCAAGGCATGGAGAAGCGCGCTGCCGACGGGCACGATGTGCACGAGCGTCGGCTGGCAGCTGTAGAGCTGGGCAATCGCCGACTGGTCGGCAAGCTGTTCGACGAGATTGCACCGCGCTATGCCGACCGTACTGGTGGATATACGCGCGTTTTGGATCTAGAGCCGCGCAAGGGCGACAACGCCGAGATGGCGATCTTGGAGTGGGTCTAGATCCACAAAAGAGCTGAGGCAGCGTGGATGCGCGTAACTATCGTATGACCGTCGCCTATGACGGCACGGCCTACAGCGGCTTTCAAATTCAGGTGGATCGTCCTACTATTCAGGGCGAGTTGGAAGAGGCTCTGGCCCGGCTGACAACAAAGCCCGTGCGAGTGCACGGGGCCGGCAGAACCGATGCCGGGGTGCATGCGCAGGGTCAGGTGATCAGCTTTCGAGCCGAGTGGCGCCACTCGCTTGAGGATCTGCAGCGCGGCATGAACGCGCTATTGCCGCCAGACGTTGCCGTACGCGAGAGCGCCGAGGCGTCCGAGCGGTTCCATGCGCGGTATAGCGCCAAGAGCCGCGAGTACCGTTACAAGCTGTATATCGCGCCCGTTCGAGAGCCACTGTTGGATCGATACGCCCACCATCTGGGGCGCCCGGTTGGGTGGGCAGCGATGGAGCAGGCATCAGCGTCGCTCGTCCGCCAGGCGGATTTCGCTGCGTTCGGGCAGGCGCCCAACGGAGAAGGGACGGTCCGCACGATCTATGAGGCGGGTTGGCGCCAACGATCATTGGCATGGGGTTGCGGGCAAACGATCGAGATGGGCGAGTTTCGCATCATTGCCAATGGATTCCTGCGGGGCATGGTGCGGCGGATCGTGGGCACGCTGATCGATGTAGGTTCAGGGGCTTTGGACCCTGGTGGGTTCGACAACATACTTGGGGCGCGAGAAATACGCCGGGCCAGCCCTCCGGCGGCAGCCTGTGGGTTGTCGCTCTGGCATGTAGAGTATGGATCGTGAGCGGGACAGGTACACGCATAGAGCGGCAAGCCGCCAGAGGCGGAAGGAGTGACAAAAAGTGAATACTTATGTAGTGAAACAAGGCGATATTGAGCGTACGTGGTATGTGGTGGATGCCGAGGGGCAGAACCTCGGGCGACTGGCGACCCGTATCGCCACGATCCTGCGCGGCAAGCACAAGCCAACCTTTACCCCCAGCATGGATGTGGGCGATTTCGTGGTTGTCATCAATGCGGGCAAGATCGAGGTGACGGGCAACAAGCTGCAGGACAAGATCTACTACCGGCACTCGCACTATCCGGGGGGCCTCAAGCAAGTGACCCTCCAGCGCATGCTGCAGACGCACCCTGAGCGGGTGGTCGAGCACGCTGTACGAGGCATGTTGCCCAAGAACAAGCTGGGGCGTGCCATGTTCAAAAAGCTCAAGGTATACGTGGGGGATTCGCATCCCCATGCGGCGCAGAAGCCAGAACCGTTGGAACTGTAACAGACGATGACTCGAACCATGTGGGAGGATGCTAGGTGACGTTGACATACTTTTATGGCACAGGTCGGCGCAAGTCGGCTTCGGCGAGGGTGCGCCTGTACCCCGGCGAGGCGGGTTTTGTGATCAATGGCAAGCCGGCGGAAGAGTATTTTTCGCGGGAGATAGACCTGAATGATGCTCTGGAGCCGCTGCGTGCTACCGATATGGAGAGCAAGTTCCGTATTTCGGTGGTGGTACGCGGTGGCGGAATCACCGGCCAGGCCGGCGCGATCCGCCACGGTATTGCACGCGCACTCTTAGAGTCGGATCCCGAGTTGCGCCAGCCTCTGCGTAAGGCAGGTTACCTGACCCGCGATCCGCGCACCAAGGAGCGTAAAAAGCCGGGTCTCAAGCGTGCACGCAAGGCGCCGCAGTACACCAAGCGCTAGAAGGATTACGGGTTATTGCCCATTATACGGCAGGGGGCGTAGGCCCTCTGCCGTGTGTTGCATTGCCAGCTATGTGCCAGTGGCAGCCAGCTACCAGGGCCCGTAGAGAACCAGGCCGGCGGTCATTGCCCAGAGCAGTATGCTGATCATCAACGGTCTATCACCCAGCACGACCTCCTCAGGCGCCCCCCCCAGCCTGCGTACGTGGATCAGATACAGATAGCGAAAGATCCCATATAACACAAAGGGAATCGTAAGCATCATAGTATGATTGGAGGGTAGATTGGGCGCCGAAAAGGTGTAGAATGAATAGGCGGCTATGGTCGTGGCCGTAACCAGCGAGGTCATCTCGTCCAAAAAGGGGATCGAGTACTCTTCGAGGATGGCTCGGTGGTTGTTGGCATCCTGCTGCAGAAGTATGATCTCGTGGCGACGTCTGTTCAATGCGATGAATAGCGCCAACAAGGTGGTACAGACATAGAGCCACGGCGAGAACCGGGACACTTGGACAACGATGGCGCCCGCATATACGCGCAGAACGAACCCAAAGGCAATAGTGAGCACGTCGATGATCACCATGTGCTTGAGCCAATGGTTGTACAGGGTCATCATGCCCAGGTAGACGAGGACTATCCAGAAGAGCCCGGTGTTGAGCAGCAGGGCTCCGATGAGGCCCCCTATGGCCAACAGGCCCGCGGTCACCCGGGCCACACCGGGGGGCAGGGCACCCGAGGCCAGAGGGCGGTGACGCTTGGTGGGATGTCTGCGATCATTCTCGATATCTGCCAGGTCGTTGGTCAGATAGATGGCGCTAGAGATGGCGCAAAAGATGATGAACGCGCCCAAACTGCGGAGCAGGGCTACCCGATCGAGCAGGCGGGCATCAAAGAATAGCCCGGCCAGCACAAAGACATTCTTGAGCCATTGCTTGGGGCGCATGGCCTTGAGCAGCGGATAACGCATCGAGGGCCTCCTGCCAAAGATCAGTCTATCTTAGTCTGGGCAACATTTGGCGTCAAAACGCTCCTATGACGTGAGGAGAGATGGACATGTCAGGCTGTGAAAGATGAGCCAGAAACCATCCCGGTTGGATGTCCTGGTCCATCAGTTGGGGCTGGCGCCCAGCCGTGAGCAGGCGCGTCGCATGATCATGGCGGGCGAGGTGCGGGTGAATGGGCAGGTGGCCGACAAGCCGGGCACCCGTGTGAGCCCGACGTCCGAGATTACCGTGGAGGCCGGGCCGCCCTATGTGAGCCGCGGCGGATACAAGCTGCAGAAGGCGTTGGACGAGTTCGGCATCTCTCCCGCGGGATGTGTCGTCGCCGATGTGGGCGCCTCCACGGGAGGCTTTACCGATCTGTGGTTGCAGCGTGGCGCTGTCAGGGTCTATGCCATCGATGTTGGCTATGGTCAGTTGGCCTGGACTCTGCGCCAGGACCCGCGCGTCGTGGTCATGGAGCGGACCAATGCCAGGCATCTGGAGGCGCTGCCAGAGCCCATTCAACTGGCAAGTGCGGATGTCTCGTTCATTTCATTATCGTTGATTCTTCCTCGCATCTATGATTGGTTGGTAGAAGAAGGACAGGCTGTGGCCCTGATCAAGCCTCAATTTGAAGCGGGCGCCGAGCACGTCGGCAAGGGGGGCGTCGTGCGAAGCCGCCAGACGCATCTTGACGTTCTCGAAAGGGTTCTCACTAATGCTACTGGCGGCGGATGGCACCTGCGCGGCCTGACTCGCTCGCCCATCAAGGGGCCGGCAGGAAACATCGAGTTTTTGGCCTGGCTGGGCAAAGGCAATCACCATTCGGCGATTGCCATTCCCAAGGCCATTGAACAGGTGGTTGATTTACCATGACCAATGCACGCAAAGGATCCATATCGATGCCTCCATGGCTAAGCACTCCGGCGCAGCGCTATCGTACGCTGCTGGTTGCGGTTGCTGTGCTTGTCGTGTTGGCGATCATCCGCTCGGCGATGACGGCAATCGTTCCTTTTATGATCGGTCTCGTCCTCGTCTATCTGTTCGTTCCCGTGGTGGATTTTCTCGACGGCTATGCACCCCCATTTCTGCGAAGATGGGGAATCGCGCGTCCACTTGCCATTCTGCTGCTCTACCTGGTGGTCATTGGGATCATCGCTGGTATGCTGGCCTTTTTCATACCTGCCCTGGTTAATCAGGCGGCAGAGTTTGGCGGATTATTGCCCGACTATATCGAGCAGGTGGATCAGCTATTGCGGACGGATCTGCAGAATCTAATGGATCGCGTCCCGGCGGGGATTAGTGATGCGATTGATGAGGCCCTGGATGATGCTATGCGTACGTTAGGTGAAGCCGTCCTGATGGGTATTGAGGGGACGCTACGAACGCTGTGGCAGACGCTGAGTTTTATCCTGGGTATCTTTATCATCCCGTTCTGGCTCTTTTATGTCCTGAACGACAGCCGTCATTTCCGGCGTGGCATACGGCGCATGATACCCAGCAAGATCGAGCCTGATGTGCGCAATATCGTCGTCATCATCGACGGTCTGTTGGGTGCCTACATTCGTGGGCAGCTCATCATCGGTCTATTGGTGGGTCTCATGTCTACCGCTCTGCTATTGGCGTTTCGGATCCGGTTAGCGTTGCTCATAGGTACGCTCGCCGGTATGTTTGAGGTCATTCCCTTCTTGGGTCCTTGGATTGGCGCCATTCCGGCGGTTCTGGTCGCATTCTTGCAAAGCCCAGCTACGGCTCTGTGGGTGGCCCTGGGCTTTATCGTCATCCAGCAGATCGAAAGCAACGTGCTCGCCCCAAGGATCGGAGGCGGGGCCGTGCGCTTTCATCCGGCGGTTGTCATGATGCTAGTAATTGTCGCTAGTGAGATCGCTGGCCTGATAGGTGTTCTCGTCGTTGTCCCTGTGGCGGCTATCATTCGGGATGTGTTCCAGTACCTGTATCTGCGAACGACCGATCGAGGTGCAACACCCGAGATGGCCATGACGACTCTCCAAGCGCGTACTCTCTAGCTCTGGCATTCTGGCATCGGCGCCCGACTGTAAAAGCCGAGCCAATGTAGATGGGTTCCTGAGCAGCCTGGACTCGGGAATCCATCTTTTGCGCACTGAGGTATGCTGTTTCGGCCTCATGATTCTCTGATGTATACTATACGATTGGATGGTCGTAATCCGGCGTCGTCTTGCTGTTTCTCCCTAGCATCATAGGATAATAACTTGACTCATAATAATGCTGCACCGATAGCGCACGTGCGCAACTTTTGCATCATAGCTCATATCGATCATGGTAAGTCGACCCTCTCCGATCGCCTGCTGGAGCTCACCCGCACCATTGGAGAGCGGGATATGGCCGAGCAGGTGCTGGATCGCATGGATCTGGAGCGCGAAAAGGGCATCACCATCAAAGCCAAGGCTGTGCGTATGCTGCATGACCATGCCGATGGCCAACAGTATGAGCTGAACTTGATCGATACCCCCGGGCATGTGGACTTTTCCTATGAGGTCTCGCATGCTCTGTCGGCCTGTGAGGGAGCCGTGCTGGTGGTGGATGCGGCCCAGGGTATCGAGGCTCAGACCCTGGCGAATCTCTATCTTGCCCTCGAGCACGACCTGGACATTATCCCGGTTATCAACAAGATCGATCTGCCGGCCGCCAGGCCTGACGAGGTAGCCCATGAGATCGAGGACCTGCTGGGGGTGCCGGCCGACGAGGTGCTGCGCGTTTCTGCCAAGGAGGGCCTGGGGGCCCAAGAGCTCCTCAAAGCCATCGTCGAACGCATTCGCCCGCCGATGGGCGACGACTCGCGGCCGCTGCGCGCCCTCGTCTTTGACTCGCACTATGATTCGTACAAGGGCGTGATCGCCTATGTACGGGTGATGGATGGTATCATCGAGGCGGAATCGCTGCTTCTGACCATGTCGAATCGGCGCCGTATAGAGCCGATGGAGGTGGGGGTCTTTGGCCCTCAGATGCGCCCGGTTGCCCAGTTGGGGGCGGGCGATGTGGGCTATGTGGCAACGGGGCTCAAGAACGTGCGCGACTGCCGGGTTGGCGATACCATCACCGGTGCGACACAGCCAGTTGCTGAGCCGCTACCCGGCTTTGCGCCGCCCAAGCCCATGGTCTATGCTGGGCTGTACCCCGTGGACAATGCCGACTATACTGACCTGCGGGATGCCCTGGAGAAGCTGCAGCTCAACGATGCATCACTGGTGTTTCAGCCCGAGTCGTCGACTGCGCTCAACATGGGCTTTCGCTGCGGCTTTTTGGGGTTGTTGCATATGGAGATCGTGCAGGAGCGGCTAGAGCGCGAGCACGAGCTGGAACTGCTGGCCACGGCGCCCAGCGTCGAATACCAGGTGCTCCTGACCAACGGCGAGGTCATCATCGTCGACAACCCGTCCGAGCTACCGAACCTATCGCAGGTGGAAGAGATCCACGAGCCGTGGATGCACATCAGTCTATTCTCACCCAGCGAGTATATCGGCCCGCTGATGGAGTTGACCACCGGGCGGCGCGGCGAGTTCGAAAAGCTGGAATATCTGGACGAGCGGCGCGTGGTGTTAGAGTTCTATATCCCGCTGGCCGAGATACTGGTGGATTTCCACGATCAGCTCAAGTCGCGGACGCGAGGCTATGCCTCGATGGACTATGCTTTTGACGGCCACCGTCCCGGCGATCTGGTCAAGATGGATATTCTGGTCAATGAGGAACCGGTGGATGCCCTGTCGTTGATCGTGCATCGGGACAGCGCCTACGATAAGGGAAGCCTGCTGGTGCGCCGCCTCAAGGAAGTGATACCATCGCAGCTCTTTGCGGTGCCGATCCAGGCCGCTATCGGTAGCAAGGTCATCGCCAGGACCAACGTCAAGGCAACGCGCAAGGACGTGCTGGCCAAATGCTATGGTGGCGATGTGACGCGCAAGCGCAAGCTGCTGGAGCGCCAAAAGGAAGGGCGCCGCCGCTTGAAGCGCGTGGGCAAGGTGGATCTGCCCCAGGAGGCATTCATGGCCGTGTTGCGTCTGAACGACTAGGATCGCGCCCAACGAGAGGATAGGATGCTGCAACTCTCCGCCCACACCCCCTCTCGACGCCGCCAGGCTTTTGTCCGGCTGTTGCTGGGCGCGATCCTGGCGGTTGCTCTATTCGTCAGGCTCTACCGCCTGACCTGGGATCGCGGCTTTTTGTTCCATCCGGACGAGCGTCAGATCATGTTCGTTACGGCACAGCTCTCCTTCCCCTGGCCGCCCGACCCCGCCCTGCTGCTTTCGCCCGAGAGCCCGTGGAACCCCGGCTTTTTTGCGTATGGGTCTCTGCCCCTCTATCTGTTGCGTATCGCCGCCAGTCTGGCAGCTCTTGTTCAGCCTGCGATGGCCGGCCCGCGCAGCTTTTATGCCATTGGGCGCGTCTTTTCGGCGCTGGCCGACGTAGGCACCGTGGCGTTGGTGTACGCTCTGGGGCGCACGCTATATGATGAGGCCGTGGGACTGCTGGGTGCTACCCTGGTTGCTCTCACCGTGCTGCACGTTCAGCTTTCCCATTTCTATGCGGTAGACACCATGCTGGCCTTTTTTGTCATGCTAATCCTCTATCTGGCGGTGCGGGCCATGCAGCGGCCAAGCACTCGACGCTGGATCGGCGTTGGTGCCGCTTTGGGAGCGGCGCTGGCCACCAAGATCAGCGCCGCTCCGCTAGTCGTGCCGCTGGGGCTGGCTTGTCTGGGGGCAGCCGTTCAGCGTCGCGAGGACGATTCACCAAGCTCTGCGTTGCCCCGCGCTGCGCAGGATCTTGCCATCGTTGGTGGCGTGGCCCTAGCGACGTTCCTTTTGCTGCAGCCTTACGCCCTGATCGATGCGAGCCAGTTTGTGGGGGATGTCCTGAAAGAAAGCTGGATGGCGCGCGGCATCATCGACATGCCCTACACCCGCCAGTATGTGGGCACCCAGCCCTATCTCTATCTCTTGTCGCAGACGGTGGTCTGGTCCATGGGCATTCCGCTGGGTGTGATTGGCGTGGCGGGAGCCCTGGCCGCCATCGGCCAGGCCATACGATACGCGATCCGGCGGCGCTGGGCGCAACTCGGGATCGTGGCCATCCCCCTGGCCTGGTTCCTGGTCTATTTTGGCATCACCGGCTCTTTCCACGCCAAGTTCTTGCGCTATATGCTGCCCGTGATCCCGCTGCTGTGCCTGTGGGGGGCGGCGCTCCTATTGGCAATGATTCGCTCAGCAAGGGTCTGGCGCGTCTTGGGCCTAGCGATCAGCGTCGTGGTCCTGGCGGCCAGCGGGCTGTACGTGGCCGCCTATCTGAACGTATACAGGAGCACCCACCCCTGGATGCAGGCGACCGAGTGGATCTGTAACGAGATCCCGGCTCGACAGGTACTGATGATCGAGCATTGGGACAACCCGCTGCCCATGCCGCAGGGGCGCGACGAGCTGGATTGTTGGTTGCGCTATCGGTACGTGATCTTTGGGGCCTATTACGCCGATGATACCGAAAAGCTGGAGGATCTGCTGCACGGGCTGCAGGTCAGCGACTATATCGTCATCTCGAGCCACCGGCTCTACAACTCGATTCCGAGGCTACCCGAGCGGTATCCCCTGACCACCCGTTACTACGAGTTGCTCATGGCCGAGGAGCTGGGCTTTGAGCTGGTCTATTTTGCCCAGGTCTATCCCGAGCTGGCAAACGTGCGGCTGGTGCACGAGACCTTTCGAGACCCTGATCTGCCCATGCCCCGTCTGCTGGCCGAAGAAGGGCGGCGGCCTACGGATCTGGTGCTGGGGCGCGCCGACGAGAGCTATAGTGTCTATGATCATCCCATGCCGCTCATCTTTCGCAAGACCGAGCCACTCTCTGAGGCGCAACTCCTGGCGCGTTTCGGAGGCGTGGCCGAGGCACTGCCAGAGCCGGATGCCCCCTGATCGTGAAGCGAGACAGCGGGCGAACGCCCCAAGGCTGCTTTGATACAAGGCCATCCCGATGCTATAATGGGGAAAGATAACTGTCTGCTCTGAATCACATTCTATAGGAAGCTATGAAGAACCGTATTCGACTGGGAATCGGCTTGTCCGTTAGTTTTCTCTTTCTATATCTGGCCATGCGCGGCATTGATTGGCCCCAGCTATGGGAGCTTTTTCGTTCCGGCAACTATATCTATCTGATCCCGGTCTTTTTGCTGATTGCGATCATCAGCGGTATCCGGGCCATCCGTTGGCACCTGCTCATGGAGCGCGATCCGAACCTCACCCTGACAGAGGTCTTTCATCTGATCAACATCGGCTATCTGTTCAACAACATCCTGCCTGCCAAGGCGGGCGAGGGTGCCCGTGGCTATCTTGCCGGGCGCAAGGTCTCTGGCGGCTTGGGGCAGGCGGTGTCCACCCTTCTAATCGAACGCTTGCTGGACGTGCTCTCGGTGGTCGTATTGCTGGCCATGCTGCTGCCATTGATCGAGTTGCCCACCTGGGCTGTGCGTGGTGGGATGTTCTTGGGTGGGGCTGCTATCGCCGGAATGGCTGCTTTGCTCGCGGTCGCTCGCGTAGGGCCCCGTGCTGTGGATTGGCTCTGGCGGTGGGTGGGACGGCTCCCGCTGGTGGGACACCCCAAGGTCAAGGAAGGGCTGACACACCTTGCTGAGGGATGCGCCGTACTGACGCATGCCCGCAGGCTGATACCCGTGTTGTTTACCACGGCGGCCATCTGGTTGGGCTATGCGACCATAAACCGCCTGATGATGCATGTTTTTGGTATGCAAGGCCTGCCGCTGACGGCGGCCGTCCTCGTGCTTTGCTTTACCGGCCTGAGCATGGTGGTACCTTCATCGCCGGGAGCCATCGGGCCGTTCGAGTGGGCGGGTGTACAGGCCCTGGCGCTCTTTGCTGTCGAGCAGAGTGCTGCGTTCGGATACACCCTGGGGTTGCATCTGTTCACGAATCTTACTCTGATCGCCCTCGGCATCGTCGGATTGATCAGTCAGGGCCTCAGTTATGGCCGCCTTACACAGGTGGTGACAGAGACAAATGGGCCATCGCCAATCACTCCGCACGATGTCCCGATCACTTCTGATCCTCTGGAGCGGGCCCCTTGACCCGCATCCTCATGGCTCTGACCTACTATTATCCCCACTGGACAGGCTTGACTGCCAACGCGCAGAATCTGGCAGCGGGACTGGTGCGGCATGGGCATACCGTCACCGTGGTCACCTCCCGGTATCGGCGGGATCTCCCCCTCGTAGACGAGCATCAGGGGGTGCGGATCGTGCGGGTGCCCTCAGTGCTGCGTCTGAGCCGGGGTCAGGTGATGCCCGGCTTTCCCGGGGCTATCCGAAGGCTGCTTCCTGAGCATGACGTGGCCCTGGTCGTCACCCCGATGTTAGAGACCTGGCTGGTGGGGGCCCTGGCCCATCGTGCGGGCAAGCCGATGGTCATGGCCCACCAGGGCGATCTGGTAATGCCCAGTGGCGCATGGAACCAGATCGTGCAGAGCGTCGCCGGTTGGATGTTGGGCCAGGGCGCCCAGAGTGCCGATCGCATCACGATTTTGAACCAGGACTATGCCGAACACTCGGACTATCTGCGGCCCCATCTGGACAAGGTGGTGGCCATCTACCCGCCCATGGCGATCCCAGAGCCCCGCCCAGAGGCGGTCGAGGCCTGGCGCGAGGAGCTGGGGCTGGAGGGGCGGCCCGTCGTCGGCTTTGCGGGGCGTTTTGTGGAGGAAAAGGGGTTTGACTATTTGCTGCAGGCCATACCGCTGGTAGCGGAGCGCATCCCCGACGTAGCCTTTGCCTTTGCCGGTGAGACCGAGGTGGCCTACGAGGCTTTTTACGATTGCTGCCGGCCGCTGGTCGAGGCCAACGCCGAGCGGCTACACGTCTTGGGGCTGATCACCGATCGCCAGCGTCTGGCCGATTTCTACAGCCTTTGCGACCTGTTTGTGTTGCCCAGTCGCACCGATTGCTTTGCGGTGGTGCAGGTAGAGGCGATGCTGTGTGGGACATCCGTGGTGGTCAGCGACATCCCCGGCGCGCGCGAGGCGGTGCGGGCCACGGGAATGGGCCTTAGGGTGAGGCCGGGCGATCCCCGTGCCCTGGCCGACGGCATCATCCAGGTGCTGAACGACCCAGTGCAGTACTATCGTCCTCGCCACGAAATTGAGGCTATCTTTGACCCCGATGAGACGGTCTTGGCCTATGAGCGGCTGTTTGCCGATCTGACAAGGGGGGAGGAGGGCCATGCCTGAGGCTGGCTGGTTGACGCCTGATCAAGAGGCGACCCTGGCGCGCCTGCTGCGTAACGAGTCGGACGTGGCCTATCGCCGGCGCGTGCGCACCATGCTGCGTTATCTCGACCCGCAGCCGGGTCAGGTGATCCTGGATTGCGGCACCGGCATGGGCTTTTACGCGCAGGCCCTGCACCGCCTCTTTCCCCAGTGCCGCGTGGTGGGCGTGGATGGCGATCCGCAGGCTCTCGCCTTTGCCCAGGAGCATGTGGGTCACCATGCGGTGCTGACGCGGGGCGATATCCAGCGCTTGCCCTTTGCCGAGGCCAGCTTTGATGCCGTGCTCCTGTCCGAGGTGCTGGAGCATCTGGAGGATGATCTGGGCGGCCTGCGACAGATCCATCGTGTGCTCAAGCCGGGGGGCGTGCTGGCTATCACCGTGCCCTATGAGCGGTACCCCTACTGGTACGATCCTATCAATCGCGTTGCGGAAGGGGTGTTCCGACGCCCGATCCGACGGGGGCCCTTTGCCGGGATCTGGGCCAACCACCAGCGATTGTATGGGATCGAGGCGCTGCGTTCGGTGCTGGCCGAGGCGGGGTTTGATGCAGGCCCCATCGAGCAGCTCACGCATTACTGCTTTCCGGGCACCCAGACGATCGTGTATACACTGGGCAAGGGGCTGATCGAGCGAAACCTGCTGCCGGGCAGTGTGCTGCGCTCGACCCACCGCTTCTCTGGGGAGGAGAACCGGGGCAGTCGCCTGAACCCGCTGAACTGGGCCCTGGCTCTGTTTCACGCCATCGACCGACTGAATGAGGACCCGGCCCGCCTGGCGGGCAAGCGTACCTTTGCAAATCTTGCCGTGCGCGCTACCAAGGTGTAAGACGACCGAGCGAATGAGGGAGCATGGATCCGAGCCAGCGCCCGGGGATGACCCACGCCCACATAACGCCCGCGACATCTCTGGCCCGCCAGATACCCTTGGCCGGACCGGCGCTGCCTGTACTGGCGTTGGTAGCGGGTGCACTGGCTCAGTGGCTGCTGGACCTCGATCGATGGGTGGGCCCGGCGTGGGCGCTGTTTTTGCTGGCGGCTATTCTCTTTGGCCTGTGGAGCCGCCAGTTTGCCTGCCGAGACGCATCAGATGATCCGAACCCACCATACGATGCGGTGCCCTTTCACGTGCGATGGCCCTGGGTGGGTCTGTCGCTGGGCCTTGCTGCCCTGGCGTGGTTGTATCTGGGGGGCAATCTCCTGACCGGCATCGGTGTCATGGCCTGGGGCGGGGCGCTGCTATGCGTTATGTTGGCCGTGTGGCGGGGGCGGCCGTGGAGGAGCCTGGATCGACTCCACGGTGGAACCCATCGACACGATGGACTCTATTTCTCCTGGCCTACCGTGGGCGTGCTAGGGGCCATGGCGCTGGCGGTCTTTTTTCGGCTGCATCGCATCCAGGTTATTCCTCTGGAGATGGGCTGTGATCTGCCGCTCATCCAGTTCAACATTGCCCAAATCCTGGAGGGCGAGTATCCGATCTTTTTCACCTCTCATCCCGGCCGGGAGGGCTTGTTCTTTTACCTGGCTGCCCCGATAGCGGCGGTGATGGGATTGAGCCATGTGAGCATCAAGGTTACATCGGCGCTGATTGGCGTGTTGACGGTGCCCGCCGTCTACTGGCTGGGGCGCGAGCTGTACGATCGGTGGGCCGGGGTGCTGGCCGCCCTGTTCCTGGCCATCAGCCACTGGCACATCATCCTAACGCGGATCGGCTACCGGGCTGCGCTGATGCCGCTGCTGGTGGCATTGGCCTGGCTGTTCCTGCTGCGGGGCCTCAAGAGCGGTCGAGGACACGACTATGCCCTGAGCGGCCTGTGGGCCGGGCTCGGGCTCCAGACCTACAACGCGTTCATGGCCGTGCCGCCCCTTTTCATGGGCCTGTTGCTCATCGCCTGGGTCGCCCGCCGTCGCCTTGGCGTCAACATGCATGGGCATGCGATCGCCATCTGGGCGCTGGTGGCCTTTTTGGCCGCGCTACCGCTGATGCGATACGCCTATGAGGAACAGGAAAGTTACCTCTACCGGGTGGCCACGCGAGCCACCGATCTGGAGCAGGACCTGCCGACCAGCGTGGCGGCGACGCTAGCCGGGAACGTGACGCGGGCCGCGGGCATGTTCCATCATGTGGGTGACATCGTCCATACCAGTAACGTCCCCCACCATCGCCAGCTTGGCCTGGCAACAGGGGTGCTGTTCGTGCTGGGGCTGGGCCATGCGGTGGCTCATGGGTGGCGCAAGCAGCTGTGGACAGGATTGCTGCTCTTGCCCGGTTTGCTCATGCCGTCTATCATGGCCCTGGCCTTTCCTGAGGAGGTACCCAGCGCCGTGCGGGCCATCGGCGTGCTGCCGGTGGCCGTTGTCTTGCCCGCCCTGGCCTTGCGACGCCTGTGCCAGGGGCTTGAAGCGAGCTGGAATGTGATGAGCAACCGGCCCCAAGAAGGCCGGCGGCTTGCGGCGCGCCTGGGGTTGACGGCAATTGGGCTGGCGCTGATCGGAGCTCTGGTGGCTGAAACCGTGGCGGTGTACCCGCTATACTTTGATCGGTATGTATGGCACCAGCCTCATCATAACCAGTCTATCTCGCTCAAGCTGGCTCAGACCATTGACCGCTCCTATGGGGATGGCGAGGTATACTTGATGATCTGGCCCCACTGGTACGATGGAAATGCCGTGCGTGCCCAGTTCCGGCGCACCCCGCGCGAGTGGAATAACGAACGCTATGAGTTGAGTCCTGGCAAAGCGCCCCTCGATGAGGTGCCCGGTCGCGTCACGGTGATCATGCACCCCGAGGAGCAGGCGACGCTCCAGTTGTTACAGGAGCACTATGATCGCTATATGGTCTTGGAGAACCGCTGGGATGATGGTAGCGTTGCGATGCGGATATTCGTTGGTGAACGATAGGTCACGGTAAAAGATGATATGTCCATTCTGCCGATAGATAAAGACAATATAGAGAGGCCCGGAACCGTGACGGACGAACCGTTCCGACACCATCGCAGGTGCTCTCGCCTGCCAACCCGTCGCATCGTGGTGGGGCTGCTCCTGGCTGCCATCCTCCTGTTGGGCGCGGGCTTGCGGTTTGTCGGGCTGAACTGGGATGAGAACCATCATCTACACCCCGATGAGCGTTTCGTCACCATGGTGGAGAACAGTCTCGACTGGCCCTCGTCCCTGGGCGAGTACTTTGATACCGAGGCCAACCCGCTGAACCCCTACAACCGGGGGTTTGGTGCCTATGTCTATGGCCTGCTGCCGGTGATCGTGGCCAAGTTCGTGGGCGAGATGACAGGCTATACCGGCTATGGCGGCGTGTTCCTGGCGGGGCGGGCCCTCTCGGGCGTGTATGATCTGCTCTCGGTGCTGCTGGTGTTTGGTATTGGGCGTCGCCTGTATGACTACCGGGTCGGGCTGGTGGGGGCGCTGCTGGCGGCCCTGAGCGTGCTCAATATCCAGAACGCGCACTTTTTCACCGTCGACAGCATGATGACCTTTTTCGTTACCCTGGCCCTCTACATGGCCGTCAGGGTTGCCCAGGGCGAGGGCTGGGGCAGCATCCTTGGGCTGGGGGTGGCCTTTGGGTTGGCGGTCTCGTCCAAGATCAGCGTGCTGACCTTTCTGGCGGTCATTGGGCTGGCGGCCCTGTTGCGTGTATTCTCTCGTCCCCCCATACACGATAGCGCCGGGCCCTGGGAGCGCCATCGGCGGCTCCAGTTCGGACCTTGGCGGCTGAGCCTGCGCGTCGAGCGGGAGGCGCCTGTGGCCGAGGCTGCGCCCATCGATCGGGTGCTTGGGCGATTGCTTCTGGCGGGTGCCCTTGTGCTTGTGGTGATATTCATCGCCTTTTGGGCCTTTCGCGTTGCCCAGCCCCAGGCGTTCACCGGCCCGGGCCTGCTTGGTATACGCCCCAACCCGCGCTGGCGCGAGGACATGAGCTATATCCAGCGGCTGGTGAGCGGCGAGATCGACTTTCCCCCCAGCCACCAATGGGCGGCGCGGGCGCCGGTGCTCTATATGCTGGAGAACATGGTGCTGTGGGGCGTGGGGCTGCCCCTGGGGATCACGATCTGGGCCACCTGGGGCCTGATGGCCTACCAGATGTATCGCCGGACCGTCTGGGCCCATCTGCTGCCCTGGGTCTGGATGACGCTCACCTTTTTCTACCAGAGCGTCCAGTTCGTCAAGCCGGTGCGCTACCTGCTGCCCATCTATCCGACCATGGCGGTGATGGCGGGCTTTGGCCTGGTGTGGCTGTGGGACCGGGGGCAAAGTGCGCGGCTACCGCGCACACAACTGCGCCTGCCGTTCCGGATGCTGGCGCGGGGCGCCGTGGTGACGGTCCTGCTGGGCACCGCGATCTGGGCATTCGCCTTTGCCAGCATCTATACGCGGCCGGTCACCCGGGTGGCGGCCTCGCGCTGGATCTATGAGAACATCCCGCCGGGCTCGTCCCTCTCTTTCGAGCTGTGGGATGATCCCCTGCCCCTGAACTTGGATGGCCACATCGGCGACCAGATCTTTGACACGGTGCGCATGGATCTCTATTGGGAGGACATCCCCGAGAAGCGCGAGGCGCTCTACGAGTGGATCGAGCAGCTGGACTATATCATCCTGAGCAGCAACCGGCTGTATGGTTCGATCCCCCGGCTGCCCATGCGCTATCCCATGACCACCCGCTACTATGAGGCGCTCTTTTCGGGGGAGCTGGGCTTTGACCTTCTGGCCAAGTTCACTTCGCGGCCCCAGCTCCTGGGCATCGAGTTTGTGGATGATGACGCCGATGAGACCTTTACCGTGTACGATCATCCTGTGGTTCTGATCTATGAGAAGCGGGACGATTTCGATATGGCCCAGGTGCGGGGCCTGTTCGACGATATCGATCTGGAACGAGTAGTACGGATCATGCCACGCCAGGTGACCAGCGCGCCCAACAACCTGATGCTGGACGAGGCAACCTGGCAAGCCCAGCGCCAGGGCAGCACCTGGTCGGCGATGTTCAACCGAGACGATCTGCGCAACCGGTATCCCACAATGACTTGGGCGTTGGCGCTGGTCGTGGTGGGCATGATGGGATTCCCCCTGTTGTTCCCGGTGCTGCGTCACCTGCCGGATGGGGGCTATGGCCTTGGCAAGACAGCGGGTTTCCTGGCGCTGGGCTACCTGGCCTGGCTGGCCGCCAGCACGCGGGTGCTGCCCTTTACCCCCGGTACCGTGGCTGCCGCCCTGGGCATCCTGATCGTAGCGGCGGGTCTGACGGCCTGGTGGCACCGGTACGAGCTGGCCGCCTTTGTGCGTGCCCGCTGGCGTCTCTTGCTGCTGAGCGATCTGGTCTTTTGGGCGTTCTTTATCGGCTTTTGGCTCATCCGCCGGGGCAATCCCGATCTGTGGCATCCCGTCATGGGCGGCGAAAAGCCCATGGACCTCGCGTACCTGAACGCGATCCTGAGGAGCAACTATTTCCCGCCCTTGGATCCCTGGTTCGCGGGTGGTTACATCAACTACTACTACTGGGGTTGGGTGCCCGTGGGGGCCCTGATCCTGCTGACGGGCATCGTGCCCACCGTGGCCTACAATCTGGCACTGCCCACGCTCTTTGCGCTGATGGCAGCTGGCGTGGTCAGCGTCGTGGGGCACCTTTTGCCTACCGAGAGCGGCGACGAGCGCCGCGGGCTGCCGCGACACTGGCAGTATAGCCTGTTGGGCGCTCTGCTGGTGGGGGTGGCGGGCAACCTGGGCCAGGTGCGCCTGCTCTGGCAGAGCGCGTCTGCCGTGGGGCAGCGCATGGCGGGAGAGGCCGCCGCGACGCTCTGGGGACAGGTGGGGCAGGCACTACGCGGCCTGTGGGCCGTGATCGTTCAGGGCGAGTCGATGCTCTTGCGACCCGAGTGGCCCTACTGGAATGCCAGCCGAATCATGCCCCACGGCGAGATCAACGAGTTCCCCTTTTTCTCCTTTCTGTACGGCGATCTGCACGCCCATGTCATGGCCATGCCGCTGGCGGTACTGGCCCTGGGGCTGGCGGTGGCCCTCGTGGGCAGGCCGCGGGTCGTCTCGCATGGCCGGGGGCTGCTACGCCGGTTGGACTGGGCGCTCGCGGGGCACATCCTCTGGCTGGGCCTGGTGCTGGGGGCCCTCTGGTGCGCCAACTCGTGGGACTATCCCACCTATACCGGCCTGGCTCTGGCGGCGCTGGCGGTCTCGATGTTTACTACAAGGCGCCTGGATCGGCACACGTTGGTGGGGCTGGCGTTGCAGGCGGGCGCCATCGTGGTGCTGAGCCGCGTGCTCTATCAGCCGTTCCACGCCCACTTTGGCCTGGCCTATGGAAGCGTACAGCTCTGGCAGGGTGAGCGCACCGCCCTGGGCGACTACCTGCTGATCCATCTGCCCTTTTTATTCATCCTGGGCAGCTATCTGCTGTGGGTGGCGCGGGGGCCCATCCGGCGCAGTCCCTGGTATCGCTCGCTGCGGCTGAACCTTGCGTCGCAGCCCCGCTATCTGCGGGCGCAGCGCCTAAGTTGGGTTCTGGTCCGCCGGCCCACGCTGGCCTACACCCTGGTGTGGGCGGGGCTGGTGCTGGCGGCGCTGTTCCTGACGCTATTGGCCCTGCTGGGCGCCTGGACGACGCTGCTGGCCGTCAGCCTGTTGGTTCTGGCTGCGGTTGCGCTGTTGCTACCCGGTGTCCAGCCTCGGCAACGTCTATTGGCGCTCCTGATCGGGGTGGGCTTGGCCCTGACGGTGGGTGTCGAGTGGATCGTCCTCAAGGGTGACATCGGGCGCATGAACACCGTGTTCAAATTCTACCTGCAGGTGTGGATCCTGTGGGGGGTGTCGTCGGCCGTCGCCCTGGGGTTGTTCGCAAGGGCCGGGGCACGGGCACCCCGTCCGACGCAGCGTGGCTGGTGGCGCCTTGCCCTGATTGTGCTGCTGGTAGCGATGGCGTCCTATCCGCTACTCGCGACGCCGGCCAAGCTGGACGATCGCTGGGGCGCCGAGATGCCCCCCGCGCTGGACGGCATGGCCTATATGGACGTGGCGCGCTACTATGACCGGGATCGCGAGTTGACGCTGGCCCATGACGCCGAGGCGATCCGCTGGCTTCAGGACTATGTCGTCGGCTCGCCGGTCATTGCCGAGGCCAACACCCCCCTCTACCGCTGGGGCAGCCGGATCTCGGTCTATACCGGGCTCCCCACCATCGTGGGCTGGGACTGGCACCAGCGCCAGCAGCGCGCCGCCCTGAGCGGCATCGTGGTAGACTGGCGCCTGCAGGACCTGCGCGAGCTGTACGAGACGCCCAGCATCGAGCGCGCCGTCGAGCTGCTGGCTCGCTACCAGGTGGGCCTGATCTATGTGGGCGAGCTGGAGCAGGCGTACTATTCGGAGCAGGGCCTGCTCAAGTTCGACGCGATGGTGGGCGAGCACCTGGATGTCGTATATGCCCGGGGGCCGGTGACCATCTATCGGGTGCTGGGCGCTGGCGTGCTTACGGCGCAGACGCCCTCGGCGTACGCGCCACCTGTGTCTGCGCCGCAGCCGGCTACTTGGGATGCATTGCGCCAGTGGTTGGCCCGCCGCTGGATGCCCCCGGCTGTATCTGCTCAGGCTCCACTTCCAGGGGTGATGCCAGAAGTACCCCCTGACGACGCACCGCTGATGCTGGACAGACCTGTGGAGGAGCTGCCGGTGGTGGATGGCCGCGGCTGGAATAGTGCCGCCGACCGGTCCACGCTGCTGGCCGTGGGCTCCTGGTGGTTGGCGCTGCTAGTGATCGGCCTGGCGGGCTGGCCCTTGGCGGCGGCGGTGTTCCCGAACTGGCCCGACCGGGGCTATCTCCTGGCCAAAGGGCTGGGCCTGCTGGTGGTGGGGTACCTGCACTGGTTGGGAGCGAGCCTGGGCCTGTTCCACAACACCCTCGCCACGCTGTGGGGCGTCCTGGCCGTCGTGGCCTTGCTGGCATGGCTGCTGTGGTGGCGCGGACGACGGGGCGGGGACGGGCTGCGCTGGGGTGCTATGCTGCGGAGCGAGGCCCTGTTCAGTGTGGCCTTTGTGCTGTGGGTGGGCATCCGTATCCTGAACCCTGATCTCTGGCAGCCCTGGTTCGGCGGCGAAAAGATGATGGAAATGGCCATGCTCAACGCCGTCGCCCGGTCGGCCCATTTCCCGCCCTATGATGCCTACTTTGCCGGGGGAATCCTCAATTATTACTACTATGGTTATCTGCTGACCCTGGTGCCCATGCGGTTGAGCGGCGTGGCGCCCGAGGTGGCGTTCAATCTGGCGGTGCCCACGTTCTTTGCCCTCACGGTGGCCCATGCCTATGCGGTGGCGGGGCGCGTCCTCGGTGGCGGTGCGTTGGGTCGCTGGGCCGGTGCGGGCGGCGCCCTGCTGGTGGCCGGAGTCGGCAACCTCTCGGGGGCGACGCAACTGGCCCGGCCGGCGCTGGCCGCCGGCTGCGCAGGCGATGTGCAGGGGGTCGGGCAGGGCCTGCTGTGCCTGGGGCGGGGAGCCATCGTGGCGCTACGGGGCGGGCTGCCGCCTTTTTTCTTTGACTACTGGTATCGCGGCACCCGGATCATACCGCACACGATCAACGAGTTTCCCTTTTTCACCTTTTTATTCGCCGACCTGCATCCTCACCTTATGGCCATGCCCTTTGGCCTGCTGGTGCTGGCCCTCGTTGGCGCGGTACTGGCGCCCCGGCGGCGGGGCCCTGGCTCCCGTATTCTGCTGTTGGGGCTCCTGGCCCTCTCTCTGGGCGCCCTGGGGGTCATCAACACCTGGGATCTGCCGATCTACCTGCTGATCGCTGCTGCGATGCTGGTCGTCAGGGGCTATCGGCGGGATGGCATGCACGGCGCAGCCACCGGCGGGACTCTGGCTCTGGGGGTGGGGCTTGTCGCCCTGCTGGCCTATGCTCCCTTTTATCGGCGCTTTGAGCCCCAGTATACGGGCCTGGGCCTGCTGTCCCCCGACGAGCGCACCCAGGTGGGGCCCTTTTTCGAGATCTGGGGGCTGTTCGTGTACCTCTTGATCGGCGCCCAGGCGTGGGGGCTGAGCACGCTGGTGCCCTGGCGGCGGACATGGCTTGCGGCGCGTCGCTGGGGTGGTCGGCGCCTATGGGCGCGCGCCTGGGGGATGGGGTTGCGCCGGCTTCTGCTGGGCCTGACAGGCGGCGGTCTGGGTTGGGCAGCCCTTGTCGCCGGGGCGGTGCTGCTTGTGCGCGGCCCCTATGTATGGCCAGGGCTCCTGCTGCTGATGGCGCCGACGGTGATCCTGTGTCTGGGTGCGCTGGCCGCGGGGCGCCGCATTGTACCCTGGCTGCTCATCCTCGCGGCCCAGGGGATTCTGCTGGGTATCGAGTTTGTCTATTTAGCGGACTTTTTGGCCGGGTCCGAGTGGCGGCGCATGAATACTGTGTTCAAGTTCTCGCTACAGGCCTGGGTGCTACTGGCCGTAGCGTTGGGGGCATTGCTTCCTCTGCTGTGGCGCAGGCGTGCCGGTTGGGCCGGTGCCTTGCAGAAAGCGTGGGCCGTTGGGGCGATGCTCCTGCTGGCGGCCGCCCTCATCTACCCCGTGCTGGCCGTTCCCGCCCGGGTGACGGAGCGCTTTCCTAGTGGCTCGCCCCCCATCGGGACCCTGGACGGAACAGCCTATATGATAGAGGCCGTCTATTACTGGCCCAACGCCGAGAGCCCCATCGAAATGCGTTATGACCGCGAGGCCATCGCCTGGCTTTGGGAGCATGTGCCGGGGACACCGGTGCTGGCCGAGGCGCCTGTGGGCTACTATCGCGAGGGGGGCATGCGCATCAGCTCGTACACCGGGCTGCCCACCCTGGTAGGGGCGCACCAGTACGAGCAACGTCCCTGGGACGATGTGGCCGCCCGCCAGCGAGACGCCGAGCGCATCTATGATACCGAGGACCCGCAAGAGTTGCTGGATCTACTGGCGCTGCACCGGGTGCGCTATGTCTATGTCGGGCCGTTGGAGCGCGCGCTGTATAGCGAGGCTGCCCTGCAAAAGTTCGAGTCCCTGACCGACGCGGGCGCCCTGGAGCGGGTCTTTGAGAACGAGCAGGTGGATCTCTATCGTGTGCCCGACCCGCTGGATGAGGGCGCGGCTCTAATGTCGCGAGAGGGACTGGCTTAGCATGTGGCTCCTGCAGACGCTCCGCTGGTGGCTGGTGGTCGAGATCATTGGGCTCCTGGCGCTGCCCCTCACGATGCGACTGCTGCGCTGTTTGCCCGAGCGAGGCGTTACCTTCCGACGGCCCCTAGGCCTGCTGTTGGGCGGCGTCTTTTACTGGCTGTTGGTCACCTTCGGCGCGTTATCCAATGGCCCAGCCGGGTCTGCTGCCGCGTTTCTGTTGGTGGGTGGGTTCTCGGTGGCCTTTGGATGGCGCCAACGGCGGCTGATCGGTCGCGAGCTGAAACGCTTGCGGGGCTATATCGCCCTGGATACGGCCCTCTTTGTGCTGGCGTTGGTGGCCTGGAGCTACTTTCGGGCCCACAATCCCGAGATCGCGGCGACCGAAAAGCCGATGGAGTTTGCTTTTCTCAATGGCATCTTGCGCAGCCCCACCTTTCCGCCCCGCGATCCGTGGCTGTCCGGCTATGGCATCAGCTACTATTACCTGGGCTATGTCATCATGGCCCTGCTTACATGGCTTTCGGGGCTGCCCAGCGCCGTGACATTCAACCTGACAGGCACGCTACTGTTTGCCCTGACTGTCAGCGGCAGCCTGGGCCTGGTGTACAACCTGGTCTGTGCCGCCGGTGGCGCAGACAGATTCGGAGTTGGTCGCCAGGGGGTGTCGCGAGCAGGGGCCGCCTTTGGCCTGTTGGGGGCCACGCTGGTGGCCGTCATGGGCAACCTGGTGGGGACATTCGAGCTGGTCCGCATACGTGGGTGGGGTACGGAGGCCCTCTGGCAGTGGCTGGACGTGCGCAACCTGGGCGCCAGCCCGCCCAGCCCCACCTGGTACCCGCAGGATACCTGGTGGTGGTGGCGGGCCTCGCGGGTGATCCACGATCGCGACCTGGCGGGCAACACGATGGAGGTGATCTCCGAGTTTCCGTTCTTTAGCTTTTTGCTGGGCGACAATCATCCCCATGTGCTGGCGCTGCCCTTTGTGCTCCTGGCCATTGCGCTGGCGCTCAACCTGCTGCTGGGTCGTGGCGCCGATCTAGCCATCGAGGGCGGTGAAACGTTGCGCGGGCTGGGCTCTCCGTCCTTTATGTTGCAGAGTCGTGCGGGCGCAGCCTTGATGGGGCTGTGGCCAGGCGGGTTCTATGAGGTGCTCCTGTGGGGCGTGCTCCTGGGCGCCATGGCATTCCTGAACACCTGGGACTATCCTATCTACCTGGGGCTGTTCGCGGCCGCCTTTGCCATAGCCCACTACAGCAGACGCTCCCCTACCCGGCGCTGGCTGGCCCAAGTGGTCCAGATCGGCGCCATACTCGTCCTGTTGAGCCTGCTGGTGTACTTGCCCTTTTACCTGGGGTTCCGTTCCCAGGCCGGCGGGCTGGGCCTGGTCTCGCCCTTTGTCAAGACTCAGTGGCAGCAATTTCTGCTCATGTTTGGCGTCCAGATCGTGCTCTTGGCGGGGTTCCTGCCCAGCGTTCTGGCACGCCTGTGGCGCGGCAGAGGCGTGTCGGGCTTGCCCTGGACCGCCAGGCTGTGGGGGGCAGTCCTGCTTTTTCTGATGGCTGGCGTTGCGCTGCTGGGCTGGTACACGGCGGCGCTGGGGCTGTTTCTCCTGGCGGTGAGCGGCGCGTTGTTGGTCTGGGGTGTTGTGGCGCGCGAGCAGGGGAGCATCGAGGCGCCGACGGCCCCTACCCTCATGGCGCTGCTAATGGCCGTCCTGGGGCTGGGCCTGATCCTCAGCGTCGAGTTTGTCTTTTTACGGGACATCTTTGGGACCCGCATGAACACGGTTTTCAAGTTCTACTATCAGGGTTGGATCCTGTTGAGCCTGAGCGGGGCCTATGGCGCTTTTCATGTGTGGCGGACTATGCGACGCACAGGGACAGCGGCGCAGCTTGCGGCGTACCTCTGGGGGGCGTTGGGGGCGGGGCTGATTCTTGCCGGTCTCTATTATCCCCTGGCCGCCACGGTGAGCAAGGCCGACGCTTTTCGCGGCGAGCCCACCCTGGACGGGGTGCGGTATGTGGCCCAGCATCGACCTGACGAATACGAGGCGATCCAGTGGCTGGAGCGGCACGCACGCCTCGAGGCCGTCATGGTCGAGGCGCCCGGCGGCAGCTACAGCGCGTTCAACTGGATCTCGGCCCATACGGGGATCCCCACCCTGCTGGGCTGGAGCGGCCACCAGCTCCAGTGGCGCGGCGGTTACGAGGTCTTTGGCGACCGCGAGCCCGCCATCGATGCCATCTATACGGGGCGTAACGCAAACGAGACGCTGCGACTGCTGCAGGCCTATGGCGTCGACTATCTGATCGTGGGGCCCATGGAGCGGCAGCGATACGGAGCAGAGCAGATCGCCATCGATGTTCTGGATCAACTGATGGTGCCGGTGTTCCAGAACGACAGAGTCCTGATTTATGGACGTACCTGGTGATCGACCGCACCGCTGCGGCATGCACTATTGCGACCCGGCGTCCATCGTCAATGCTTCACGGAGATGCCGATGAGTTGTGCTATAATCCGTTGGAGTAGTCCTTTCGAGGGGATAGATTCTCAATGGAGCGCGGACATACGATAACCGAGGGCTATGGCGAGGCCGCCGTGGCATACGATGCGACGAGGTCGAGCCTCTGGTCGTGGGTGACTCTAGAACGGGCGCTCTATGGCGTGCTGTTCTTCATGGGGCTGGCGGTACGGCTGGTCGGGCTGGGCCGCGCGCCTCTCCTGGCCGACGAGCTGTCCACGGCGATGGCGGCTCTGCGTGCCCTGCAGGGGGCTCTGCCGGGGGTCACGGGCTATGCGCCCCTCCTGTTCAACGTGCAGTGGCTGCTCTTTGGCCTGGGCAGCAGCGTCTTTACCGTGCGTCTCCTGCCTGCCCTTGCCGGGTCGCTGTTTGTGGGGCTCCCCTGGCTGCTGCGGGGGCCGTTGGGGCGCGTGGGAGCGCTGGCTACGGCAGCGTTTCTGGCGTTCTCTCCCGGCTGGGTGTATGCCGGGCGCACGGCCGATGGGGCCCTGCTCTCGGTGGCCCTGGGCGCGGCGGCTCTGGCGGTCGCGTGGCTTTATGGACGCACTGGCTTGCCTCGCGATGCGCGCGCTTTTGCCCTGTTGTTGGCGGCGGCCCTGACGGCGGGCGCCGCCGTGTACACGCTCTTGACCGCGGCGGCTCTGCTGGTCGCGTTCTGGTGGCGGCGGGCGACCGATGCGCACAGAGAGTTCTTTTCGGCCAGCGTACGGGCCGGAAAGAGGCTCAATGTGCCAGCGCTATTCATCGTCGCGTTGCTGGCCATCGCCTCGGCTCTCTGGGTGAACCCAGGAGGTATCGGCGCCACCGTCCACCTGGCCGGCTCCTGGGTGGCTGGGCTCTGGCCGGGACAGACTGACCTGCCCTGGTATCATCTTTTGTGGGTCCTGGCCAGCTATGAGCCCTTGATGTTGCTGTTGGCTGGGATCGGCGTCTACTATGGTCTACGATCTGGGCGCGGTCTCGATGGGGGGTTGATGCTGTGGCTGGTTTACGCCCTGTTGCTGGGCGTGGTCCTGGGGCACCGGCAGCCTCGCTGGCTGGTGAGCACCCTGCTGCCCCTTACCCTGCTGGCCGGTCGCGGGGTTCAGGGCTTGTACGACACGAGAGGTACTTTGACGCGCCGCGATCTGGTCGTGGCTCTGATGGGGCTGGTAGTGTTGGGGTATATCTATCTTCATGTCACCCTCTACCTGCGGTTTATGACGCTAGGGACATTGTATTTTGCCGGCTATGCGCTGGGGATCGTGATCCTGGGGCTGATCGGGTATGGTGTCTGGGTCTATGCGCACGGGGCCAGCCGGATCGCGCTTCTGCTGGTGGGGTTGGTGCTGATGATACCGACGGTACGAGGGACCGTGGCTCTGGCTCATGATCGGGCCCGCGATCCGTGGGAGCCGCTGCTCCACGAGCCCAGCGCGGCTGCCCTGGCCGATCTCGAGCCTCTGGTGCGGAGCCTGTCCCTTCAGCTTGTGGGCGACGAGCGCGCCATCGATATTCTTTACGAGGAGGGGCTCGGCCCCCAGGTGGCCTGGGCCTTGCGCCAGTTCCCCAATGCCCGGGCAACGGTGGCGGTAGGTATACAGCCCGAGGCCACCATGCTGATCACGGGCCAGAGGGACGAGGAGGAGCAGCCTCTGGGCTATGCTGGCCGACCCTTGGCCCTGATGGCGATGCCAACTACCGAGGGCGAGACCTGGTACAATCGCCT
>SLPC01000075.1 GCA_007132185.1 Anaerolineae bacterium | reverse complement strand
GCGGTGGGCGGTCCCGTAGATCGCGCTTGATGGGCATTTTCCGCATCGCTGGGGATCAAGAGGATGGCGGCAGGTCGGGATGCATGGGCGGGCTCAGTCCCTACACGTGTCACTCTGCGATGCAGCCCACTCTGGCGTTGGATCAGTCCTCGACGAAATAGTCCGAGTCGATGCGCTTGATCTCGTACGAGGCCACCGGCGAGACTGCGATGCCATAGTCAATCATGAGCTGGGCCATCATGTCACCATCGATGAGAACGATCTTGCTGCCGATCCGTGAGCTTGGTGGAAGGTGCATTCGAAGAGTGGGCAGGCTCCCTCAGTCGTACTCCAGATAGTGTTTCAGTTCTTCATTCATGTTCAAGTATCCTATAGCGGTTCTTTGAATCATGTTTTTCATGAACAGAACGATCGGTCCCTGGAATCTTTCTATCTGCCTGAGTCTGGTTGTGCTTTGATCAAGCTCCTCCAAGATGAACTCGTGAATACCTTTGTAAACAAAGAGCAGAAATCCGCCACCCCAAGAGATCCTTTGTTCTTGCTCAACTGCATATACCGTAGGCTTAAAGATCATCTCTTTCATGCCTGGAGAGACTACTTTGATTCTCATTGTGTTGCCGGCTTCTAGTTCCCCTTCCACCACAGGTATGAACGAGTTCCATTTCCCCCAGGATTCGACATCGACAAGTGCATCCCACACATCAGATATCGGAGCATTTATGTCAATCCTGGACTCCAAAACCCGGGCAAATGTAGAACTCCGCAACACTATTCTTCTGCTGCTGCTTTGACTCAGGTCACATGTGTTGGGTGACATTCTCTTGGCGTTCTCCCGCCTGCATATTCTCGCCCCATAAGGCACGAGTCGGTGGTTCCTCAAGCGCCACTCTGTCACCAAGCACTCTGACAGCAATGGCCATCATGCGATTCCTGATGGTACGTGTGCACCCAACCAATCTGCTAGCGAATATGAACTCTAGGCCGCTCGGCACCAGCGATCTTATCCCCTACGCTACGCCTTGACCAGCCAGGCCGGGCGCCGGGACGCGCAGCACTGCTTGAGCTTTTTGCCCGAGCCGCAGGGACAGGGGTCGTTGCGCCCGACGGGGAGCACGGGCACGGAGGGCCGCCGGCCAAGGGCCTGCCCCAACAGGCGGTCGCGCAGGGCCATGAATCCCTCATGGCTGTGGGCAAAGAACTGCTGGTACGCCCGGCAGAGATAGTGGCGCGCATGGCCCTCGACGCCGATGAATCGCCAGCATCCCTGCTGGCAGAGGAGGAGCCAGGCGCATACGGCGCATTCCCGGCGGGGGGCTGCCTTTTGCGCGGCAAAGGCCTGGAGGGCGGCCCCGGCAAAGGCTTCCTCCAGCGACATCTCCAGCACGTTGCCCAAGCGCAAATCCTCCTGCACGAAAAAGTCACATGGATAGAGATCGCCATTGTGCTCCACCACCAGGTAGCCACCGCAGCGCGCCTGATAGCAGCACATGGGCGCCTCTTGGCCCAGATACACCGAGAGGATGGCATCGAAATCGCGCACCGAGGTCTGGGGATTCCCGCCATTGTACCAGCGGTCGAACACCTCGCATAGAAAGTCGCCATACAGCTCGGGCGTGACGGAGAAATCGGTCAGGCGTCCGGTGGCGAGGTCCATCTCGACGCAGGGGATGAACTGTAGATACTGGAACCCCTCACCCACCAGATAATCATAGATCTCGCCGCCGTGGGCGCCCGTCACGCGGTTGACGACGCTCAGGATGTTGAACTCGACGCCCTCACGCTCCAGCAGGCGCAGCGATTCCATTACGCGGGCATGGCTGCCGGCCCCATGCACATGGGTGCGATACAGGTCGTGGTAGGCGGCGGGCCCATCCAGGCTGACCCCCAGCAAAAAGCTGTACTGTCGCAGGAACCGCGCCCATTCTTTATCCAGGAGCAGAGCGTTGGTCTGCAGGCCATTGCTCACCGATTGGCCAGGCGCTCCATGGCGCTTTTGGAGGGCCACCGCCTCGACAAAGAAATCCAGTCCGCACAGGGTGGGCTCGCCCCCCTGCCAGCCAAAGGTGGCCTGCCGCCGGTCGAGCTGCATCCCCTGACGGATGAGGGTCTCGAGCACCTCATAGCTCATCCTGTGACGAGGCCCCTGACGATCGCCACGATAGGGGTCCGTCGGCCGATCGTGGTAAAAGCAGTAGGTGCAGTGCAGGTTGCAGTCGCCCGAGGCCGGCTTGATCAGCAGGCTACGGGGCTGGGTACGGATGGCAGGGTGGGCGTCAGTTTGTAACATGTCGCTATGATAGCGAGGGCGTTATGCCATGTCAAAGGATCGGCCTATGGCGCTACAGGACGCACGAGAAGCTTTACGTTTTTGACAGATTGCCGCTCGCAGGCAGATTGACATAGTGAAACGCCGATGCTACACTATTTGAGATTTTATGCGATTACCTTGGCACCCAAAAAGGGATAGAGGCATGGCATCGGTCCTGGTATTGAATGCTACCTATGAACCATTGAGCGTCGTCAGTGTGCGCCGCGCAATCGTACTCTTGCTCAAAGAAAAGGCCGAACTCCTCGAAGCAACGGAGGAGCGCATCCGTGCGTCCAACCTCTCGCTACCCTACCCACTTGTCATTCGGCTGGTGTACTATGTGCGGGTGCCCCGGCGCATGTTCGTGCCGCTAACGCGTCGCGCCCTGTTGGCCCGTGACAACTATACCTGCCAATATTGTGGCTTTTCGGGCAATAGCTCCGAGCTTACCATGGACCATGTGCTGCCCAAGGTACAGGGTGGCAAGACCACGTGGGACAATGTGGCTTGCGCCTGCCGCGCCTGCAACTCGCGCAAGGGCGGCAAGACTCTCCAAGAGGCCCGTATGACCCTGGCTCGAAAGCCTGCCCGACCCCAATTCCTGGCCTTTGTCGTCCTGTCCAATGCCTCGGCGCACGAGGTATGGGGCAAGTATATACCGGACATGGGGCAGATAGGCGCGCCGACCTCGGCTAGCGTGATCTCACGTGGATAAGGGTGTCCAGCCGCAGGTGATCGCCCATATCCTGTCCCAGACGATCTCGTATCGCTAGCCTCTGGAGCGTCTCTATATTGTACAGCCCCAGCACGAGGGAATAGCTCCCTTCAGGCGCATCCGGGTCCAGCGTAATGGCATGCCGGTCTACGAGAGCCTCCCCCGTGCGCCAGGTTCTTGTGAGCCACATACCCTGCAATGGCGGGGCGTCTTGCTGGCCCCATATAGGGCCGCCAGTGGCCGGGTTGAACGCCTCGCCAACCAGATGCAGAAACAGTGCATAGTCGGCCTGCGGCGCCCTCTCCACCTGCCAGTACAGATCGACCAACAATGCTTCCCCCGGCTCAAGATCCACAACCCGGAACCGGTCACCCTCGAGGCTGAGGCCCCTCAGCACAATGCTCTCGCCCCATATGAGATCTAGGCCCACTTTGGGGCCATCGGCAGGCGGGCCTGGAAGCGTATCGGCGATGCGTACATGCGTCAGCTCAAAGGGCGGCTGCCCTTCTGGCACAAGTCGCAACAGATAGCGGTCTGTCGGCAGCGTCGGCGACACGGGCAGGTCTATACGCTCGCGCAAGGGCGGCACGCTGACATTGAGCGCCATCCGCCGTCGCATCACCACCTGCTCCTGTGGGTTGACCAACTCGATCATCACAGGTCGCAGTGGCAATCTATCCCAGTACAAGGCGACCCGCATCTCGTCGCCTGGCGTAAAGGTATCTACCGGGAGCTCCCATCCCCGCAAAGATCCAAAGAGCGCCCCACGGATATTGGTGTTCTCGGGCGAATACCCCGAGGTTACGCGAGGCATCCCAACGCCCTCGGGCGCATAGACAAAGAGAGCGTTGTGGTCAAACTCTTCAGAGTGTAGCAGCTCAAAGCGGTTATCCAATGCCTGGCGCACCAGGCGGTCAGGATCGCTCAGGTGGGCTTCGACCTCGGCCAGCCAGATGCGCTGATAGGCGTCCGCATGCTGCTCCATCCAGCCCTCCACCATCTCCGGCGTGAGCGAAATCTCTGCCCGGGTGATAGTCTGCATCTCAGGAGGGTCTGGCGCCGGTACGAGCTCATAATAGTACATAAACACCGGATAGCGGCTGCCCGCAACCAGCAGCACAGCGTCATTCTCGGCCGCTTGGCTGCCGATGGCGTGCACCATGGTCTGCAACTCGTCTCGCAGATAGCGATCGGCATAGTGACCGGGCAGCACAATGATCCAGCTGAGCACCAACGCGAGGGCTAGCGCCAACGCCACCTTGCGTAACCGAGCTCCTATGACAACCACCGACCAAGCCAATAAAACCCAAAAAACAGGTGCAAACGGCAAAAAATAGCGCGCCTCGACATGCGGCGTATAAAAGAGGCTGCGAGGGAGCGTGGAGAGGTAGATCATGACCGGTGGCACCGCCGCGGCGATCAGAAGCGTGATCCAGCTAATCGTCTCATGCACGGCTGCCTGTCCCCGTTGTGTGCGGCGCACCAGCAGCACCAACCCCCCTATCGTGACGATAGCCGGAAGGATCACAGCCCAACGGAACTGCCGAATATGGACCGAGACGCCCGTTGTCAGCAGTACCGCATATAGCTCCAGAATAAAGGTAGGCGCCACCGGCTCGGCTACAGACCAGGTGGGCATACGCTCCCACGAAAACGAGAGCCATACCGCCAACCCCGCCAGTATGGCTAGTTGGGCCACCACCCATTGCACAAGCAGCCGTCTCTTCCGATACCCCTGGGGCCAAAGTAATGCCACAAGGACCACCAGGTTCTGGACCAAGACCCACGCCCCCATGAGAAAGATGGTGTACAGGGCGCCAAGGGTTGCGAGTATATAGCCGATCAGCAGTAGCCAGCGAGTCTCGACGCGCAGGCGGGGGGGCGGCACGCGAGAAAGGCTCCGTAGCCAGCGCAGGAACAGATACATGGATAGCACGCCCAGCAGGCTGGCGAGGATATACATGCGCATCTCTTGCGACCACCAGACATGAAAGCGGCTCAACGCCGTGAGCAGACTGGCCAGCAGCCCAGTATTGTGCCCTCCCACCAGCAGGCCAAACCGATAGACGACGGCCACGGTCAGCACTCCAAAGATCACGGATAGAAAGCGCATGCCAAACTCGGATTGGCCCGCCACCTGGACCCAGCCCCAAAGCGACCAGAAATAGAGCGGAGGATGCACGTCACCGGCCGTCCATAAGGTGACATCGACGAGTCCCATGCGCACAGCCCAGATGGCCAGAGCCTCATCCCACCAAAGGTTGGCGTCACCCAAGCGATAGACCTGCAGCGCAAAGGCGACCAGAAGGACTAGTGATGGGCTGATTCGCCGCCAGACGCGGCCGCCATAGCGCTCAAGCCCGGGTAACCATGTCATCCAGCATGCTCCTGATTTCGCGACGCTTTCTTGTTGAGAGCGGCGGACGGCTATCCAATCCCGCCTTGATTACGGCCGCCAGTTCGTCCAGGGAGGCATAAGGGGTATCAAGGCCTTGGATGTCCAATGTAACTTTGGGGTTGGTAAAGACAATGATGCCATTGACCGGAATCTCCTGCTCTGGATCGAACGTGTCCACCCACTCACGAACCCACCCCATCTCTCGCTCCAAGTCCTGATCGGGCTTGCCCAGAGAAGGCTCGCCAAAAAGATTCATGATCTTGCGCCATCCGGCCTTGTGGCTCCAACGTCCGTCCGCATAGATGACGAGGCCCTCCTGATTGCGGATCTCCAGCACGGTGAAACCCTGGTGAGAAAAGAGCACCTGCTCGCTGGGAAGATAGTAACTATACAGCACATAGCGCTTGTCCAGCGAATCGAGTGCCTCAGCGATGCGCTGATCTGCGCGGGGCTCTCGCACATAGCGGTTGGCCATATAGGAACCAACGCTGGCTGCCAGCAGACCTACCAGCAGCAGCGCGTAGGATAACAGCAGTTGCTGCTGGCCAGCGGTGAGCAATCCGGCGAATAGCGCTCCCAGGCCGAGCAGGGTGCCCCAGCGCGCATACTTGGCTCGCTTGGCCAGGAACGTCTCATTGACAGTGGTCTCCATACTCTCCTCGTCAGATCTCGCGCTAATGTCGCGTTGCTCAATCCGTTTCCTGATTCTGGGCTTGCATACGGTCGCGGATGCTGGTAATGACATTGGCCTGTACGGCCGAGATGGCTACGCCGATGGCATTTTCGATGGCCAGCTCGTCTGAGCGGCCATGGGCGATGATCACCGGTTGGTTGACGCCCAGCAGCATGGCGCCGCCAAATTCCCGATAGTCCAGCCGGGATGCCACCGCGCGGAAAGCAGGCCCGGCAAACAGCGCCCCCAGCGTGGCCAGCTTGCGACTCTTGATCTCGCTGCGCAGCAGGGAGAACAGCATCGCCGCGGTGCCCTCAGCCGTCTTGATGGCCACATTGCCCGTAAAGCCGTCGGTGACGATCACGTCAGCCAGCCCCTCGGTTATGTCCTTGCCCTCTACATTGCCGACCAGGTTCAGGCCCGGCGAAAGGCTATCGAGCAGGGTGTGGGCATCCTGCACCAGTTGATTCCCCTTGGTCTTTTCCTCACCGTTGGAGAGCAGGGCCACACGCGGGTTCGGCTTGCCCAGCACCTTTTCGGCATAGATCGCGCCCATGATGGCAAACTGCGCCAGCCACTCGGGCCGACAGTCGGCGTTGGCGCCAATGTCCAGCATAAAGCTCCACCCGTCCGGCGCGGGGATGACCGTGGAGATAGCTGGCCGATCTATACCGGGGATGCGCCCGATGCGCCCGGCCCCTACCAACGTGGCGGCCAGCACGCCGCCCGAGTTACCGGCCGATACCAGGGCATCGGCTTCCCCCTCTCGCAACAGGCGCATGCCCACCACGATAGAGGCATCCTTCTTGGCCCGCACTGCCTGGGCAGGATGCTCGCCCATCTCGACCACCTCAGCGGCATCCACCACCGATATCGCGAGCCCATCGGTATCGAGCCCATCCAGCTCGGCCCGGACGGCGCCCTCGCGCCCCACCAGCACCATCTCCTGGCCAAAACGGCGGGCGGCACGTACGGCTCCTCTTACGTCTACCCCGGGGGCGTGATCGCTGCCCATAGCATCTAGCACAATGCGCATTGCATTCTCCTGGTTGAATGCAGCCCTGCAAGCACCGATTGTCGCATTTTACTCCGCCCAAGCCTGAATTGACAAGTGCCCCATTCCGCCTATACTGTTGCTGTAATGCCCCTGTGGCGGAATTGGCATACGCAGCAGGTTGAGGGCCTGTGCTCGCAAGGGCGTACTGGTTCGAGTCCAGTCAGGGGCACAATGAGGCGTCGTCGGCGAAAAAGCGCTCTGGTGAGCGCTTTTTTTCATGCCTTTCGAGTAGCCCCATCGACACTAGTTCCGTCTTCGCACCCAGCGAACCTGCTCCGGTGCCCACTGGCCAATCCGCGTCCACGCGATCTCCTGCCAGGTATCGTCCAAGGGGTTGCGGAACGCCTGACACACCAGATCATCGGGCAGGCCATCGGGCAGCTCGATGCCCAGCTCGTGGGGGCGGCACTCATCGCTGGCTACTGTCAGGGCTGGATTGCGGATCTTGGCCGCCTTGTAAAGGGCTGCTGCCGGGTTGAGCGGCAGGATATGTTCCTGCATGAGGTCCGACACCCAGGCCCCAATTTCATCTTCGTTCATGGTTGGCGGCTCTTCAGGGGGCAGCTCGATGCCATGCAACGCGGCCAGCTCACGCACCACTGATACAGGTTGCCCATTGCGATGGTACATGGGCCCGCCCCACAGCGGATTATCGCCCATGATCCAGAGCGCCGAGCCACCTGCATAGGGCGCGCGTTCGTTCAGGTATGTGGCATGGGCCACCAGATTCTGATTGGCCCCCGCTTGCTCCCGAAAGTGCAGGTTTGGATATCCATACTCGGTGAGCCACATCGGCTTTTCCGGCCACCAGTATCGCATATGCTCGAACCGACGCCCGTAGGCCTCGTGCCCCCAGAGCCCATTGGACCCGTCGCGGTCATGAATATACACATGGGCATAGATCTCGTCGGCCATCGAGAGACTCTCAAAGCAGGGCCCCTGCCGTCGCGCTTGATCCCATTGCGACGCTGTTAGCGTCTCGGTGCCACGGCAGCCTGTGCCGCCGTGCAGATAGTAGGGCCCCAAGGGATCGCCGTAAAACCAGCAATCTCGATGCCCCATGGTAAGCGGCGTCCAACCGACTCGCACTGAAGGATACCGAGCCTTGATCCTCTGATAAGCTTCGCAGAACACGGTGTCAAAACGCAGCATATCGCCTTCCTGGTCGCCAAAGCCCTCCCACCCCGAGCCGCGGGGCATATTCTGCTCATTCCAGAGCTGCAAATGCAATCGTCCCGATGGCACCACACCCACCCACTGGAGCAAGATCCCCAGAACGGCATCCACATACTGGCGGCAGCCCACAGCCGTGCTGGCCATGGCGGGCGGGCAGTAGGGGCGCATGATGATGTGGCAATCCGGAACAACGGACAGGATCCAGGCGATTTCTGTGGGCCCGATCTGCTGCGGATCCAGGCCATAGTTGGGCAGGAAGACGACGCAACCAGGCTTGAGCAGCTCGATTACGCGGCGATCAGCCTCACTGAATGGGCAACTATTGCCCAAATGCACCCCCACCATGCGACGGCCCGCTGGCGGCGGATCCCAGTCTATCAGGGGCCAGGGATCAATGGCGCCATGGCGATAGGGAGAGCCAGCGTTACGCCGCACCTCGACGTGCAGATGGGGACCGGTGCTGTTGCCCGTGTTGCCGCTATAGCCGATGACTTGGCCGCAGCGCACAGGCTGGCCGCTACTGATGGCAAAGCTATCCAGATGAGCGGCATATACCCGCGCCGTAGGCGTCTCGATGCGAACGTAACGCCCAAAACCGCTCGGCTGGTTCGCCGCAAAGGCTGTGCCATCCACCGGGGCATAGACGGGGGTGCCCGTATAAGCGCTCAGATCCAGGCCAAAATGAACGTTCGGGATGAACCGCTGTGTAATCCGAACATAGCTCTTGATGGGGCGGCCAAGTCGCATCACCGTCTCTCCTCATGCCTTGCGCCGGGGTTCGTCACGGCCCACAAGCAGCGGCCGCCACATTGCAGAGATACACCCTTTGGAGAATGGCGGCAGCTACGGGGAGCAGGATACCACCAAAACAAGAGGTTTGCCAGCAGAATGCGTACCGATCCAACAAAAAAAGACCCCTCTTGAAAGAGGGGCCTGAGTGGGCGCGAGAGGACTCGAACCTCTGACCTCACGGATGTGAACCGTGCGCTCTAACCAACTGAGCCACGCACCCTGCACAGCCCAAAGTATAGCACGACTGCCTGAAAAAGCAAGTTGGATCTACACTACAAGAGGCGCCGACGCTAGCGTGGGCAACAAAAGAGCCCTGAGGGATTGCTCTCTCAGGGCTCTGGCATCACTAGAAGGATTACTCCTCGATTGGCTCTCTGTCATCGGCCTCGGCCGGCTCTTCGCCCTCAAGGAGCTCCTCACCTTCGACGAGTTCCTCGGCCTCGAGCTCTTCCTCTTCCTCAATGGTGGACCGCGGGATCACGACACGTGCTACAGCAGACTCGTAATCATGATGCACAGTCACTCCCTCGGGGATATCCAGATCAGAGATCAGGATGACCGAGTCGAGCTCGGTCAGGGGGCTCAGGTCCACGATGATCTCGTCCGGGAGATCTCTGGGCAGACACTCGATATCGAGGCTATCCAGGAGCTGGTTGACCACACCACCCTCTTCCGAGGCAGGGGCCTCGCCCACAGTAATAAGAGGCACCGTGGAAGTGATCGTCTGGCCAGCGATGGTGCGATACAGATCAATATGCAGCAAACGTCCTGTCACCGAATCGCGTTGGAGCTCGCGCACCAGGACGATCTCTTGCTCAGACTCGCCCTCAATAGCCAGATCGAGCAGGCGTGTAATACCCCCCGCACGAATCACCTGCTGCAGGTCATTCACATCAAACTGAAGCGCCCGGGTTTCGAACTCGAATCCATAGAGCACGCCCGGTATAAACCCTGCCCGACGCATAGCGCGAGGTTTGAGATCCTTATTACGCGGCTGGGCCGCCAGCGTTCTCATATTTGCCATATCGTCCTCTATCCTCCATCACATATCCCTGGCACAGTCCACGCAAGGCGCCTATGATCCGAACCACGCATCCAAACATGGCACGGCCCTGTGTGACGCTATCATACAGTCTATTCAACCATTCTATTGGCGTGCGCCTTGATGTCAAATGTATGATTCGTGCCCCAGAATGACTGTCTCAGGCCAAAGGATCACTTGTTGCGTTGGCGCACCATCTGGAGCCAGGCCATCAGATTGCGAGTGATGCGTAGGCCCTGCTCGGCATCATCATACGTGGGCCTGCGACCGCGGTGCACGATGTCGTTGCGCACATCGTTGATGTGGCTAAAGCTGCGCCAGAGCGCACGATTCTCGTTGCGCAGGTTGTAGCCACAATACCGCCCCATCAGCACCCCGAGCTTGGACGACAGGCTGCGGGTTGAGAGCATCTGATCGATCTGGTGGTCGGCCACATTCTGGCGGTGCATGCCCCGCGTCAGCAGAGCAGAAGAGGCGGCCTCGAGGGCCGTGTGGCAGGTGGCGATAGCCTGGCGCGGAAAACGTTGGGTGAGGGCACGCTCGGCCTCGATCAACAGCTCATCGGCCAGATCGACCGGCTGCTCTTCGCCCAGAGCCTCACTGAGCTCCTGGTACCAGGCATCATCCATGCCCACCAGGTCAAAGGTCTCGCTCTGGGCCATCTCCTCCTGGATCAGATCCTCCTGGAGCGGGTCCTCGAGCAGGATGGCGCCATCATCGCTCCGCACGGTAAGGTCGATATCATCGCGACGCAGGTCAAACAGATGGTAGAGGCGTGCCTCGCGACGCACCACGGCAACCAGATGATTCATGCCCTCGAGGGCCTGCTCAGAGAACTGGTCTCGTTGCCGGTCCAGCTCCCGAGGATTCTGCAGGCTCTCCTCATCCAGAGGAGTTACCACGGTAGCCCCCGAGTTGATGGACCCAAGAGCCGCGATGTTGCGTCCGAACACCACGCGCAACACAAAGGGATGATCGTACCAGGTATAGGTCGTAAAGCCCTCGCCAATGCCGTTGGGCGGAATGCTCTGCGCAAGCTCTGGGCGCGGGCTGATCGAGAGAAAGGGATTAAAGCGCTGTGCGGTGATATGTGCCGTGATCAGCCCGTTGCTGGTCTGTATCGAGTAGGTTCCCTCGCGCAGGCCGAACGGCAGGCTGGCAAAGGCTACAATCACCGGCATGGAGTACCCCCCCTCAATATGGCCAATATGCCGTTACTATAGCGCAGACAGACGGACATGCCCAAAGCCCGAGACAGGCATCGCTTTTACCATTCGTTACGCGACGGGGGTTTGCGACGGCGCTTTTTCTGACCATGACGGCGTTTGCTCTCGCGCCTGGCCTGCCGCGCCCGGCGCGATGGACGGGTGGGGATCCGAGCGGGGCGCCGGCGCAGCGCCCTGGCCAAGAGTGTGCGAAAACGCTCCAGGACATCCTGGCGGTTCCGCCACTGGCTGGCCGTGGCCTGGGAGGTGAGATGTAGCGTACCGGTGCTATCCAAGTAGCCCTCCAGGCGTTTTTCAAGTTGCTGGCGTTGGTCGTCACGCAAGCTGGGTGATGCCGCCAGATCGAAAACGAGCTCGACCCGGGTCGCCGTGCGATTGACGTTCTGGCCCCCGGGCCCACTCGCCCGTGAAAAGCGAAAGGTGATCTCATCCATCGGAATCGCCAGATCGTCTGTGATCCAAAGCTTGGATTGGGTCAAGGTACTCTCTCCCATTGTGACCAGGTCACATTCTAGTTTTGCTCGTATGGACCTCTGCGCTGCGACTCGCCTATCAAGCTATCAGTCAGGGTAGTATGGCTCCCTATTGATGATAGCCAGGCCCCACCCGGCCCGTCAAGGCTCTTTGTAATGAGGACGCAAAAAAGGCCCCCATTGTCCCTTTTCTTGTGTATAATTGGACCAAGAAGAGGTCCGGTAGCATCGGTCTTGCCGGACGCATGAAACGCGAGCCATAATGGAAGGATTATCATAGCAGTGACACGAGGAACACGAGCGATTTTCTGGGCGCTGGCCCTGGCTGGGGTCCTGGTGACGGGCGTGTGGATTGCTTTGACGTTGCACACGCCCTCTGACGAGACGACGGCCTCGAACGTACCGATACGGGAACCCTCTCCCCGAGCAATCCCGGCAGAAGAGGCCAGCCCTCGGCCCATCCTGGAGCCGGTCGTGGGCTCACCCAACCGCCCGGCTACCGCAACTCTTGCGCCGACGGCCACCTCCGAACCAACACCAACCCCCACACTGTATGTGATCTCGGACATCGAGATCGTCCGCCAGCCAGCAGCGCGCTCCACGTCCGATCCCGATGAGCAAGCCCCTCTGCCAAAAGCCACCGGCCGAATCGAGATCCCGGCTCTGGGTCACGACCACCCCATCGTGCCGGTCTCGTGGCGTATGAAGGTCGTAGACGGCCAACAGGTAGCCATGTGGGACGTGGCCGAGGGCGCAGTAGGCCACCATCGCGGCTCTGCCCCGCTGGGTGAGCCAGGTAACTCGGTACTCACAGGCCATACGCGGGGCGATGGCATGGGCGAGTTTCAGAACCTTTGGGACCTGCAAGAGGGCCAGGAGATCCGCGTGCACGATGCCGATGGAAGCCTGTTCGTCTTTCGGGTCGAGAGCGTCAAGGTCATACAGGAAGTGGGATTGACGCTTGAGGAGCGGTATGAGAACGCCAAATATATGGCGCCCACGAATGATACGCGTCTCACGTTAGTCACATGCTGGCCCGAATGGGTATATACCCATCGGGTGATCGTAATCGCCAAGCCCTCGTGATCCAGAATAGAATTGGCGACGAGAATTCGAGATTTTGTGTCCAAAGGCCTTGATCTTTACTAAACCTTTATGCTAGAATGCTTCCAGAGAGGACAAGGTATATCGGGCTACGGATTGCGCCGAGGGACTGGACAAAGATACGCCGGTATCTATCGGAGCACAGAGCGAGGAGAAGCGACTATGACCCGTAATAGCCTTGGATCTTTAGCCATTCGCCCTCATAAGCCTTAGGAGAATATGATGCATAAGAATCCCGAGCAAAGACCGTTCATCTGGGTGCTGGCAGTGATCTTGTTGCTGGTGCTTGGGGCCCTCCCCGTGACCTGGGCAGGCCCGTTGACGCAACCGCGACAGACAGTTCCAGCGCCGATTACACCTACTCCTACGCCGTTCATCATTATCGAGGATACACCTGTAGATCCCGGCACGCCCGTGGACAAGACGATCACCATCCGCAACGAGCGTGATAACCCGATGGTGAACTGTGTCATCCAGATGAGTGAGGTCGTTGGGCTACAGTATCTGATTGATGGGCAGGTATTGGCTCCTCCCTACGTATTCAATGTTGGCACGATTGAGCCTGGTCAGGAATACGTCTTTGAGGTAGAGATCCGCCTTACCGAAGATGCGCTGCCCTGCGTCGAGTACTTGATCGAGATTACTATCGAGTGCGAAGGTGAAGAGGCAGTCGTTCGGATGAACCCGATTCTCACCCCGTGCCCAATATTGCCCGAGGTGGGCGAGTAGACCCATCGGCTAACATAGCTTTTTGCTTGGGAGGTCGCATTGTCTTTGTCCCAAGCAGGACGCAAGTGCAGATGAGGGCGCTTTGCGCTAATGTAACGTAAAGATGCCGTTAAGCACTCGATGTCGGAAGCTCATGTTGCCGATGGCGTATGGAGGAAAGGCCACCATGGCCCAACAACACCCCCTCGCCGAACCTTTATATAGTGAGTCCCATGCCATTGGCTGGATGGGCAAGCTGCTGCGGATCCCTGCTGGCGCCATGGGGCTATGCTTTGCAGAGCGTCGACTCTTGCTCTTTGTCATCGATCTGCTCGTTCTCTCAGGCTCTCTGCTATTTGCCCTATGGGTGCGCTCTGCCGTCTTTTACGAGATGGAAGAGGTCATGTACTTTCCGCTGCAGCCCATCTGGTGGGTTGTTCTGATCGCCGTCTGGATCCCTATTGCGCTCGTGTTTGACTGCTACAATCTCAAGCTCGCTTCCGAACCTGTTCGCGGAACTATATATGCCTCAGGCTGTGTCTTGCTCGTCTCTGTCGTCTACCTCGTAATTCCCATTTACTCTGCCCCTTTGACCCGATCCCGTTTGGCGTGGTTCTTTTTCGCCCTAACCGCCATCTCGAGCGAGAGCCTTTGGCGTCTGACCTATGCGCGACTATTCCGCGATGCGGCGTTTGCACGGCGCGTGGTTATCATCGGGGCAGGCTCGGCCGGCCAGGCCCTGGCCACACAGATCACCGGGATCGGTCGCTCGGCAGGTGTGGATCTGTTGGGGTTCATCGATGACGATGCCGGTCTCTGTGAGCAAGGGATAACCTGCTACCCGATTCTGGGTAACGGCGATGATCTCGTATCCATCGTCAAACGCTACAGAGTGCAGGACCTGGTGATCGCGATCACCCACACCGAGGACATTCGTCCCGAGTTGATGCAGTCTCTCATCAAATGCTGGGCCAGTGGAGCCAGCGTGGTGCCTATGCCAGTCTACTATGAGCATGTGACCGGGGCCATTCCTGCCCAGCACCTGGGCCCAAATCTGTTTGCCCTGCTCAATAGCCAGGATGGCTTGGGCTTGCGTCTCTGGATCGTTGTCCGTCGTCTGATCGATCTCCTGGTCGGCGTGACAGGGCTTTTGATGACGGCCCTGATATTCCCGTTCATCGCGCTTGCGATTGTGCTTGACTCGCCTGGGCCGGTGCTCTATCGACAGGAGCGGGTGGGACGAGGCGGACGCCCCTTTACCCTGGCCAAGTTCCGCTCCATGATTCCCAATGCTGAACAGAACGGGGCTGTCTGGGCTACCAAGAATGACTCGCGCGTGACGCGGGTGGGCCGCATCCTGCGAAGCTCGCGCTTGGACGAGCTTCCCCAGTTCTGGAATCTGGTAACAGGCACCATGACGCTGATCGGGCCGCGGCCTGAACGGCCCCAGTTCGTCAACCAGCTCTCAGAGGAGCTACCTTATTACCCCATTCGCCACTCGATCACGCCCGGGCTTACCGGCTGGGCTCAGGTACGATTTCGCTATGCCAGCAGCGTAGATGACGCTCTGGAAAAGCTCTGCTATGACTTTGGCTATCTCAAGCGGCGTGGCCCCGTCTTGGACGCCCTTATCTGTGTCTATACGTTGCGAGTCCTCTTGCGCATGGAGGGTTCGTGATCACGCTAGCCCACCGTCATAGCATCGAGAGACAGATCGTATTGTGAGTGGTGCTTCCCCAACCCGAGCAGTGCCTCGGCAAGGACGTTCACTTGCAGTCCTTGCCTGCATGAGCGCACTCTTGCTGCTGGCGCGCTCCCTGCCCCTACCCACTGTCCTAGGCCCATCAGGAGGAGTAGTTACTGTACAGCTCCTCCATTCCCAGGCACTGGATCAGATGGGCACGGTCTGGTACTATGCTTACCACTATGTTGGCACGGCCGATACAAGGCATCATCGGGTCTTTGTGGCATTGCCCCACCATGATGAGTCAAGCCTGATCGCGACCATGCGCAGATACCCTGGGAGCTGGTGGATGGTGGGTAACGAACCCAATGACCCCTATCAGGACAATCTCTCTCCTACGACCTATGCTGCCTTTTATCACCGCTTTGCCCGGATCGCGCAGCGCGCGGATCCGATGGCTCGTCTGATGTCCGCCGGAATCGCAAATGCCGATTGGCAATGGGCCGAGGCCTTTCGCGAGGCCTATCATCAGGCCCACGGAGCATATCCTCGCATCGATGCCTGGAACGTCCATAACTATGTTCTGGAGCCCGACCATAGCCAGCTCGACCAGGATGTCTTCCGTCAGCGCTTGATCGCATTCAGGACGTGGATGTCTCACATAGGGGAAGACGACAAGCCTCTGGTTCTGAGCGAGTTCGGCGTGCTTATGGGGCAGGAACGGCACGATACCCGCTATGAGCCCCCCGAGGCCATCAATGCCTATATCCACGAGACCGTCAGATGGCTACATGAGACCGATTATGTTCAATCGTGGGCCTGGTTTGCCAGCCATACATCGGGCCTGTTCAATGGCGATCTGTATGATCAATCCGATCAATTGACACCTTATGGTAAAGCCTATCGTGATGCGCTCCAGACAATTCCTGGGGTCGAGCATGCTGCGCCGGATGCTCCCTAGAGCTGAAAGATGCGATTCATGACGCTTCCCTGGAAGAGCTGGGCCCGTACCCTGCTTGGAATTCTGCTCATCGGTGTGCTCCTCTGGAGCGCCCTGATCGGCTATCGACTCTATGGCCTCTATAGCCACGGTCAGGCGGTAGCCCGGGCCGCGCGACTCGTGCTGCAAACTCGGGACGCGGACGGAATTGTCCAGTCAGAGCCTGCCCGAGAGCTGCGCGTCGAGCTGGGCAAGCTCGAGGGACACGTTCAGGGCATGGCCGGGCTGACACGGCCGCCGACCTGCCTTCTCACCCGCCAGACCCTTTGGCCTGCCGCTCACCGGCTGGGGGTGTTGGGATGCGAGGGCCTGGATCTGGCAGTGGGCCTCACGGCCACGGCCTGGTGGGCTGCCTTGGAGCTGGAAAGCGCCGCAGAGCTGCATGGCCAGGTAACGATGGCTCCCGGCGAGCCATTCGAGTATCGCACAGACCCGCTGGATCAGGCCCTGACGCGGCTGAGCATCGACCGCGAGCGCCTGCTGGCCCTTCGTCCTGGCGCGGTGCGCCTGTCAGAAGCGCTCCAGGATCTAACCGGGCCGACTGAGCCTCTGGCGTCCGCTGCTCCCCTGCCAATCTTGGCAGTCGATGGCTTGCTGCTAGCGCCCGAGTTGTTGGGAGGCGGCGAGGAACGGCTCTTTTTGGTCATAGTGCAAAACAGCGACGAATTGCGGCCCACCGGTGGCTTTCTCAGCAGCGTGGTGGCGGTCCACATGCAGGGCTATCGGCTGCTGTCCTATGACTATATGAGTAGCTATGATGTCGAGGTCGAGGGATTTGTTATGCCGCCTGCGCCCGAACCCCTGGCTGTCCATATGCAACTCCCGGGCCTCGTCTTTCGCGATGCCAACTGGTCACCCGACTGGCCCACATCGGCTCAGGTACTGGCGGCATTGTACCAGGCCAACCATCGTACCCCCGTCGATGCCGTCATCGCCCTGGATACCTATGCATTCCATCTGGCGCTAGAGGCTATGGGGCCATTAGATGTCGACGGTTATGGCGTGACTATTACTGCAGACAATCTTTTGGCCATGGCAGAGACCTTTTGGGAAACTCCGTTGGAAGGCGCCTCATTGGCCGATCGTACCGTGAATCTATGGGGATGGCTCCAGCATCGCAAAGATTTCGGCCGCGACTTTGTCCAGGCTGGCGTGACTCGCCTTGGGCACTTTTCGCTGCGAGATTGGCTAAAGGTGGCCGACGCCCTGGCTCAGGGCACGCAGCGACGCCATATCCAGGCCTGGGCGCTCCAGAGCGAGAACGCCCGTGCCGATCTGACGCGAGCCGGTTGGACAGGCGCGATTCACCAGGGCGATGGCGACTATTTGTCGGTGGTGGACTCGAATCTGGGCTATAACAAGGCAGACCGCCAGATCGAGCGTAGCATTGCGTATTCGATCAGTCTCGCAGGCAACACACCCACGGCCACCCTGCGGCTCACCTATCGCAATCTCGCCACAGCAGACCTGGACGCCTGTGTGCATGAGCCGCAGGTGCTCGAATCCTACGAGGCCCTGACGCAGCAGTGCTACTGGAACTATGTGCGCGTGCTGGCACCTGGAGGGATTGAGCTGCTCGCAGCGACCGACAGTGACGCTCAGATCGACATCGCCGACATCGATGTCGGCGTAGAGCGAGGACGCGCCAGCCTCGGAACGCTGCTGGTCGTGCCGCCGGGACAGGAGCATACCCTGACGCTGACCTATCAGTTGCCCCCTGATCTCTTTCTCTGCCAGGGGACATTGTGCCGCTATGAGTTGACGGTCCAAAAACAGGCCGGCACCCAGAGTGTACCCCTGACCCTGCAAGCCGATGCAACCCCGATCACCTTGCAGGCCATAGGCTGGCAACAGGAGGAAGGCCTCTTGTCTCTGTCCTCCACTCTCGACACAGATCGCTCCGTGATCTGGTTCTGGCGCACTGACTCCAACTGATCGCACTCCATCCAATTACCACAGGGACAGAATGGCGCTTGGCATAACAGAACAAATGTTCTATAATGTCATGCGTGTTTACCCTGTGCAAGAATTCAGGCAGGGCCGGCGAGCCAGATGCCCTCGCCCGCCCACATCGCCCCATGTACGAGGAGCCAACGATGCGAGACGACGAGGTCACCACCCTGGTCTGCCTTCTCAAGCGAATCATGCGGCAAGAGCACATGACCGCGCAGGGAATGGCGCGCAGGCTGGGTTTTTCGGCATCGCATCTCTCGATGATCTTTTCGGGCAAGCGGCGCCCGGGCATCCGGTTCATCCGAGCCGTTATGGCCCGATACCCACAGGCGCGCAAGATATTCCATCATACCCAGCCTGATCGGTCAACCGGAGCCAGACGCAAAAACTCCCCCCGGTAGAGACCTACTGAGGGGAGTTTGTCTCTCAGATGAGAGGCTAACGGGAGCGGAGCGAGAGGGCAGCCGTGACGATCAGGATCTTGAGCAGGTCGGCCCCGATAAAAGGCACCGCGCCCAGCGCCCAGGCGTTGCTCAAGCCGCCGACGTAGCCCGCCAACCAGGCCGTGCCAAGGCTGTAGATCACGATCAACGCTGCCATGCTACCCAGGGCACGCCAGAGCCATGCACCTGCCTGGGCCCGTTGGCCCAGCCACCCTGCCACAAGAGCCGCCAGCGGAAAGCTGATGAGATAGCCAGCGGTCGGCGCGGCAAAGGCCAAAGGACCCCCCAACCCTGCTGCCGTAAGGGGTGCGCCTGCGAGAATGGCCTGCAGATAGACCGCTTGCGCCAGAAAGCCATCACGGGGACCCAATACCAGGCCGCTCAGCACAACCACCAGCACCTGCATGGTGAGGGGAACGGGCGAGTTGGGCACCAGAGCGCTCAAACGCGCGCTGACGGCCGTCGCCACGGCAAAGAGCAAAATGCCAATAACTCGGATGCGAACCGAGACATTCTCACGATACAGGATGTGTGACTGCATGCGACCCTCCCAATGACTTGTGCGAGCTCGAATACTTGCGCAACTATACGGGAGAGGATACGGCCTGTCAAAACGGCGCAGGGCAATCCACAGAGAGCATCATCATCGGTGATAAAGGACGGCGCCGGCTCAGCGATCAAAAAAGAACTGCTCGATATCCTTGCGCGTGATCCTACCCTGCTCCATCCGCTCACGCAGTTCGGCCACCTGCTGTACGAGAGGCATGGCAGTCAGACCTCTACGCGTCTGGCGTAGCTCTGGCAGCTCTTGCGACAACTTGGCTGGCTGATCATAGAGCAGGTTGATCACAGTCTCCATCACCTCTTCATTGATTAGAAGTCCCGAGTGGGTTTCTTCTACATAGTAGATACTCAGTCGGCTGTCACCTGCTGACCAAAGCGGCACTTTGTCATCGCCCGATGAGGCGCCATAATCCTCATAGTGAAAGGTCAAAGGAGCCTCGGGGTTGGCCGGGTCCAGAGAGACATGGCTGATAGTCCGCTGGTGGCACCCCACAATACCTACCATCTCAACCTGGGGATCTGTGGCATCCAGTACCTGATGCAGAGCGCGAGCATCGTTCAGATAGTCCTGGCGTATCCAGGGCAGCCCCCAGGTGGCAGCATCATAGATATCCCAGTCAAAGGGATAGTCCCATTCTGGGCGATAGAGCTCTGGCGGCGGCGGAAGCAACTGGTACAAGGAAGGAAGATTCGCTGTAAAGCCCAGCATGTCGTTCTGTTCATTCAGACGGCTGACAAGCCGGCCGGGATGCTGTTCCTCCGTAAAGGTCATCATGATTGAGGGAGTGCCATTATACGGTGTTCCAATCATGATCACACGCTCGATCAGGCGCTCTGCCTCTTGGGGATAGCGCGTCAGGTAGGTCCTTGCCACTAACCCGCCCATGCTGTGGGCCACGATGGTATAGCGCCGTTCAGGCTCGACCGAGCTCCACCGACAGATACTATCGTGCAACAGATCGGCATTGCTCTCGATATGCTTGCGCCAATCATAAGGGAATTGATAGAGTCGTGAGTGAGCCGCCAACGTGCGGATCAACTCCAGATATCCCATCTTCTCGATGCCCACCGGCTTGATATTCACATCGGGGGACCTGTCGGAGCGGCCATCTTCCGCCAGATCCAGCAGGTTCAGATATCCCTCCATGAGGATCATGGGATTGAACCAGAGCATGACACTCAGGCCGCATGTGCTGGCTAAAAGAGAGCCCAGCAGGCCGGGTATCAGGATCGTATTTTTGCGCGCGCTGCCCTCTTGTGGCGTTCGAAACAACGCACGGGCGTGTGCAGACTCGCGCCCCTCAAAGATATGGGCCAACAAGCGATCAGCCGTGAGAAGCTCAGCGCCGTCACGTATCATCCCCGTAGGCAGGCTTTCGAGTTGGGTCAAAAGCCAATTAGCAAAAGCACTGCTTAGGTCAGCCATACCTGTTCTCCTGCGCAATATAACGATGTGTTGATGAATCAAGCAGATCGAACGCAGGTGGGCAACCCAGAAGCGACAGCGTAGGTCGATCTAGGACTGTTGGTCGTCTCCCTCGTCTTGTTCGGAATCCTCCTCGAGAGCTTCCAGAATAGCGTGCACAATCACCGCATCCATATGGTCCAGCTCCTGCCAGAGCGTCTCATCGCGCTCCCCCGAAAGGATGCGCATAATGGATCGCCCCAGAGCCTGCCAGTCGGGCCTGGACTCCATCTCCTCGATCGTCTCGGCGGCCTCGGCATCCATCGTCTCACCACGCACCCCCTGGACGACGGCCTTGATCACCGGCTGCCAGCGCCTGCGGATCGGCGCTGCCTGGGGCGAGCGAGCGAACGCATCCTGCGTCGCTAGCCGCCACCGCAGTACATCAGCATCGTGACTCTGCGCTTGGGCGATGCGCTGCAGTAACAGGTAGAGCTCCCAGGGTGCCGATTCGGGCCCACCTGCGCTCTGCGCCACCTCCAGAGCGGCTTCCGCCTCTGTCTTGGCCTCGTCAGTGCGGCCCTGCTGGAGCAATAACTCTGCCAGGTTGGCCTGCGTGGCAACTAGCCCGGGCGGAATGCGATTCTCTCGATAGAGGCGCACGGTCTCTCTAAAGAGGGCTTCCCCCTCCTCAAGATTACCACCCTGCACCGCTAACTGGGCCAACTGGGCGAGGAACTGTCCTTCGAGCAGAACATTCTCGGCCTCACGGGCATAGCCCAGTGCGCGTTGTAGATGCTCTTGGGCCTTTCCGTGATCAGCGGGCGGACGCATCGCCAGACTGGCGAGTTGTCCCTCAATGGCCGCCATCCCAGAGATATCCTCAACCGTCTGCATATGTTCCAACGCCTGCGTATAGCTCTCTCTGGCCTCATCAGCCCGACCACGACGCATGTCGATGCCCCCCAGGCGTGCATAAAAGCCACCCACGAGGGCTGTATCTTTCAGCAATTGGGCGGTCTCCAGCCCATGCTGCGCTTCCTGGTACGCCTCCTCAAGCTGCCCCATCATCATCAGAGCCTCGGCCAGCTCGGCATAGATCTCGGCCTGCTGGCGACGCACGGCTGCATCGCGTTCCAGATCCTTTAGCGTCTCCAAACTGTTCCGGAGCGATGAAACCGCCACATCGGGCCGACGCATGAGGCGGTAGACATACCCCATACGGTATAGGGTGCGAGCCCGATCCAAATCGGCCTCTCGCCCGACATAGTTCAGGCCTCCCTGGGTGGCCATGCGTTCGACCAGGTGCCGAAGCAGAGCGGTAGCGGGGCCTAGCTGGCCGGCCTCTATCATACGATCTACCTGATCCCACAGCAGCAAGACGCCGGGGCGCCCCAGCGGTCCCTCGCGAGGGACGGCCTCGCTTGTCGCCTTCTGTACACGCGCAACGATACGGTCGGCCTCCCCATCGAACCCGATCCCCTGCAAGAGTTGGGTGTAGAGCCGACCATAATTGACGGCCATCACTAGATCCTGGGCTTGGAGGATCAGCTCCAGCGCCATGTTCATATTGCCAAGATCATGGTAGATCAGAGTATCGACTTGCTCAGGCGCGTTTCCGCGCATCTGTAACAGCCACGAGGCCAGGCCAACATAGAGGCTGCCGAACGTTTCGGCCAGGGCTTGGCGGGCGCGCCGATCGAGGCGTTGGCGAGCCAGACGCTTGAGCACAGGATGCACCGAGATAAAGGGAATGGACAGATCGCCGATGGGCTGCGCCTGCGCGAGGCCCGCCCTGGAGAGCATGGTCAACCCCGTCTCCCACTGCTCACGCTCCAACCCCATGGCAGCGAGGCCGACATTCTCCGTGAAACCACCTACGAACAGGCCCATAGAGGGAATACTCTGGCTCACAGCCTCCGGCAGGGCCTGGACGCAACGCTCAAAGGCGATCTCGACGGCCTGGTTGCGGAAACGGGCCTCGCCTGAGGCCAGGCCGGGCAAGTCCGACAAGAGCCCCTCCACCACCGTCTCTGGCGCGGCATCCGCGAACTGAGCAGCCAGGATGCGCAAGGCCAGCGGGTGTTCCCCCAGGGCACCAAGCAGGGTCTGAATCGTCGCCGGCTCGGGGGGAGCGACTTCTAGCCAGTTGCACAGCTGCACCAACAGGGACGTCGCCTGGGGGGCTTTTATCAGGGCAATTTCCAGACTACGCACTCCTTGCAGGCGCCGAGCGCTCTCCGGCAGGGCTGGCCCGTCCGAAAGCACACAGAGCCGGCTGGCGCCTGCCGTCGCAAACTGACCAGCCAGGCGATACCACTCGCCCAGAGACGTCGGGTCAGACGATAGTTCTCCGCCAGGTAACACAGCGTGAAAATCGTCCCAGATCACCAGCGTCGGGGTCTCTTGCAGAGCGGCCAGAACAGTCTCGAGGGCATCCTCCCCCACACGGAACTCGTCTCCCAGCAGGGTGCGGCCCACATCATACAGAGCCGATGCCCGCATCCCCGAGCGGCCAATGCCAGTATAGACAACGCGCTCAAAGCGACCGGTGCGTACCAGCCAGCGTGCCACTTGCGCCATCAGTGTGGTCTTGCCCACTCCGTCATACCCGTATATCCAGGCTGCCGAGGGCTCGTCCGAGGCTAGCAAGGCCTCGAGCGCCGCCATCTCGCAGGAGCGCTCTACCATCTGGTAGGGTGGCTCACCAGGTAATGCACCTGGCTGGCCTGCGGCGGGAAGCTGCTCCAGTGGCCCATCTAGCTGGCGCCCCGGGAAAGACACGATCTTGCTAATGCCCGAGCTCTGCGCCTCGGGCGGCGCATAGCGCCTGTCCCCGGGACCCAAGACCCGGATCATGGGATCTGCTGTGTTACTCTCATCACCAATCTGCTTCATGACACGTTGGGCGCTCTCGGCCGAGGCTTTCAGCGTCTCCCCCGCCAGGATCTGGGCCAGCAACTCGCCCATGCAGGCGGCAGACTGTTCCCGCGAAAGACCGGGTTGCAGCCATACCACCGGCTTGAGCGCTCGTTCGGCCAGCTCTTGGCCCACACCAGGGGCATTGTTGTCGGCAGCGGCCCCCTGGCATAAATGCAGCAGAGGTACACCGACCTCTGTCTCGGCCAATAGATTGGCCAGAGTATCGATCTTGACCTGCTGCGCCTCTTGGTCGTTCTCGAACAGAATCATGACCTCTGTATCATCAAGGGCCAACGCACCATCCACGACCAGCATATCAACGCGGGGCTGTTGCGGATCGCGCAGCCGCGCCGCCAGAGCGTCCCACATAGCGGGTCTCAGATGCTCGACCTGAACCTGGGCGCCCTGTGCCTCGATGCCCTCGTACAGGCCCTCCAACGTGGCATAAGAGAAGGCCTCACAGCCATCGGCGGGCCGAGGAGCCACAACCATAATGAAAAAAGGCGCGCTGGTTTGGGTCATGAGAAGCCTCCCGTGGGCAGGTATTGGGGGTACACGATAATCACGACGTGAACGCTACAGCGAGCGGAGGTTGCCGCTGTACAAGCCACTGGCAAGCCTATTATACTCAATTGAGCGCTTTTGCTAAAGCCCTGTGATTGCTGTAACATGTGGCGCCAGATTCTTGATGGCCTCTGATCTGATTCCTCAAAAGGTGATTGCCTTATGACCTCTGGACTTCCCGATGACCCCGAACTCTTTGATGATTTGATAGAGCAAGGGTTCGAGCAGTTCGAGACCGATACCGCCGAGTCTTCGCTCGAGCTCCCTGTTCTGGCGCTGCGCGACTCGGTCATCTACCCGCACATGATGGCGCCGCTCCTCGTGGGCCGTAGCAGTTCGCTGAGCGCAGTCGAGGCCGCCATGGAGGCTGACCGGCGCATGATTGCCGTCGCCCAGCGTGACCAGGATGTCGAAGAGCCCAGCGAGCAGGACCTGTATACTGTTGGCACCGAGATCCAGATCGGACGGCGCTTGCGCATGCCTGATGGTTCTGTGAGTGTCTGGGTTCAGGGCCAGCGCCGCGCCCAGATTGAGGGCTATAGCATGCTGCGTCCTCACCTGGTAGCCCAGGCCACCGCCATGGAGGATACCTGGGAGAACTCGCTATCCACCGAAGCCCTCATGCGGGCCGTGCTGGCGCTCCTGGAAAAGGTGGTGCAGCTCAATCAGAGCCTGCCCGAGGATGCTTATGTAGCCGCCGTGAATGCCGAGGACCCCGGCCTGCTCTCGGATCTGGTGTCGTCGCTTCTGGGGCTCGATGTCGAACGCCGGCAAAAGCTCCTGGAGGAGATGGACGCCACCCGCCGCCTCGAGTACCTGAGCATCGAGCTGGCCACCGAGCTGGACGTGCTCGAGTTGGAGGACCGCATCCAGTCTCAGGTGCAGGAAGAGATCGACAAGGGGCAGCGCGAGTACTTTTTGCGTGAGCAGATCCGTGTCATTCAGGATGAGCTGGGCGAGGGCGACCCCTATGTTGAAGAGGTCAAAGAGATACGCGAACAGCTCACCAAGCTGGGGCTGCCAGAAGAAGTGGAGAAGCGCGCCACCCGAGAGCTGCAACGCCTCGAGGGCCTGCCGTCGATCTCGCCCGAGACGGGCATCATCCGTGGCTATCTGGACTGGATTATCTCCTTGCCCTGGACCCAGGAGACCGAGGATCGACTCGATCTTACCGTGGCCGAGTGCATCTTGGAGGAGACTCACTTTGGCCTTCCCAAGGCCAAAGAGCGCATCTTGGAGCATATGGCTGTACGCCAGTTGGCGCCCGACAAGATGAAGAGCCCGATCCTCTGCTTTGTAGGCCCGCCGGGCACCGGCAAGACCTCTCTAGGCCGCTCCATCGCCGAGGCCCTGGGCCGCAGTTTTGTGCGGGTCAGCCTGGGCGGCATCCGCGACGAGGCCGAGATTCGTGGGCACCGGCGCACCTATGTGGGCGCCCTGCCTGGTCGCATCATCCAGACTATGCGCCGCGCCGAGACCCGCAATCCGGTCTTTATGCTGGACGAAATCGACAAAGTGGGCACAGATTTTCGCGGGGACCCTTCCTCAGCCCTGCTCGAGGTGCTCGATCCGGAACAGAACTATGCCTTTTCCGATCACTATCTCGAGGTTCCCTACGACCTCTCCAAGGTGATGTTCATCACCACGGCCAACCTGCTGGACACCATCCCCGATGCGTTACTCGATCGCATGGAAGTGATCGAGTTTCCCGGCTATATGGAAGAGGAAAAGCTCGAGATCGCGCGAAGGTTCATCATCCCGCGGCAGATCGAGCAGAATGGGTTGCAGCGCCTGGACTTTTCCGAGGGCGCCCTGCTGGAACTCATCCGCGAGTACACCCAAGAAGCAGGTGTACGTAACTTGGAGCGGGAGATCGCCAACGTCTGCCGCAAGGTGGCCCGCCGAATCGCCGAGGGCAAATCAATGCCCAAGGTCATCGGAAAGCAGTCCCTTCCCAAGTATCTGGGCCCCCCACACTATTCCCTCAGCGAAGCCGAGGAGCGTGACGAGGTGGGTGTGGCCACCGGCCTGGCCTGGACCGAGTCGGGCGGTGATACGCTGTCCATAGAGGTGAGCGTGCTGCCGGGCAAGGGCACACTGTTGCTCACCGGCCAACTGGGCGACATCATGCAAGAGTCGGCCCAGGCGGCTCTCAGCTATACCCGCTCGCGGGCCGAGGAGCTCGCCTTGGAGGACCTGGATTTCGACAAGATCGATATCCACATCCACGTGCCTGAGGGCGCGGTACCCAAGGATGGCCCCTCAGCGGGCATCACTATCGCCACGGCGCTCATCTCGGCGCTCACGGGTCGGCCCGTGATCCACGATGTCGCCATGACCGGCGAGATCACCCTGCGTGGGCGGGTATTGCCCATCGGGGGCGTCCGTGAAAAGCTGCTGGCAGGCTATCGGGCCGGTATCAAGACGATGCTCCTGCCGCGCCGCAATCAGCGCGACATGTCCGAGATCCCTGCCCGGTTGCGGCGCCGCATGAAGCTGATCTTTGTTGATTCCATGGATCAGGTGCTGCCCGTGGCACTCTCCCCCGATGTAGATCCTACAGCCCGTATAGCCCAGCTATACGACTGATACGACGAGAACAGCCAACAAACTCACAAGGGCTCACGATGCAAAATACGCAGCGTGGGCCCCTGGTCATCGATGCGCAACGTTTCCCCCAGATCTGCGTACAATAGGTAGCACTGCACAAGGGGGTATTACATGCAGAACAAGGGTTCGCTATACGTTGGGCTATTGCTGATCCTGGTCGGGTTGATGTTCTTGCTGATCGAGGGGGCGGGACGTCTCTTGGGGCCCCTCGGCGTCCCTTTGGGATGGGGCAATCTATGGCCACTGCTTTTGATTCTGGCGGGCCTGGCCTTTTGGCTGCCACTGCTGGTCTGGTGGGATCGCCGGAGCGAACTGGCGGGTCTGGCCGTCCCCGCCACACTATTCACCATCAACGGCCTGATCATGCTGTATACGGCCATCACCGGCAACTGGGCAGCGTGGGCCTATCTATGGACCTTGCAGCCGATCGCGTTGGGGCTTTCGTTCCTGGTCCTCTACTATCTAACGAACCACCACAGGGCGTTGGCCGTGGTGGCGGTGATATTCATGGCTATAGGCGGCTTTTTCTTCCTGATCTTTGCTTCGGCCTTTGGGGGCATGGTCGCCATCCTCGGCCCCCTGCTTTTGATCGCCGCGGGCTTGATTCTTCTGATGCGCGGCAGGCTCTTGCGCCGTGACGGCCCCGCTCGCAGCGATGGCCCCTTAGATGACAGACGCAAATACTAGGGGGGACTCTTTTGGTGTCGAGGCTCTAGCGCAACCGAATGGCCCCGACACCACCCTCTACACGCAGCAAGACATTACCAGCGCCCTGGACGTGATATTCTTCGTCGATACGATCAAAGCGATCATCCACCCGCACGGACCCTAGCCCGCCCTGGATCTGCACCTGGGCGCCTGCGCCTGCGGGAATCTCGATGGTGAGAGCACCCACACCCCCACTCACGATGGCCTCATAGTTGCCCTCGGCCAGAATGACCTGTGCCTCGCCCACACCGCTGCTGATCTCGATCCCGGCGATCTCCATCCCCCGCAGATCGATGCGCGACCGGCTGACGCCCGCATCGATCACAAGCGTCACGGGAACATCGGGCGAAAGCGCGATTTCCAGGCGATCGGTGCCGCCGCCAAACAGGGGCCCACTACTGATGCCCGTCACTCGCAGAGAGGCCGTCATGTGGCCGTTCTGCAAGGTACGGCTTTCCGAGATCTCGGTGCGATTGGGATCATAGTGCAGTTCGGCTCGATAGAGCAGCCCGGGCTCGGTCAAGGGCTGCACCTCGAGATCGCCAACGCCCATCGAGATCTCGAGGGAAGCCGATTGAATGCCCTCCAAGGAAAGCTCAAGGGTGCGGGTTTCGCGAGGAGCCAGCCTTGGGGCCAGTGTCGGCCAAGCGAACCACATCACGCCCAGAATCGCCACTACCAGCACGATATAGATGAGGCCACCCATGGGTACGCGCCGCAGCAGCATCTCCAGACCGATGAGGATGAGGGCCAGCGGCCAAAGGGTCAGCAACTGTGACCAGGGTATCTGCCAGATACCCAATTGTTGCATCAAGAGAGCCACACCCAGGAGAATGAGAAGAATGGCAAGGGTGTAGTTGCGAAAGCGACTCTCTGGCATCTAGCCCTCCTTGAGATTGTTCGCGAGAATGGCTATCCCCAGCGCCACGAGAGCAATGGGCCACAGAGAGCGCATCCAGACCAACAGGCCGATATTGCGAAACAGCAGCAGTAGGCCAAACCCGACCAGTACAGCCCCCAGAATGATCAGGGTGTCATCTGCAGAGCCCTTTTTGCGAGCCCGCGCATACGAGTTACGCGTCTCGGCTCCCAATTCTCGCGCCCGCATACCGATCTCGGCCAGGTTGTCACGGATGACCTGCTCCTGGTGGGCGTACTCTTGCTGGGCTGTGGGTAGCACCAACCAGAGAAGCAGATAAAGGGGTACCCCGATCCCTCCTGTCATGGTCAGAACAATGAACAAGAGCCGAAATAGGAGCGGATCGCGGTCAAAATAGATAGCCAGCCCGCCACACACACCGGCAATCGCCCTATCTTGCTCGCTACGATACAGATGCTTCATCTTGCACCTCCAAGAGTCAATGGCTCTGCGCACCCGAAATATCAGGCCATCGTTCAATGCCTATACGCAGAACATGGGCTGGGGGTTGCAATCCCTAACTGCGGAGGAACTGTCGCTCCAGCTGAGCCTGGCTCAGATGTAGCATGGTGGGGCGCCCATGGGGACAGGTGTGGGGCAGCGAACTGCGCTCCAGCTGCTGAACCAGCTCGCGCATCTCCTGCTGGCTCAGAGTCTGGCCGGCACGTACAGCCGTGTGGCAGGACAGGGTCATAAGAGCCTGATCAGCCCAAGAGAACCCTGGCCCACCCTCGCTGGCCGCATCCAGCATCTCTGATAGAGCCACGGGAAGCGTTTCGGGGGCCAGGCCCACAGGGACAGCCTTGACAAGAAAGGTGTTCCGGCCAAAGAGGGCAATGTCGAATCCCCACGCCGCCAACTGCTCCAGATGCTCCTCGAGCAGGGTGGCCTGCTGGGGCTCCAGCTCGACAGTCTGTGGCTCCAGCAGCTCCTGCACCGTCACCTGAGAGCTCGCCTTTTGCGTCTGGAGCGCCTCGTAACGGATGCGCTCGTGGGCTGCATGCTGGTCGATCAGATAGAGCCCTCCCGGCCCCTCGGCGATGATGTAGGTCTGGGCGATCTGGCCCACCACTCGCAGCATTGGCAGGCGCTCCGTGGGGCGCGCTAGGGCTTTCTCGGGAGCGGGCACAAGGCTCGGGGCATGCTCCCTCGGGGACGTCTGGAACTCGATAGCGGTTTGCGCCACGCCAGGAGCCAAGTGACGCGCCTCCTGCTGGCGCATCCAGCTCGCGGCGCTACGCCCTGGCATCGGCGCTGTCGCCACAGAATGCTGCGCCATCAGAGTGCTGCGCACCGCCCGCTGGACCGCGGCAAACACCGCGTTCTGCTGCCGAAAGCGTACCTCTTGCTTGGTGGGGTGAATGTTGACATCCACGTCCTCGGGCGGCAGCGCCACATTCAGAACGACCAGAGGATGGCGCCCTTGGGGCAGCAACGTATGATAGGCCTGAGACACGGCAAAGGAGAGCGACTGGTCCTGGATCCACCGTCGGTTGACAAAAAAGATCATATCCCGTCGATTGGAGCGATGCAGCCCCGGCGCGCCGATCAACCCCCAGACCGAGACGCCATCGCGCTCATAGTCACCCTGACGGATCTCGAGCATCTGCTCGGCCACGTCCAGCCCATAGAGCGCGAGTACCACATCCAGGATCTGGCCGGTGCCCGTGGTGCGGCTCACCAGGCGGTTGTTGCTCTGCAACTCAAAGCGCATGCCAGGAAAGGCCAAAGCATAGCTGCTCATGAGCCGAGCTACATGGCCCGACTCGGTGGCATCGGCGCGCAGGAATTTGAGCCGCGCCGGGGTGTTGTAGAACAGATTCTCCACGCGGATGTCGGTGCCCTGATTGCGGGCCACAGCCTCTCGGTGCGCAAGGCTCCCACCCTCGTAGCGTACCACCGTGCCCACAGGCTCGTCAGCGCTGCGGGTCGTCAGCGTCAGGCGCGACACGGCGGCAATGCTGGCCAGGGCCTCGCCGCGAAAGCCCAGCGTACGCACCCGATACAGCTCTTCGGCCGACGCGATCTTGCTGGTGGCGTGGCGCGCAAAGGCTACCTCAACCTGCTCCGCTGGGATGCCGCAACCATCATCGCTCACGCGGATGAGCTGCCGCCCGCCCTGGGCGATCTCGACGCGGATCTCTTGCGCCTCGGCATCGATAGAGTTCTCAACCAGCTCCTTGACCACCGAGGCCGGCCGTTCGACGACCTCGCCGGCCGCGATCTTGGCGGCCAGGTCGGCGGGGAGAATACGAATGGGCATAATGATTCAGCCCCTCTCAGGGGATAACGGTCAATGTCCTGATTGTATCACAGGGCCGTCCTCGAGCAATATCCGATCGACGTTCAACGGCGCGCGCTGTGATCTTGGGCTTGGAGCGCGGTCCGAGCGGAGGAGCATAGGGAGGACGACCCTGGCGCTCACCGGTGAGCGTTTGTTCAAGCTGGTCATTGCAACAGCGACCGCTTCCGTGTAGACTGAGCGGGCTGAGGGTGGGCTCGAAAGCTATGTGCATCTACAAGAGGAGGATCGCCATGCGACTGCAGATCGGCAACTTTCCCAACCGCCTCGACCTGTCCGCCCGTGTGGTCATCGGAGGCGGGCTGGGTTTTGGCTCGGTGGGGCTGAACGCCGACCAGATTGATGGGTACTTGGCGCGCAACGCCGTCGATGAGCTCAAGGAGTTGTTGCAGCGTAACCGGATGGCCGTGGCCACGGCCCAACTGGGACCCAACTGGAACATGGATGGCGAGCTCTGGGAACAGGCCCTGGAAAAGGCCGAGCCGCGGCTCCAGGTGCTGGCCGAGCTGGGTGGCAAAGTCACCTTTAGCTGCCCCAACCGTTGGCCCAAGGCCGTCGGTGAGGCGGAGTGGGAGTGGCTCGTAAGCAAGTTCCAGGCCTATGCCGACTGGGTGGGCCGTTACGATGTGGACCTGGTGTTCGAGTTTCTGGGCCCGCAGGTAGGCCGGCCTGATCCCCGCCGCATCATGTACCCCTGGGTCATGGGGCTGGACTCGGCCCTGGAGCTGATCGAGCGGGCCAACCGCCCGAACCTGGGGCTGATCCTGGACGTCATCCACTGGTGGGCTGGCGGTGGCACCTATGAGGATCTGCACAAGGTCAAGGGTCTCCCCATGACGCTGCATGTATTCGATCTGCCCGAAGGCGTTGATCCCGAGACTATGGCCGACTCGGATCGGGTGCTGCCCGGCGAGGGGTTCATCGATCTGGTGCGCTGGCTGCGCATCCTCAAGGAGAATGGCTATGACGGCGACCTGATGCCCGAGGTGTTGGGGCCGCGAGCCGTGGATCTGGCCGAGGCCGACTCGTGGGAGGGGCCGCGCCTGGTCCGTGATGTCTATATGCAGCTTTTGGAACAGGTCGAGGCGGATAGCTAGCACGCCGCAGGCACAAGCTGGACAAGGGAGAAAAATAGTGCAAGAAAAGAGTGACGCCGAGCTGGGCCAGTGGATCACCGATCGGATCAGGGAAGTCTGCGCCGGGCCGGAAAATACGCTGCAGGGGCGTTTCCATGAGCCGGCCTGGGGCGAGCCGTTGGTGGGGTTTGCGCAGGGCAGCGATAGCCTGTGGGATGCGTACAAGGAGTATGTGGGGCCCGAGCAGTGGACGCCGGTCGAGATATTCGCCCTGACCTTTCCCGACATCGCCGTAGAGGCACAAGAGCTGGCCGTGGTGTCCTGGGTGCTGCCCCAAACAGAGGCCACCAAAGCCGACAATCGGAGAGAGGATGTCTATCCTGCCGAGCGCTGGGCCCGCTCGCGCATCTTTGGCGAAGAGTTCAATGATCTGCTCAAGCGCCAGGTGGCCGCGGCGCTCACCGAGGCGGGCTATCCCGCTGTCGCGCCCGGTATCTCGCCCGCGTTCAAGAGCGTCAGCTCGGAGCGATTCGTGTTCTCATCCACCTGGTCGGAACGCCACGCCGCCTATGCCTGCGGGTTGGGCACCTTTGGCCTCAGCGACGGGCTGATTACCCCTGTGGGCAAGGCCATGCGGGTGGGCTCGGTGGTCGTGCGGGCCGATCTGCCCCCCACGTCGCGCCCCTACACGGATCACCAGGCCTATTGCCTGTTCCATGCTCGGGGAACTTGCGGCGACTGTATTCGTCGCTGCCCTGTGGGGGCCATCACCGAGGCGGGGCACGACAAGGTCGTGTGCCGTGAGCACCTGGGGCGCACCCGGGCCCACGTGCGTGACGCATACGGGTTCGAGGGCTATGGCTGCGGCCTCTGCCAGACCGGGGTGGCCTGTGAATCGGGCATCCCGCCCGCGTTGGCGCCCTAGTATCGTCGCCTCGCAAGAGCGGTGACGCAGAGAAACCTGGGGCTGGCATTGAGCCGGCCCCAGGTCTACCTGTGAAGGGGGCCGCTATGGGCCCACAGCCCCCCTGGTCCAAGTTGGCGTCAGTGGCAATGGCCTCGGTCGCCATGCATCATCCCGTGCAGCCGCCCATGCAGCCTGCCGGTCGGAAACGGGTTGCTCAGCATAAAGGGGGCCATGGCTTTTGCCCTGGCGATGAGCCAATCAGCCTGCTCCTGGGTCAGGTCGCCATCGACCACAGATTGCTCGATGACCTCAAGCCGCCCGGCCAGGATCGCCTCGATCAACGCCTCATCACTGATTCCCTGCTCGTTGGCGATCTCGGAAAGGGTCTTGCCGGCCTCGCGCTCGGCATAGAGCTCCTCGCGGGTCAGCCCCAGTAGCTCGGTGATGGTGTCGGACAACAGGCCCGCACCTGAACGCATGTGTCCCTGCATGTTTCCCCACATCGATCGGGCCCGAGCCCCGGGCACGCCATTGGGCCCATGCGCCCAGACCGACCCAATAGCCACCAGCCCCATCGCCGAGACAAGCAACACCGCCAACCCTACAAACAGTACACGCTTCATCCAGTACTACCTCCTGCGCTATGGTTCAGACAGAACTCATCTCACCTGCACTATGACATGGAGATGTGTAGAAATTATCAAGACTGTGTCAGGATAGTGTGGATATCAGTGCCCAGCCTTGGCTTTGCAACTCGGCGGGATCTGCCACCTCGCGGCGAAAGTCGTGATTGTGGAAAGGCGCTATATACCGATTCGCACTCACTTTGGGCCAAGTACGCATTCATGCGGGCGCATACATGCGGGCGCATACATGCGCAATGCTTCGACCCTACTTTTCTTCCTACTATGTTTTTTGGTAGAGGCGAGCCTTGTGTTCGTCCTCGCGAAGTTCGACCGCGCTTCCTGCAAGGTGTGATTACACATAATCTTGACTTTGAAATTGCCGTGATCTGCCCTCTAACTTGAATTGACACGATAGTCGAGATCCGACTATGATGTTTTCCTATAGAGCTTCGGAGTCAAGCTCGCACCGAGACAGCCCGTGTGGCAGGTCGGTATCGAGAGCTCAGCCTGATCGATCACACCTCTGACCCAGAAAGGTGATTTGAACGATGCCTGAACGCCATGAACGTCTGCTCCAAACCCTGGCCCAAGAGTATCGCCAGGCTTTTCCCCGCTCTGAGCAAGGCCAACAGCGCGCCGAACGGGTGCTAGTGGATGGCATCAGTCATGGCGCCCGCACCTATCAGCCCTACCCACTGCGTGTGCGCGCAGCCCGTGGCGCGCAGATCACCGTCGCGGATGGCAGCCTGTTGACTGACTATTGGCAGGGGCACTTTGCCAATATCCTCGGCCATAACCCACCCGAGGTTACCAAGGGTCTGGCTGCCATGCTGCAGGCGGGCTATGGGCTGCAGACGGGCCTGCCAGAGGATCGCGAGGCCGAGTACGCCGAGGTGCTCGCTCAGGCCATCGGCGCCGATCAGGTGCGCCTGACCACCTCTGGCACGCTGGCCACCATGTATGCGTTGATGATCGCCCGCGCCTATACGAGGCGTACCATGGTCCTCAAAGTGGGCGGTGGCTGGCATGGGGCTAATCCCCTGGCCCTCAAAGGCGTGGCACACAGAGACAACGGCTATGACCATGTCGATTCGGCGGGCATTCCATCCTCAGCCGAGCAAGAGATCATGGTGACCCGCTACAACGATGTCGAGGCCCTGGAGCAGGTCTTTCGCAGGTATGGCGATCAGATCGCGGCCTTTATTTTCGAGCCGTGCCCCAGCATCGCCGGGTTCATCCCTGCCACAGCCGAGTACATGGGGGCCGCTCGCCGTCTCACGGAGCACCATGGGGCGCTTCTGATACTAGACGAGGTGATCACAGGCTTTCGCTATTGCGCCTCGGGGGCCCAAAAGCTGTATGGCGTACAGGCCGACCTCTCCACCTTTGGCAAGGTCATTGGCGGCGGCATGCCGATCGCGGCGGTGGTGGGCCGCTCCGACCTGCTGGCCCTGATCAGCGAGAACGCCTCTCCCCGGGTATGGTTCAATGGCGGCACCTACTCGGCCCATCCCCTCTCAGTGCTGGGTGGCCTGCTCCTGCTGCGCCATCTGATCGAGCACGAGCAAGAGATCTATCGCACGCTGGCAGACAAGGGCGAGCGTCTGCGTCAGGGCGTCGAGCGAGTGATGGCCGAGCATGAGGTGCTGGCCCGCTGCACCGGCGGCGGCAACGAGGTCATTGAGGGTAGCTCGTTGGGCACGGTCTACTTTCCCCTACAGAACGACCTGCAGCCTGAGCGAGCCGAGGATCTGAATGATCCGCATCTGTGCGATGTCACCATGACCGAGCGCGTGCTCAAATTGGGGCTGCTGCTACAGGGCGTGAACGTGATACACGGGCTGGGCGCCATCTCCATGGCCCACACCGAGGAGGATCTGGAGCGCACCCTGACGGCCTTTGACACGGTGGCCCAGCGGATTCGGGCCCAGGCGTAGCCAAACAGAGGCATAGCCAGTGCGCTCAGTAAGCGTGGCGATCGCCCCGGAACAGGTTGATCACCGTGCGCACAATGATCTTGAGGTCAAAGAGTAGCGACCAGTTCTCCACATAGTAGAGATCGTATTTGGTACGCTCGACGATCGAGGTATCGCCGCGCAGCCCGTTGACCTGCGCCCAGCCAGACATGCCGGCCTTTTCCGAGTGGCGATCCATGTAGCGGGGCACCACCTGGCGAAACTGCTCGACAAAGATCGGGCGTTCCGGGCGAGGGCCCACGAGGCTCATATCGCCCACCAGGACATTGATGAGCTGGGGTAGCTCGTCCAGCGAAAGCCGCCGCAGGAAGGCGCCCACCCGGGTGGTACGGGGATCGCCGGCCGAAGCCCACACCGGCCCGCTACCCGACTCGGCATCCACTCGCATGGAGCGAAACTTGAGCATGGGGAATGGCTTGCCATCCAGACCCACCCGCTCCTGTGCATAAAAGACGGGGCCCTTGGATTCGAGGCGCACCAACAGGGCCAGGAATAGCATAAGCGGCGAGAGAAACACCAGCCCGACCGCGCTAAAAATCAGATCCATAGCGCGTTTGGCCGAGCGCCGCCAGCCGCGCAGGCCCACATCTCGCACTGTGAGCAAGGGCAAGCCATCGAGATCGCTGATGTTCACCTGATAGGCAATGAGCTGGAAAAAGTCCGGGAATACACGCACCAGGGCGCGTTCGCTCTCGCAGGCAGCAATCAACATCATCAGGTCCTCATTGGACGCGCTGGGCAACGCGATCACCGCCTCGTCGATCTGATGCTCGCGCACGATACGGGCCAGTTCGGCCTGCGAACCCAGCACAGGCAACCCGGCGACCTCGGTGAGCCCCTGCTCCCCATCGACAAAACCAACCACCTGATATCCCAGGCGTGCGTGCCGCGTCTTTTGCAGAATCATCTGCGCGATATCGCCCGTACCCACGATCACGAGCCGCTCGGGCCGGCGCCTTCGCGCGAGCCGCTGTACCCAGCCAGTGAGCATCCTGCCTATGCCGATAAGCACGATGCTGAATCCCCAATGGTACAGGATCAAGCCACGGGTGAACCCCTGGTCGGTCCGCAGAGCGAGGAAAGTCAGCGCCGTCGCCAGCAATGTGGCAATGGAAACCGCCGAGAGGAGCCGATAAAGAAGGTCGATGCGCGAGGCGCCGCGCACCATATGATAGAGTCGGAAGAAGAAAAAGGTCAAGCCGATGGAGAGGGTGTGTATCACCATCTGCGGCACATAGTGAATAAAGGGGCCCAATCGGAGAGGCGTGGGGATAGGAACCCGGGTGCGCGCCTGAAAGGCGGCATAGTAGGCCAGCGCCGCCATCGCCAGATCCATGATCAGGATCAGCAGGGTCTGCCAGGCATTCGACCGTCTGGTCATGAGCGCCCCCTGCTAGGCCGACGCCACGCGGCGCCGCTCGGGTGGACAAAGACGATTGGACAGCAGAGCCTTGGCACGCAGAAATGTCACGCCCAGATCTACCGCCCAGTTCACCACAAAGGGCGACTCGGCGCGATAGTGCTTGTCATGAAAGATCTTCATGGCATCGTAAAAGGCCATCGTGGCGCGCAGGCTGTTCTTGCGGCTCGAGGCTCCCTTGACATGCAGCACCGTCACACGAGGATAGTACTGAATCCGCCAGCCATCTTGCTTGATGCGATAGCATAGATCCAGATCCTCGCCATACATGAAAAAGGTCTCATCCAGCAGGCCGGCCTGCTCCAGCGCCTCGGAGCGCATGAGCATGAACGCCCCCACCACGGCATCCACCTCGGTCTCGACATGCTCGTCTAGATAGGTCATGTTGTAACGCCCCAGGCGTGGGCTGTGGGGGAATAGCCGGGCTAACCCCACCAGATGATAGAACGAGACGCTGGGCGTGGGAAACCCCCGCCGGCAGGCGCGGTCCAGGCTCCCATCCAGGCGTACCAGGCGAGGCCCTGCCACACCCACACCGGGATGCGCATCCATGTATGCCACCATGGTCTGTAACGCATCCGGCGGCAGGATTGTGTCAGGGTTGAGCAACAGAGCGTAGCGGGGCAAGGCCGTGGGCTGCCTTTGTGCATAGCCCAGGGACTCGAGCCCCAGGTTATTAGCATAGGCATAGCCGCCGTTGCGTTCCGAGACCAGCAACCGCACCCAGGGATGGCCCTCGCGTACCATCTCGACGCTGCCATCCTGCGAGCCGTTGTCCACCACGACAACGGTGTATCTGTCCAGCCCCTTGTTGGCAGCGATCGAGTCGAGGCAGCGAGCCAGATCCTCGCGCGTATTATAATTGACGATCACGATCCCCAAATCGAGCACGCTCACTCTCCGTTTGGACGAGTCTAGCATAGGGACGCTCTGGCCATGCCCGGTGTTCCCATATGCGTTATAGCTGGCGCTTGGGCCATGTCCCGCTTGGACCGTGGCGCAGCCGCCACCAGATGCCCACAGGATACCCGAGCATCTTGGCCACATCGCCGACGACGCGGATCAGCGGCACCCACGCCAGCGCCTTGAGCCGGTCTGATGGTGGCAGCCCCTCCAGATGCGGCACCAGGCGGCGGTAATTGCCACGCAACATGGCATAGGCCCCTATCCCGCCCGCCAACAGCCAGGCAGGATGGCGAAGTGAGAGCCGCATGAGCAACGGCGCGCCAATGAGATAGTTGCCATAGCGCAGCGCGTGCCGATAGCGCCAGAAATCGGCCTTGCCGTCGCCCCGCGCATAACGATAGTACTGGCGATAATATGCCTCAAGATCAACACGTGGCCGAAAATGCACCACCGCGTCGCGGGCAAAGGCAAAGCGATAGCCCGCATCTCGCAGCGCAAAATCAAACAACAAATCCTCGCAATAATCCAGCCACTCGGGATAGCCCCCCACCCGCGCCCAGGCCTCGCGCCTCAGCGCTACCGATCGGGAGGAGGGGTAAAAGCGATCCGGATCGATCTCCTCCAGGCGGGGAAGGCTGACCGCACCCAACACACGCTCAAAGAGCGACCGGTACTCGGGCACAAAGAACCCACTGACCACATCGGGGGCAGGCTCTTGGGCAAAGGGGGCCGTCAGACGCTCCAACCAGTCGGGCTCCAGCCGCACGCCGGCATCGGTGATGGCGATGATGGGCCCGTCCGCAGCCTGTATGGCGGCATTGCGCCCCGCCGAGATATTGGCCCCCGGCCGTACCAGCACCTGGAGGGCAAACGGCGCCTCGCGTCGAAAGGCCTCCAGAGCCTCGGCCGTCCCATCGGTCGAGCCGCCATCGACGATCACCACCTCATCGGGCAGTCGTGTTTGATGAGCCAGCGACCGCAGCAGGCGATCGATGGATGCAGCCTCATTCAGCACGGTCGCGACCACCGAGACGCTCTGCATCATCTCCCCTCCTGTGCGTCTCCATTATAGCCACATGAGCCGGGAGCGACAATCGGCGAGGAGGGGACTGGGCAACCCTCTGTCTTCGTGGAGCCTTAGAGACGCTAATATGGCGCGCGGCCGATGGGCCTCTCAAGAATTGCGGCATGGAGAGCAAGCAGTTGACCCCTCTCCCACTCACGCTATACTTGGCGCGTCAGCGTCCGAGTCACGTTTACGACAGGGAGAAAGCAATGACAGACGATGCGTTCCGGATGGGATTGGTGGGCACAGGGATCATAGCACGCAGGCATATCGAGTCGATGGCCGAGCTCAAGCAGCGTGGCCTGGATGACTTTGTGCTCGCAGCGGTATGCGACATGAATGAAGAAGCCCTCAATGAGGCGGCAGCCCTGGCAGAGGATCTGTTGGGCCAGCGCCCTGCCACCTATGCCGACTATCGCGAGATGCTCGATGAGGAAACACTGGACGGCGCCGACCTGTGCCTGCCCCACGGCCTGCACCACACAGCCAGCATCGACTGCATGGATGCCGGCGTGCATGTACTGTGCGAAAAGCCGCTGGGCATCACCATCAAGGCCAGCCGCCTGATGGCCGAGGCCGCCGATCGCACCGGCTCGGTTCTGTCCGTGGCCGTACCCCAGCGCCGGTTGCCAGGCATGCGCATGGTGCAGTGGGTTCTCAACGAATCAGGGCTGATGGGCAACCCGTTGACCTTTTTCCATACCATGGTGCGTCCCCCTCGGCCGCGCCGTTCTGATGGCCCTCTACCTTATGCCGCGCAATGGCGTCGCGATCGCCTGATGTCGGGCGGCGGCCCCACCATGGACGGCGGGTTCCATTGGTGCGACGGCATGCGCTTTTTGATGGGCGAAGTGGACACCGTCTATGCGCGGGCCATCGAGACGAGCGAGGGCGAGGTACGGAGCCTGCCCGATGCGCGCGAAGACACGCTCTTTTCGGTGTTCACCTTCAAGAACGGCCTCACGGGCACCTGGTCATGGAGCTTTGCCGCGCCGGGCGAAGGCTTCCAGAAGGTCCTCTTTTACGGGTCCGAAGGCTCGCTGAGCACCGATATCAGCCACGCCATCTTTCACCTCTACTGGCGCACCTCCGAGTGGACCGAGACCGGCCTGCTGACCCAGCGCGACGGCACCCAGTTCACCTTTGACGAGCTGATGCCCCGCTACAAGGATGCGCTCTCGGAGGAACAGTGGCAGTTACTGTTCCCCAACGAGCTGATGAATGGCTTTGGCTACGAGATCTGGGAGTTTATCGAGGCGGTCCGCGGCAACCGCGACAGCGTCGAGGTGGATGCCTGGGACGGCCTCAAGTCACTGGCCGTCTGCGAGGCCGTGTACGAGTCCGCCGTGAGCGGCGAGGTCGTCAAGGTCGATGACGTGATCTCGGGCAAGGTCGACGCTTACCAGGCGCCGATCAACGAGCATTGGGGTATCAAGTAGGGTTCGCCAGCCAACACACGGGGCGGGTATCTACCCGCCCCTTTTTCTATGCGCAGGACGGCGCCGCAGAGCCCCTATTTATCGCCACGAGTCGTCTTGCGCTGGGTCTCTTGCCTGTTCTCCTGATACTGGATCGAGATCACCTGCGACCCCAAGGGAAACAGCTCGGTCTGGATATCGTGCACCAGGCCCCATGTCTGGGCCTCCTGCGGATTGAGGGTCAGGCGATCGTGCATGGCCTGGACCACATCGGGAATGCTCTTGCCTGTGTTGGCGGCAACGATCTTGGCAATGTTCTCCACATCGATGCGCAGCCCCATCAGCCGTTCCTCGACCTGCTTTTCCTCGAGTTGGCCATCACGGAACGTGGCCGAGGCGCCGTGCAGCAAAAAGCGGGCCTGTGGCACCGAGAGGCGGCGCTGGCCACCACAAAAAAGAACGACGCCGATGGAATCCACACTGCCAAAGTTATGGGTCGTGATCTCCATCGGGATACCCCGCAAATAGTTATAAGCCGAGAGGCCGTGAAACACCGAGCCCCCTGGCGAAGAGATCAACAGCTTGAGCTGCCGCACCCCGCGACCCATCTGCTGGTCGATCACCTGCATCAGGGTATTGATGGTGGTATCCACCACTGGCGCAAAGAACTTGATCACTACAGGCGGCTGGGGCATCGCTTGTGCTCCTTGGCGCCCAGGGCGTCCATCCTGTCACGTTGGCTGCGGCTAATTCCCGGTGCGCAACGCCTCTACCTCGGCAGCCAGATCGTCCAGGCCCAGACCTCGCAACGTTTCCGCCGTGGGCCAGCCCAACGCCTGGTCCCAGCCCCGCGCAGCAAAGTACTCGTCCAGAAGACGGCTATAGCCCTCGGCATCCACCCGCGTGCCATCATCGCGACAGGGCAGCGCAAAGTGCGAGGCCAGACCCTCTTCCAGAACGCGTGAGCGGCCCGCCCGAGCCAGCAGCGCCCGCTCCAGGTTGATCCCCCGCCGGGCGATCTGGTTCAGCGCGTCACGATCCAGCTCGCGCCCCGTCACCGCCGCAAGGAGCCGCCTGTCGATGTCCAGGTCCCCCAGGATGTCGTCGGTTTCCTGCCAAACCTCGCGGCCTCCCAGGGGACGCACGAGCTGGGGAAAGGCAAAGTCGCACAGGGTGAGCGAGTCGATGGTGAAATGCTGGTCCTGGCTCCAAATGGCCACGGGCGACTTGTTCTCAAAGCCGGGCGCCAACGCCTCGGGATCGCCCCACACCCGCTCCGAGAGCAGACGCAACTGCCGTTGGGCCGT
>SLPC01000214.1 GCA_007132185.1 Anaerolineae bacterium | reverse complement strand
GACTCGTCGCCGTGCCACAGGGACATCGGCTCTTCGTTGGCGATGATCTTTTGCGTCAGCAGCGTACGGGTCACCGACTGCCACCGGATCTCGATCCCGATGTCCTTCCAGTACTCTTCCACCAGCTCGGTGATGGGGCCCTTGGGCGTCTCGGTCTCGACCAGGTCCCACGAGATGATGATCGGGCGCCTACTTACCGGCCAGAGGCGGTGAGTGCGGGCAGCGTTCCAGGCCAGGCCCATCTCGTCCAGCAGCTCATTGGCCCGATCGGGATCGTACTCGGCATAAGCCTCGGCGTACTCGGGCTTGTAGTGCCGCGATACGGGAATAACAGTCATCTGGGTTTCGGACGCGTTGCCGAAATAGATGATGTCATTGATTTCTGGACGATTGATGGCCAGCGACAGCGCCTGGCGAAAGCGGTCGTCCGAAAAGACCTCGCGGATCTCTGGTTCGGCCCAGTTCATGTTGACATTGTAGACCACCTCACCGCCCTTGCCCGACTCCCACAGCTTCATGTGGGCGTTTGAGCGAGCGGCGCCATCAGCATAGGTGGCATAGAACAGGATGCGCATCTGAAAGGCGCAAAAGTCATAGGTACCACCCACGATCTTGGCATCCATCACCGACAGGTCCGCGGCGCGGTCCATGTTGATGCCATCGATGTAGGGCAACTGGTTCCCCTCGGGGTCTACCGCATAGTAGTACGGGTTGCGGCGATGAAACGCCATGGTGGGCGTGTCACGGTGCGCAACATAGGCGCGCAGTGTGGGGCGCTCGATGTTCTGACCGGCATTGTTGCGCTGGCCATGAAGCTGGTACCAAAAGTCAAAGCCCGCTGCCTTGGCAAGATCATTGGCGTCCGGATTATAGTCGATATGGAACTGCTCCATATAGTGACGCGGCACCCAGGTGTTGTCAGCACCCCAGAAGCCATAGTAGTGGGCCATGTTGACCAGCTCGAACGACGGATGCGGATCGGTATGGGTGAGTTTAAAGGTATAGTCATCGATAACGTCTAGCTGCATCAGCGCGCCGCCCCAGCGGAAATGCATATGGGGCACGGGCGTGATCTCGGTGTTCTGCAGCATGTCCTCGTACCAGTACACCAGGTCGTTGGTGGTCAGCGGCTCGCCGTCGGACCACTTCATACCGGGGCGCATATAGCAGGTGACCTCAGTAAAGTCATCGCTGATCTCCCAGTCCTTGAGGACATTGGACAGGGCGTGGGTGAGGTCGTGCGAGATGCGCAACCAATTGGAGCCCCAGTCACCCATCGACTGGTGGGCGTCACCACCGGACAGGTTCATGGTCAGGTCGCCGACGGTCAGGATACCACCGTACTGGCCGATCGACTCGAGCACGGGACAAACGCGCGGCTCTTCGGGCAGGCGCTCGTCCACTGGCGGGAGCGCGCCCGCTTCTACCAGCTTGGTCAGCATGGGCGCCTCGTTGTAGATGCTGGGCGTCTCGATCGGGACCTCGTCAGTGGGCTCTGTGATCTCGATCGGCTCCTGGACATCGGGTTCAGGTATGGGCGTTGGGTCGATAATATCATCGACGATCTCGGTCCTAGGGGCGCAGGCCGCAATGGCTACACCAGCAGCGGCAATGCCCGTAAGCCGGATAAAGTCACGGCGTGTGTGCTTTTTCAGATCCATGTTTCCTCCATGGTAACGGATCGATTTGTTGGCATCATTGCAAAAGAAACGCACAAACAGGGGCAATTGGTTATGTCACCGATTGCGCTTCCTCCTCTGTAGGGCCTCGTATGCATCGCCCCGCGTACGGGTCAGTGGTCCCAACGACCAGAACGGGAGCAAGATCCCGCAAAAGGAGCTATGGCTGCATATGAACATCAGCCATGTTTGCTCAACTTGCATCCTCTCCCAATGGGTTCTGGTCAATGGCTTACATAAACAGAGTATAATGACTTTACGTCAATCTGTCAACTCGACATGTTTCGCTTTACTGCAGAAGAAATTACCAATGCAGTCTCACTCGCATCAGAAGAGATGAACGCCACCGGGAAATAGAGGAAGGCTGGCTCGCGGCAAGGCAGATGCCTCTGCCTTCCAAGATCCAGTGCTCACGCGTGGACGGCCTGGCACCACCTATGGACGCTGTGCCCCTAAAGTAGCCCAGGGACACGGGCCGAAAGCCGAAAGCAGGAAAAGGAGCTTGACGCCGCAAGAGCCGTCTGCTATACTAATTACAGTAGAGATATGAGTGAACCATACTGGAAGCGGACGTTACGCAGCTTGACTGCCACTAGCCGAATAGCAGAACCCACGCGAGCTGGTTGCCGTGCGGCCGGCTCGTTCTGCGTTCCTCGCGTGTATCTCCTTGGTCTACGTGGGTGGGATAGCCTGCGCCGATACGATCCCGGCCAGAGGCAAAAGAAAGACGAGTGCCATCACGACTCAAAGCATCTGATTGTTCGCGCGTGCGTGCGATTCCGCCGCGCGCGCCTCTTGCCCCTCGCGGGCGCCACCCATAGGAGTATCCAATGAATCTTCCAAAGCATACACGTAGAGAGTTCATCCGCTTTACCGGTATCACCGCTGCCGCGGTAGCCATCGCGGCATGCGCGCCGGATACGCCGCCTGTTGAGGATCCGGTTGCCCCTGAAGATGAAGTTGCTCCCCCGGTTGTGGAAGATCCACCACCAGAGGAGGAGTTGCCTCCACCAGAGGAAGCACCAGCGGTGGCTCCTCCCGACGAGGAGCCCCCCGAGATCCCCACTGTGTACAACGAGTCCCCCATGCTAAGCGAACAGGTTGAGGCTGGAGAGCTACCTCCGGTAGATGAGCGCTTGCCCGAAGAGCCATTGGTGCTCGAAGTTTACGAGAGCATCGGCCAGTATGGTGGCACCATCACCGTCGGCGGCCTGGGCATGAACCTGTATCATAACGACACCCAGCAGGTCATGGGACGGCCCAACTGGTTGCGCATTTCCAAAGACCTGACCCAGGCTGTCCCCCTGATCCTTCGCGACTGGGAGATCAGCGATGACTTTCGGCAGATCACCGGCCACATGCGCCCGGGCATGAAGTGGTCCGACGGCGAGCCGTTGACAACATCTGATCTCGAGTTCTGGTACGAGGACGTGCTCCAGGACACCGAAATCACCCCGGTACCCGGACAGTGGTTCCGCCCAGGCGAACAGCTCATGGAACTGGACATCCTCGATGACTATACGTTCCAGCTAACCTTTGCCGTACCACACCCATCCTTTGTGTTGGTCAACATGGCGCACCTGTACGGTTTCTGGGATCACCAGACGTTCATACCGCGCCACTATATGGAGCAGTTCCATATCCGCTACAACGATCAGGCCGATGACCTGGCCGAAGAAGAGGGCTTTGACTTTTGGTACCAGAACTTTGGCCAGAAGAATAACCGTAACCAGAACGTCGATCGGCCACGCCTCGAGTCCTTTGTGCCTGTACGCGATACGCCGTCCATGTCGTTCCTGGAGCGCAACCCCTACTATCTGGCCGTAGACCCCGAGGGTAACCAGTTGCCCTATATCGACCGGATCAACAACGACAAGGCCGCCGACCTCTCGATCCTGGATGCCAAGACCGTGGGTGGCGACTATGACTTTGCCGGCTTTGAGCTGCGCATTCTCTTTTACTCCACCTATGCCGAAGGTGCAGCCGCCGCCAACGCCCGTATGTTGCTGTGGGAGTCGGGCAAGGGCGGTGAGGTGGTCTACAACGTCAACATGAACCATGAAGATCAAGAGATGCGGGAAGTGTTCTCCGATGATCGCTTCCGCCAGGCGCTGTCGCTGGCCATTGACCGAGCGGACATCAATAACGTCATCTATTTCGACAATGCGTCCGAAACCCAGATGACCGTTATTCCCGTATCGCGGCACTACAAGCCCGAATATGCCGAGGCTTATGCCGAGTACGATCCCGATCGGGCCAATGAGCTGCTGGATGAGATGGGCCTCGAGTGGAACGACGCCGGTACCCACCGCCTCTGGCCCGAGAGCCAGCAACCGATCATCATCTCGTGGGACCTGGTCGAGACCGAGACGCCCAAGGGCCCCATTACCGAGCTGGTGACGGAATACTGGGGTCGTATCGGTGTCGAGATCCGCTGGCAGTCGGTGACCCGTACGCTCCTGACGCAAAAGATCATCGCCAATGAGGAGCCGATGTCCCTGTGGCACGGTGACGAGACGGCCGATACCCTGTTCCTGCGCCGTCCCAAGTTCTTTGTACCGCTGGACGGTGATGAGAGTACTTGGGGTGTGCTGTGGGGTCGCTGGTACAACACCGGTGGCCAGATGGGCGAAGAGCCCCCGCAGGAGATCAAGAACCTGTACGAGTGGATGGAAGAGTATAATATGACCGACGAAGATGAGCCAGCAGCCAGGGTGCTGGAGAGCCAGGCCGAGCATATCTGGACCATCGGCACCGTCGGCAATGCGCCCCACCCCTTGTTCGT
>SLPC01000189.1 GCA_007132185.1 Anaerolineae bacterium | reverse complement strand
TGCGTTGGGCGCCGATGTCAATGCCGATGGCTCTGCCGATCTGCTGCTCATCCCCAGCCGGGCTGCCGCCGAGGAGCGCGGGTTCGATGCCCCTGATTTCGAGTCGGGGATCGTCGCGTTGCACAGTCTGCCGCGCGGCGCCATGTCAGCGACTGGCATGGGCGGCGGCGAAGAAGGCGCGGTCATGATGGGGAGGGAGATGGGCATTCCCTCCATCGGCCCCGATACCCGTTACGTAGATGATGACAAGTGGTGCGATGGCAATACGCCCTGCTTTGAGACAATCCAGCAAGCGGTGAATGCATCCGATGGCGGCGCAGACACGGTTATCGTATACCCCGGCGTGTACAAGGCCTTTCGTATTCCTGCAGGCGCGAACTATGACTATTTGACGGTGCGGGGCGTGAGCGCCGATGCCGTTTTTGTCGAGGCGAACCCGGGTGCCGGGCAGACCTATGCCATCGGCGTCGAGGCCAAGGGCGTGCGCCTGTCAGACATGACGGTGCGCAACGCCACCATCGGCATCGAGCTGGCAGACGGTGCCGGCGAGCCAACGCAAGGGGGCGGCCACGAGACCTCTATCGAAAAGATCGTGGCCCACTCGGTCGAGACGCCGATCTCGATGAGCGAGGCCGCTGCCCTGACCCTCACCGATAGCACGTTGGTGGGCGATGGCACCCGACCGATCATCCAGGTAGAGGCCGGGACGGGCGCGTCCCACGCCTGGGCGCAAGACCGCGCCGTGGCCCTGCCCGTGACGGATCATGGGGGGCTGTTGGCAGCAGGCAACACCCTGTATGCGGTGCCTGGCGGCACCAGCCGCGCCGTCTATGCCAGCACGCCGGGCAGTGAGGGAGCGCTGGGGAACTGGAGCAACCCCTTTACCCTCAAGTACCATCTGCCGTATGACACCGGCTATGAGATCCCTTATGAACAAGAAGGTAGAGGGAGCCTGCTGACCGCCAGCAATACGGCGTTGTACCAACTCCAGTCGCATGTGCTCTGGCCCAGCCTGGGCGGGTTAGCCGAAGGTGCCAACGCCACCACGGCCATCAATGCGGTGGCCATTCATCCCGTCAACGGCGACATCTATGTCGGCGGCAGCTTTACCAGGATCGGCACGACGGATACCGCGAACATCGCGCGCTGGGATGGGACGAGCTGGCACAAGGTGGGTGGGTCCGAGTTGCTGGACAATGGCGTAAACGGCCCGGTGCATGCGCTGCACTTTGCGCCGGCCGTTGGCAATGATAGCCTTGTCATACCGGGCCAGTATCATCTCTATATCGGCGGAGAGTTTACCGGACTCAACAATGGGCTGGCCGTCGGCCGTGTGGTGCGTTGGACCGGGAGCCAATGGGAGACCCTGGGCGCATCAAGCCAGAATGGGGTGAACGGGCCTGTGTATGCCATCACTAACCAGTCCGATGGGCGTGTGTTCCTGGGTGGCAACTTTACCCAGGCCTTTGATGGCGCTCCCGACCTGGTGCGTTCTCACATCATCGGCTATATCAAGCGCGCACCTGGCTCGTCCCTCAATACCTGGTTCGATGCGGGTGGTAACATGAACGGGCCGGTGCACTCCCTGGTCGCGACCGGTGGCGTCTATGACTATATCTATGCCGGCGGGGCGTTCACTGCCAACGGCAGCACGCCTATGAACCGCGTGGCCCGCTGGTATTATCCTGCCTCGGGCTGGACAGCCTTGGGCGATGGGTTTACGAGTACCGTCAATGACCTGGTCATTGATCGGACCACCTGCGTCAACAACCTCTCGACAGGATGGAAGTCCGTATGTGAGGTCTATGGCGTGTCGGATAGTGACGCCGTCAAGCGCTGGAGTCCGCTCGCAGCTACGCCCAGTTGGATTTGGGTCCCGGGCGTATCACCGAATCAGCACAACAAGGGACCCAAAGCCCTCCTGGCCGACGGCGAAGGCAACATCTATGTCGGTGGGTATGGTCCCATTGGGCCTGAGCTATACGTTCAGAGAAAAGGCGCCACGAGTTTTGTGCAGCTTGGACGCGATGCGTATGCGGGCAGTGAATCCTTGATCAAGGCCCTGGCGTTGGATAGTACGGGGCACGTGTATGCAGGCACGAACTGGATCTACTCATATGCCGGTCACGCCCCTAGGAGCTGGACCGGTATCAGCCGCTGGTCGATCGCGAGTGTCTTTGAGCGGACCGTGCCGACCGGCAACTGGACCCGGCTGGCGTACCCGCCCCTGACCAACCAATGGCAGGTGCCCGAAGCACTGGAAGCCGACCCCGTGGGCAATCTCTATGCCGTCTGGGGTAGCTATGCCGGCGGCGTCCTCTACCGCCTTGACCGCGCTACCAATACGTGGACGGAACGCGCCCTGCCCGATGCCGCCCTCTATCTCAAGGGGCTGGTCTGGGCCGATGGCAAGCTGTATGCCCTCGGGCACAACGGTGCTGGCGCTTGGCGTCTGTCGCGCTATGACCCGTCGACGAATGGCTGGACCAGGATGACGGATCCACCGCTCCTGAGCGGCATAGATGCCGGCGTCGGGCTGTCTCTGACATGGGATGGCGGCGATGCCATCTATATGCTGCGCGGCGATGGCACGAGCGGGTTCGCGCGCTATCGCATCAGTGGCAATTCGTGGCAGGTCATGTCTGCGCCGACCATCGACTTGAACATCTCGCGCGGGCCAGCGTTGGCACGCATCGGGCGCTACCTGTACGTCTATGGCACGCCAGGAGACGGCGTAACCAGCAACCTCTTCCGCTATGGCGCCCTCTCCGAGTCCGATGTGCGCCTGACGGTCCGGCGGACGGCCTTTGTGGCGCCAGACACGGCGACCAGCTTTGCCTGGACGAACCTGTCCGCGGCGGGCGGCGTCTCTCCCTTCTTGACCGATATCGACGCCAGCAACGCCTGGGTGGCCCCGGCCACCGCTACCTGGAGCCCCGCCTTGCCGGCAGGCTCCACCCGGCTCACCTCGGAGCAGGCCGACTTTGTCGCCCCCGCAGAGGGTCTCTATCGTCTGGGGCCTAACTCGACACTGAATGCAGGCTATCACCGTTATATGGCGACGGCCCAGGTGTTCCCTTCGCAGGCAGCCTGCTCCGGCTGTGACGATGGCAGCCTGGTATGGGGTGAGACGGCCTTTGGCACCATCCGCGAGGCGATCGAGAGTGGCGCGGCGCGCGTGCTGGTCCGGCCTGGGCGCTACCCGCAGACCTTTTACCTCGTTTCGGGCGTCGATGTCATCGGCTCGGGCGCCGAGCTGACCCTCATCGAGCCTCCAGCAGGCCTGCCTGGCACGCTTGTGGCCGCAAAGGGCATAGCGCGGGCCAGCCTGGCGCGTGTGACACTGGCCGGCGGCTCGGGGTGGACCGGGTTCCTGGCCAAGGGCGGAGCCAGAGGCATCACCCTGACCCGCAATATCATCCGGGATCTCGATGTCGGCGTGTACATGCGCGAGAATAGTGCCGTCGAGATTGTGAATAACACCATCGTTCGCAACCGAGACGGGATCGTAGCCGAGGGCACGAACCCGGTCAACGTGCGTAACACCATCCTGGCCTACCATATGGGCACCGGGCTCTTGCGTGGAGCAGCACCCACGAGCCTGTCGAACACGTACAACGCCTTTTGGGCCAATGGCACCGATATGGATCCGGTGGATGTGGGCGGCGGCAAGCTCTTTGTCGATCCACGCTTTCGCAGTCTGGTGGGCAATGATTTTCGCTTGCAGGCCAGCTCTCCGCTGATCGACAAGGGTGCCCCGAATGATCCGACGGTGCCCGGCGGCGGGGCGCGTATCGACATCGGCTATGCCGAGTACAACGCCGCCAGCTTTTACGTCAGCAAGGACTATTCCGAGACCGGGCTGAACGATGGCCTGATGTGGGGGGTGGATGCCTTTGACAGCATTCAGCCCGCCCTGGATGCGGCCGCAGGGACGCTGTACGCCCTGCAGGGGGCGCTGCCCGAGGGTGGCTACACTGTGGGTGTGGATCGGGGCGTCTATGTCGAGCGGGTCTCTATACCCAGCCATGTACGACTGGTGGGTCTGGGGGCCGAGCAGGCGACTATCGACGCGGGCGGTACGGGCAGCGCCGTGACCTTTGATGCCGTGATCAACGCGAGCGTTGCTGGCTTGACGCTGCGTAACGCAGGTTCCACGGGTGCCGGCGTCAACATCAGCAACGCTGCCAGCGGCATCACGCTCGATCGCGTCGTCATCCATAGCGGGGCCGGTGCGGGCCTGCGGCTGGATGGCGGCTCCTCGGCGAGGGTGACCTTTAGCACCATCGCCGACAATGCCGGAGCAGGCATCCTCACCAGTGGCACAGCTACCTGGGCCCAGGTGGAAAACAGCATCCTTCACAACAACCTGCGCGGCCTTGAAGCCGCGGCGGGTAGCCTGATCCGTAACGACTATAACCTGCTGAACAACACGACCAATGTCGTCGGCGTGACGGCCGGGGCCAATACGGTGACCGGAG
>SLPC01000219.1 GCA_007132185.1 Anaerolineae bacterium | reverse complement strand
TTGGGCGTCATCCTCGACGGCTTCTCCTTCGGCCTGATGCCAGAGGCAAGTGTGTTTGTGACGCAGACCGCCGTGATCACCGAGACGACGGTCAACATGGCCACCTGGACGGCCTACAATGCTGGCCCCACCGATGTCGCAAACGACACCGACAGCGCCACCGTGACCGTGGTGCTCCCCGATCTGTATACGTTCTATCTGCCCCTGATCCTCAGGAGATAGCGGGCAAAGCGAGAGTGGCCCTCGCACATACAGGGCGTCGCCTGCGGCATAGAACGCAGGCGGCGCCCTCTTTCTGTGTCTCAGCCTCACCAAAGATATCGCCAGTCTATCCCCAGCGCCTCCTCCCAAACGTTCTGCGGCCAGGAGGCAGGTCCTGATACGACGGGCCGCGGAAATCGTCTGTGCCCCCTTGACAGAGCATCCTGCCCCGGTCAATAATGGGTAAAATAATATGGCACCTTGACACAACATTCATTCGTGCGCAAGCCGGATACCTGGCTCAGCGCATACAAACAGTGGCTCCGGATGGCTCACAATGTGGTCAATCCGGACCAGGAGGCGTTAGCATGAAGTACACAATGATAGCTCTTGCGATCATGGGCATCATGATCACGCTTGTGGGCCTGAGCTCTTGGGGCGGGGGAGTTCAGGCCGAGCCGCTTACTGTGGACCCTGGCCTTGCTATTGGCAACGAGTTGCCCGATAGCAGAGAGCCAGGGCTGGCTGGCCCGCAGGGTGGCGCCGCCGGGGCGGCGGATTCTATCCAGTCCTTGCCCGACACAGATCCGCCGATCCTTCCACCCATAGTAATGACAACGACCGTAGGCCTGGAGCCTGCCATCTGCGCCAGGACGAGCCAGATCACTGTCGAGCCCGGCACGCGTGTCGTCTACTGCTACCAGATGACCAACAACACGTCTGTCGAGCTGACCCGCCACGACCTGGTCGACAGCCATCGAGGTACCATCTTTGAGGATCTCGCCTACACTCTTAGGCCTCAGGCGTCCTGGGTCATAACGGACACTATTAGGATCACAACGACAACGGCCAGCACGGCCACATGGACAGCCTATGACGCCAGTTCCCAGCATATGTTCCAGGCCACGGACAATGCCATCGTAATCGTCGTGCCGGACGCCTTTCGGGCGTACTTGCCCCTGATTCGAAAGCAATGAGCAGGGCGAGCTAGTACGGCGCATCGCCTGCCAACCATGCCAGGTGATGCGCCGCATGTGGCTTGTGGGCTGCCTATCCCCGCAGCGCCTCTTGCCAGGCGGCCTGCAGCGCGGGTAGATCGGCGAACACCCAGTCGGGCGGCGTGGGGTAGGCCTCTGCCTCCTCGGCGCTGGAGATGCCCGTGAGCACCATGATCGTGCTGAGGCCGGCGCGCTGCCCGCCCAGCACATCCGTCTCCAGGCGGTCGCCGAGGATGGCCGTCTCCTCTGGCCTGGCGCCCAGGAATTCCAGCGCCAACTCGAGGGCCAGCGTTTCGGGCTTGCCCACCACCAACGGCTCGACATCGGTCGCCGCCACCAGAGCCGCCAGCATGCAGCCCGCCCCGGGGATGATGTCATTCTCCAGGGGGTAGGTCTTGTCGGGATTGGTACCGATAAAGGCGGCGCCATCGCGAATGGCCAGGGTTGCCACCTTGAGCTTTTCAAAGGTCAACGTCTTGTCCCAGCCGGCCACCACATACTCGGACTCGCGCCCACCGATCACAAAACCACGCTTCTCCAGCTCATGGACCAGGGCGGCCTCGCCCACGACGTTGACCCGGGTGCCGGGCGGGGCCTGCGTCGCGAGGTAGGCGGCCGTTGCCACACCCGAGGTCATGATGCGCTCGGGGGAAACGTTCATGCCCATCCCTGCCAGGCGCTTGTGGAACTGTGCTGGTGTGAGGGTCGAGTTGTTGGTTACCAGCAAATAGCCCAGCTCTCGCTCCTGCACAAAGGCGATGAACTCGGCAGCGCCTGCAAGGGCCGATTGCCCTCGATAGAGCACCCCATCCATATCGATCAACAGATTGCGGATCTGCGCCAGTGTCTTTTTCATGCAAACTCCTGAATCTTCTCACGATCTCGAGCGCCCCACCGAGAGGTACCTCGCGCGATTATAGCATGGGCCTCGCAGGGCACCTAGCCAGGCCGCTGTTACGCTCTACCGGCACTGGTTCAGGACGGACCCCTGTCCGGGCCATCGGCGCACCGCCCCTCAGGCGCTCTCCTCATTGCCTTCTGAGCCAAAGCCGGGCAGGGTCACCGATATTGGCCAACGCTCGGCGTTGCGCGCCATCTTGGAGCGTACGGCCTGGGACAGATCGATGCCGGTGCGGTTGGCAAAGCAGAGGCAATAGATGAGCACATCGGCCAGCTCGGCGGCCACCTCGGACCGCGTGGCCGCATCGCGGGCATAGTCATCGCTCTCCTCGAGCTCTAGCCACTGAAAATGCTCCATCAGCTCGGCAGCCTCGATGGCGATGCTCATGGCGACGTTCTTGGGGCTCTGCTGCTCGGTCCAGCCGCGCGCATGCTGAAAATCCTGTACGAGGCGCCGTAGCGCGCCTATGGTCGTCGTATCATCCATCACACTCTCCATCCATCGTGAACCCAAACCTGGCGGCCGAGCGCCAGGCGCGGCCATCCCCATCACACCGCGGGCACTCGACCCGCAGATGTTAGCACAGAACCGCGCTCCTGCGAAGGTGCGTGAACGCGAGGTGCGACCATCCGAGTCTTTGACAGAACGCTTCTATGCTGGTATCCTTACTGTGGTCGTGCTAGACGGGGAGCTAGCGGTGCCCTATACCCGCAAACCGCTATAGCGGGGTCGAATGCCCTCTCGCGGGGCTTGGCTCGAGGATGGTGTACCGATCGGGCGGCGTTGAAGACTGGGTCCTGCGCGGCGGAGGCCTGCGAACCCCGTCAGGTCCGGAAGGAAGCAGCGGTAAGCAGACCCCTTCGGGTGACGCAGGGGAGCCTAGTCCGAGCGGGCCAATCGGAAGCCATCAGCGAGGAGCAACAACAGAGGGTGCACGGCCTTTTTGTCAAGATCAGAGGCGGGTTGTCCGCCTCTTTTTTTTGCCGGAGGTTCGAGACGCTTGACGCAACGGGTGGTCGTGGTGGGCGGCGGACCGGCAGGGCTGTTGGCCGCCGGGCACGCTGCAGAACGGGGCGCCCAGGTGCTCCTGATAGAAAAGATGCCGCGTCTCGGCATCAAGCTGCGCATGACAGGCCACGGACACGGTAACATGACCCATGCGGGCGATGCGGAGCAGATCGTCCAGCATCTCGGCCCGAATGGCCCTTTTCTACGGCCTGCCCTCTCTCGCTTTGGACCACGCGAGTTGATCGCCTTTTTTCAGACCCGCGATCTGGCCTCGATAATCGAGCCCGATGGACGCGTCCTACCGGCGACTCGCAATGCCCACACCCTGGTGACCGCCCTGCGCGGTTATTGCCTGGAGCACGGCGTAACCTTTCGCTATCGTTCCCAGGTGGATTGCATCCAGACGGACCGATCTGACGCACGACGTGTCTGTGGCGTGCAGGTAGGCACTACGATGATCGGCGCCACGGCCGTGGTGCTGGCTACGGGCGGCCTCTCCTACCCCGCCACAGGCTCTACGGGCGATGGCTATGAGATGGTCCGCCGCCTGGGGCACACCATCGTGCAACCCAGGGCTGGGCTGGTCGCCATGGTGGCGGCTGACACATGGGTCCCCGATCTGACGGGACTGAGCCTCGCCGACGTGACGCTATACGCATCGCAAGCAGGCCGCGACCTGGCTACACGACGCGGCGACATCCTCTTTACCCGTGACGGCCTCTCCGGGCCGGCGGCCCTCAATCTCAGCCTCGATCTGGCCGAGGCGTTCGAGCGAGGCAGCGTGCGGCTGTGCATAGACCTGCTCCCTGATACGGCTGCCGAGATACTGGAGGCTGACATTCAACGCGAGATGCAGGAGCACGGCAGTGCCACCTGTCGCAGTCTTTTGCGTGGGCGGGCGCCGCGCTCGCTGGTTCCCGTGCTGGAGCGCATGGCAGGCATTCCGGGGGCAAAGAAGCTGGCTCAGGTCAGCGCCGCCGAGCGACGGCGGATCGTCGCATGCCTCAAGGGGCTCGAGCTGCGATTGCTTGCCACTCGCCCCATCTCAGAGGCCATGGTAACGTTGGGTGGCGTCGCCTGTGATGAGGTCGAGCCACACAGCATGGCATCGCGCATAATCCCCGGCCTATACCTGACTGGTGAGCTCTTGGATGTCGCCGGCGAGACAGGCGGATATAATCTTCAGGCAGCCTTTACGTCAGGCTGGGTAGCGGGCTATTATGCAGCCCAACAGGCATAGGAGGGAATCGGAGTGAACGAAGGCAACGAAGGGCCTGCGCCCTTGTCAAGCCGCTGGTCTTGGGCTGGCTTGGCGCGCGGGCTGGTGGCGGCAGGGATTCTCTTGGGCGGGCTGGCTCTGGCCCGGCACTATCAGCAAAGCCGCCACACGGTGCATCTCGAGATCAATGGCGTCCCCATTATGCATAGGACCCATGCCCGCTCGGCAGAGCAGGTGCTCGACGAACTGGGCATACAACTGAGCGAAACCGACTCGGCCCAGCTCCCTTTGGAAGAGGAGCTGGCTGCCGGCGAACCTATAGAGCTACGGGTCGCGCGCCGTATCTGGTTGACCCACGATGGCTCTCTTACCGAGCTCTATACCCAGGCCACAGACCTCGACGATGCGGTGGAGGCCGCTGGGATCTCGCTCTACGAGTACGACGAGATCTGGCTGGATGGACAGCGCCTTGCATGGGGGGCTGACCTGCCGGAAATGGTGCGTCCATCGCGCGCAGGTGCCCTCGAATGGATCTCGGCGATCCGGCAACCCATCCTGTTGACCATACGTCGCGGCGTGCCCCTCACCATCGATGACGAGGGCATTCCCTTGAGCTTTACCACGACAGCGCGCACTGTGGGAGAGGCCCTGTATGAGCAGGGGATCCCACTCTATCACGGCGACCGCGTCTTTCCCGCCACCGATGCCCGTGTGACGCCGGGCCTCACGGTCTCGATCTCCCGCTCGCGACCTGTCACTCTGGAGGTGGATGGCGCAACCCGCATACTCCGCACGCGTGTTGCATCGGTGGGTGCGCTATTGCAGGAGCTCGACGTCACTCTCGACCTCGATGATTACACCATGCCCGAGCAGGATGTTGCCCTGACAAACGGGCTGCATGTCACTGTTGTCCGGGTATATGAGGAATATTATGTCGAGGAAACGCCCATCCCCTTTGAGACGCGCTGGGAGGGCAACCCTGAGCTCGAGATCGACCAGCGCCGCACCGGGCATTGGGGCAGCGAGGGCGCCTGGCGGCAGCAGGTGCGGGTCTACTATGAGAACGGCCAGGAGGTCCATCGCGTTGAAGAAGAGGCCTGGATAGCCAGAGAGCCCCAGGACCGTATCCTGGAATATGGGACCAAGATTGTGGTGCGCCAGTTGCAGACGGAACATGGCATCATCGAGTACTGGCGCAAGATCCGCATGCTGGCCACCTCGTACAACGCCCCCACGGCGGGCAAGCCCCGGTCTCATCCCACCTATGGCATCACGCGTCTGGGAGAGCGTGCTCGCAAGGGCATTATCGCCGTGGACCCCAATGTCATCCCCCTGCGTCAGCAGATGTACGTCCCCGGCTATGGTCCGGGCTATGCGGGCGACACCGGCGGCGCCATCATAGGGCGCCGGATCGATCTCTGTTACGACGATCACAACCTGGTGCTCTGGCATAGTTGGGTCGACGTGTATCTGCTAACGCCTGCGCCGCCGCGTAGCCAGATCACCTGGGTCCTGCCCAATAACCCGCGAGAGCGAGAATAGAGGCGGCATGGACGTCCGAGAACTGCTGGAGCGGTACAATATCCGTCCATCCAAAGGCCTTGGGCAGAGCTTTTTGATGGCCGAATGGGCCTATGAGCGCATCCTGGATGCGGCTCAACTCTCGACAGATGACGTGGTGCTGGAGATTGGGCCCGGCCTGGGCACGTTGACGCGCCTCTTGGCTGAGGCAGCCCGCCATGTGATCGCCGTCGAGCTGGATGAACGCATGGTCGCCATCCTGAACGATACCCTGGCTGGACATGACAATGTCACTGTGCACCAGGGCGATATCCTGGAAACCGATCTGGAGGAGCTCCTCGAGCCCTGGATTGACCAGCTCCAGCCTGCCGTCACCTACAAAGTGGTAGCCAACCTGCCCTACTATATCACCTCGCGAGCCCTGCGCCACCTGCTGACCGCCCCCGTCCGCCCGCAGCGCCTGGTGGTTATGGTGCAGCAGGAGGTCGCCGATCGCATCGTGGCAACCCCGGGCGACATGAGCCTGCTGGCGGTGAGCGTGCAGGTGTTTGGCGCCCCCGAGCGGGTCTGCCGTGTGCCCGCCAGCGCCTTTTACCCGCGTCCCAATGTGGACTCGGCGGTGCTGGCCGTAGACATCTACGCCGAGCCGCTGGTGCCAGAGGCGCTCTTGCGACGGTTCTTTCAGGTGGCGCGGGCCGGCTTTCAGCAGAGGCGCAAGCAGATCCACAACAGCCTGGTGGCCAACCTGTCGCTGAACCGGCAGACCGTGGCTGACGCCCTGGAGCAGGCTGGCATCGCGCCGCAACGCCGCCCCCAGACCCTGGCCATCGAGGAGTGGGCGCGCCTGACCGAGGCCCTCTACCCCGCCGACGATCAGGGCAGCTAGGCTGACGGGGATTATAACAGGTTCCGTCCCTCCCACTCGGCGGGGATGGGCAGGCCGTGGAGCGCCGCCAGGGTGGGGGCTACGTCCAGCAGGCTGGCGCCATCGGGTAATCCTGCGTCGCTTGCGATGCCAGGACCCACGATGATCAGGGGCACCAGCATGTCAGCCTCGGCGTCGGTGCCGTGGCTGCGGTCGTGGCCCCCATGATCCGCCGTCACCAACAGCGTGCCCTCGGCGCCCACGGCATCGAGCAGCGCACCAATACACGCATCGGCATGGGCCACAGCATCGAGATAGCCGGGCGAGAGCCAACCGTAGCGATGGCCCGCTTCATCCACATGGCCCAGATAGACGAACGCCAGATCGATCTCCCCAGCGCGGAGCCCCACGGCCGCAGCCTGCGCCACACGGGCATCGCCGGCGGGCGACTTGTTGTCGTGCCAAAAGTAGCCCATAGTCAGGGCCCCGGGGCGCCACAGGTCCCGCAGCTCTTCCCAGTTATAGTAGGCAGCCGTGCGCTGACCAGCAGCGCGGGCCACATCGAACAGGCCCGGCACCGGCCGCACCTGCGGCGTCCATGTATTGGTCACCACCCCATGTCGCCCAGGCTCGACGCTGTGAAAGAGCGACATGTGGCAGGGCAGGGTCACCGAGGGCATGACGGAGCGTGCCGTCAGCGTGGCCCGCCCCCGGGCCATGAGCTCATCCAGCACCGGGGTGTCGCACTCTAGCCGCGCATCGGGCCGATAGGAATCGGGCCGATAGGAAGCGGGCCAAAGGATATCGGGCCGCAGCCCATCCACGACGCAAAGAACCGTAGGGGCCATAACACTCCTTTATCGATGGATTGTGTCGCATGATAGCGACGCGGCAAGAGGCGTCAAGCCAGGAGCGGGTTTTGTCTCACAAGGGCCCTTTGACTTACAATGAGCCGTGAGATTGACGCCGGGGCCGAGTCGAGCATCGATGGTGTATCCGAAAAGCACATTATCGAATCTTGTCTTGCCGAATCTAGCATATCTCGATGAGGGGCCATGACACCGCAGATCCTGACCGTGTATCTCACGGTCCTGTCCATACTGATCGTCCCCATCATCTCCCGCTTGCGCTACGACCTGGTGGCTCTGTTGGGGCTGCTCCTGCTATCGATACTGGGGATCATCCCCTCTGATGCCGCGTTCTCTGGCCTGGGCCACCCGGCGGTTATCACGGTGGCGGCGGTACTGGTCATCACCCGGGGATTGCGCAATGCGGGCGTCATAGACCTGTTGGCGCGCTGGCTCGGCAATGTGGGCGAGAACCTTTCGGTCCAGCTGGCCGCTTTGTGCGGGTTGGTGGGCATCGCATCTGCGTTCATGAACAATGTGGGGGCGCTGGCCGTATTCATGCCGGTGGCTATACGCATGGCCCGCAGAAGCGAGCGGTCGCCTGCTCTCTACCTGATGCCGCTGGCCTTTGCAGCCCACTTTGGCGGCATGATGACCCTCATCGGCACGCCCCCGAACATCATCATGTCCACTTTGCGGGCCGAGTATGTGGGCGAACCCTTTCGCATGTTTGATTTCTTTCCGTTGGGCCTGGGCATTGCCGTCGTCAGTATTGCCTTCATATCGCTCGTCGGCTGGCGTCTGGTGCCTGTACGCAGAACCAGCGCCAGTAGCGGTGATCTATTCAAGATCAAAGACTATCTCTCCGAGGTACGGGTTCCCGAGAGCTCGGCGCTGGCCGGAAAGCCTGTACGTGCGTTGCGCAACATCACCGAGGCTGACGTCCTCATTGTGCGCATCCGGAGAGGCGATCAGCGTCTTCCCGCGCCGGCCGGGTTCGAAACCATTCATGCCGGTGACATCCTCATGGTGCGCGCTGACGCCGACCATCTGGCAACGTTTGTGCGCGATGCCGGGCTCACGCTGGCAGAAGCGCGCCCCCTGGGCGAAGAGGCGCTCCAGTCCGACGAGATCACCCTGGTTGAGGCCGTGGTCACGCCCGATTCGCGCATGGTCCGCCGCACGGCGCGCAACCTGAACCTGCGCGCCCGACATGGCATCAATCTGCTGGCCGTTTCGCGACGCGGCGCCCGCCTACGCGCCGAGCTAGCAGCGATCCAGCTGCAGGCAGGAGATGTGCTGCTCCTGCAGGGCTACCGGAGCCTGATGCAGGAGATCCTGCAGGTCCTGGGGCTCTTGCCCCTGGCCGAGCGCGAGATTCAGATCGGACGTCCTTCGCGAATCCTGCTCGCTGCGGGCACTTTTGCCCTCGCCATGGCCATATCTGCTGTTGGCCTGCTGCCGGTGCAGATCACCATGATGGCCGCCGCCGCCGCCATGGTCCTCACGCGGCTACTGACCATGCGCGAGGCCTATGCCAGCATAGACTGGCGCATCATCGTTCTGTTGGGGGCCATGCTGCCCCTGGGCGGCGCCATGGAGGCCACAGGCGGAGCGCAACTGGTCGCCGATCAGATTCTGCGTTTGGGGAGCAATCTTGCACCAACTGCGATGGTGGTCATCATCCTGGGAGTGACCATGTTCCTCTCCGACCTGGTGAACAACGCTGCCGCCGTGGTGCTGATGGCCCCCATCGCTGCGGGGATCGCCCAGGGGCTGGGCGTCTCGCTGGACCCCTTTCTCATCGCTGTCACCATCGGGGGCTCGTGTGCCTTTTTGACGCCCATCGGCCACCAGTCCAACGTGCTGGTGCTCGAGCCGGGCGGCTACGAGTTCGGCGACTACTGGCGGCTGGGACTGCCGGTAGAGCTCATCATTATTGCTGTCGGGACGCCTCTGGTGCTGCTGCTCTGGCCCCTGTAGCGACCGCACTGGCACCTACAGCGGCCTTTTGGCGTGGGTCGCGGTCGTAGAGCCCTGGCGCTGTAAGGCTAGGCACCCTGCTGATCAGGATGGCGCTCGTCAGCGCAGTGGAACCACAGGTTGATGATCGGATGTGCGGGATCGCCGATCAAATAGTGCTCCTCGCCCGGCTCGATGACCAGCACGTCCCCGGCGGCTACCGGCTGCAGGCGTCTGTCCAGCTCTAGCTCGCCGCGCCCCTGCAGGATTACAAATACCTCATGGGAATCGTGCACGTGGTTGCCCTCACTGTGGGTACGCCAGCCCACCGGATGAAAGCTCAACCCCCCATGGTGAATATAGCGCCCGGGCACCACGGCCTCGGCCACATGCTCGACGCTATCAATGCCCAGATCAGAGATGCGGTATCGCTTCATGTTTCGCCTCCAGATAATCGGGTCTCGAATGTCCTACGCTTGTCTGTAGCAGGCTAGCCTCTATAATAGGCCACATCCATTCTGACACAAGGGAGTTGCCGTGGCCATCCTTATCGTTGCCACACTGCTATCGGCCGGGTTCGGTCTGGTCATGCGGGCCGCCCAGCTCAAAGGCTGCAACATCTGGGCGGTGGGCCTGGTCAACTATGCCATCGCGACCCTGTTCCACGGCATGCGGGCGCTGGGCGAGGGAGGCGGCCCCATCTCGAGCGCCACCCTGCTCTTTGGGCTGGCCATCGGTATCGTCTATGCCGTGGATTACGGTCTCTATGTCCCACTGCTGGACATGCGCGGCGTCTCTATTACCCTGGCTATGGCGCGCATCAGCGTTATTGTGCCGCTACTGGCCTCGATCATGTTATGGCGTGAGCCCCTGACAGCCTGGGGCGGCGTGGGGGCCGTATTGGCCACGGTGGCGCTACCGTTGCTCGTTCTCAAGCCGCGCGCCGCCCAGGCGCTCAGCAGGCCGGCGCTCTTGTACGGGATCGCCCTCTTTGTCGGCACAGGGGTCGAACGCACCATGATGAAGGCCTTTCAGGTGCAATCCAACACCGGCCATGACGCCCTCATGTTGACGGTGCTGTTCGGTGCCGCGTGTCTCGTGACCCTGGCCAACTGGCTGCGAAGCGGCCCCACCCTGGCACGCAAGGATCTCTTTTGGGGCGTGGCTCTCGGCCTGACCAATGCCCTGGCCAACCTGGCCTTTTTGAGCAGCCTGCGCATCCTGCCCGGCATTCTGGTATTCCCCTTTATGGCCTCGATCAGCCTGGTCTTTGCGGGCCTGTTTGCCCGTGCCGCCTGGAGCGAGCGCATCACGCGGCGCGAGTCCCTCGGCATGGGGCTGGCGCTGGTGGCCGTCACTTTGGCGAACTTGCGCTAGCCGAGAGGAGAGTCGCTTTGCTCCACCGTGCGATCTGCTTTGATATCGACGGCACGCTCCTGGACTCGCGGGGCGTCCTGCGCCCCCGTGTGGTGCAGGCTCTGCATGCGTTGCACGACTCTGGTACCATCCTCCTGGTGGCGACGGCTGTCCCCCAGCGCTTTGCCCGCCTCAAGGTAGCCCAAGCCCCCTTTTTGTGCCAGACCGGGGTGTTCATGGGGGGCGCGCATCTGGTCGACGAGTCCACCGGCCTGAGCTATCAGGCGAGGATGGATCGGGAGATCACACAGGATCTCGTCCGTTCGCTGGCTGATCAACACTCCGACCTGCAGATCCTGCTCCAGGTGGACGCCGATTACCATGCACTACGCTTCCCTTTGCCCAATGAGACCCCTGAGGCATGGGGTTATGCTGCCGATGCGCTGCTGCCCTTTGACGAGGCCCTCACACGCCCATGTCTCAAGATCGTGGCGTGGGACGAGGAACGAGACCTGACGCCCACCCTGGCCGATCTGCAGGCGCGCCTGGCCAAGCAGGTGAGCCTGTTTCCCTCCGAGGATGGCCGTGGGATGTGGGCCTCTGCCTGTGGTGTGGACAAGGGCAGCGGTCTGCTGCGCTTGCTCGCCCACCTGCAGATCGCGCCTGCCGAAACCGCCGTCATAGGCGACCATATCCCCGACGTGGACATGTTCCGCGTGGCAGGCACCTCCATCGCCATGGGCAATGCGCCCGCCGCCGTGCAGGCCGAGGCAACCTGGGTGACCGCGAGCAACGACGACGATGGCGTGGTATGTGCCATCGAGCGCCTACGTGCGGGCTGAGTTCATCATCATGTGCCTTGGCAATACAGCCAAGCCCGTTTATAATCACGCCGCTGACATGAGCCTGAGTCATCTATACACTCGAGGGGGGCCATGATCGCTGTGGAAGAGCTGAAACGCCAGGCGGGCGACCGCGCGGCAGACTATATACGGGACGGCATGGTCATTGGGCTGGGAAGCGGCTCGACGGCCCGCTATGCCACGCTATGCATAGGGCAAAAGCTGCGCTCGGGTGAGCTGCACGATATCGTGGGAGTCCCTACCTCCGAGGAGACGGCCACACTGGCGCGGGCCGAGGGCATTCCTCTGACGACGTTGGAGCAGCATGGGCACCTCGACATTACCATCGACGGCGCCGATGAGGTGGATCCCGATTTCAACGTCATCAAGGGCCTGGGCGGGTTCCTGCTGCGCGAAAAGATCGTGGCCTATGCCACCCGTCAAGAGATCATTGTCGTAGACGAGTCCAAACTGGTAGAGCTGTTAGGCACCAAGAGCCCCGTGCCCGTCGAGGTGATCCGCTTTGGGTGGCGCAACACCCAGACCGCCCTCGAACGCACTGGCGCCCGGCCCGTTCTGCGCCAGGCTAACGGTAAGCCCTATCTCACCGACGAGGGCAACTATATCCTCGACTGTCACTATCCGGGCATCGCCGAGCCTTGCACGCTTTCCACCCAGATCAAGGCTATACCCGGCGTTGTGGAGACGGGCCTCTTTTTGGGAATGGTTCACTGCGTCGTGGTCGCCGCGGCCGATGGTATCCGCATTATGGAGCGCTGAATATGGCCTCCGAAAATATCCTCATCGTCGATGACTCGCCGGAAATACGCGAGATTCTGCGCCGCTCTCTCGTGCGCCACGGCTATACGGTAGGGCTTGCCGAAGACGGTCAGGTAGCCATCGAGCTGCTGGATGACACCCCCTACCAGGTGGCGGTTGTGGACCTGGTCATGCCGCGCATGGGCGGTGTCGAGGTATTACAGCACATTCGCGAGCATTCGCCGCACACCGATGTGATCATCCTCACTGGCTATGGCGAGTTGGAGACCGCTGCCAAAACGCTGGATCTCGGCGCCTCGTACTATTTCCAAAAAGAGCCGTTCATCCTCAATCTGATCCCCCTGGTCGTCGAGCGCATGCTCGACCGGCAATGTCTACTGCGCCAGAATGAACAGCTCCTCGGCGAGATGCGGGAGGCCAATCAAGAGCTGGAGCTCTCCAAGCAGCGCCAGCTACGCTCCTTTGAGCATATCGGTCGGGCGCTGGAGGGCGAACTGGGCGTTACCGACATGACGGCCGTACTGGGCCAGGCCCTGGCCGGCGTGATCGACTGTGACGCGGCTGCCGTCCTGGTGTTCTCTGAGGATCTGACCGAGCGGCCCGTGATGGCCATCGTGGGGCAACGCAAGCTTTCTCGTTGTGCTGCCGAGTCCTTGGTAGGAAGACTGCTCTCGGAATCAGGCATCCTGCTCAAGACTGAACCTCAGATCATCCAGACACACTTGAGCGACGGTCAGGAGGATGTAAACGGCCAGGTATGGAGCATCTGGGAGACGGAACCGCTGGTTGCACGCGAGACGGCCCTGGGGCTGACGCTCGTGGCACGCTATCACCCCACCTCCTTCCGCCAGGATGATCTGGATCTGCTGCGTGTGCTCAGCTCTCAGGGGGGCATTGCGCTCCAGAATACGTTTCTTGTGGCGCGCATGCGTGACCTGGCCACCCGTGATAGCCTGACGGGGCTGTTCAACCATGGCCACTTTTACGAGTTGCTGGACGCCGAGCTTGCGCGTTCCAAGCGCCAGGGAGATCCGGTCGGCGTCATCATGCTCGATATGGACCGTGACCCTGTGCACAGCCTCAAGGGGGTGAACAACCGTCTCGGTCATCAGGCCGGAGATGCTCTTTTGCGCGAGATTGCCGAACGCCTGCGATCGTCCGTGCGCATATCTGACTCGGTTGCGCGCTATGGTGGCGATGAATTCATCGTACTGGCGCCAGGCTGTGGGCCGGAACAGATTATGGTGCTGGCAAACCGGCTGCGAAAACGGATCCGTGAGGAGCCCTTTATCATTGGCAAGCACGAGATCTACCTGACGGCCAGCCTCGGCGTTGTTGTTTCGGATGAGCAGGCCGATACAGCCGAGCAACTGGTGCAGTGGGCGGACCGAGCGTGCTATCTCGCCAAGGAACGTGGCCGCGATCAGACCTGCTACTGGCTCGAGCTGCTCGACAGCAAGGCGTGACAGGATCGTGGCTCGCGCCCCTTTTGCCCACCGCGCCGGACAGTAAACTCGATAGGCCTCGGTCAGGGTCTGTGCCACCTTGCACCCCCGATGCTGGATTCGCCCCGATGCCCGACGCCATACCCATGAGGTGAACAGGATCACGTGACCAACCATGATACGCCGTTCCCGGCAGGCAAGCTCCCCCTCGAGTTTCTCGATGCCCTTTTGTCCCAATACACCCGTACCGACGAGCGCCTCGTCACGGGGCCGCGGGTGGGCGAGGATGTAGCCGTCATTGATATGGGCGACCGTTACATGGTGGTCAAGACCGACCCCATCACCTTTGCCACCGACCAGATCGGTTGGTACGCCGTTCATGTGAACGCCAACGACGTGGTCACCAGCGGCGCCCGCCCCCTCTGGATGCTGAACACGGTGCTGCTACCCACCGAGAGCACGACGCCTGCTCTCGTGGAGGGCATCTTTTGCCAGTTGCACGAGGCCTGCGAGAGCCTGGGCATTGTGCTGGTGGGGGGGCACACAGAGGTGACCTGGGGCCTCGACAGGCCCATTGTGGTGGGCGTCCTGATCGGCGAAGTGCCTCGGGAGCGCCTGTTGACCACCGCCGGCGCCCAGGAGAACGATCAGGTCCTGCTGGTCAAGGGCATCCCCATTGAGGGAGCCGCCATCATCGCTCGCGAGCGCTATGCCGAGCTGCTGAGACGTGGCATGGAGCGTGAGCTGCTCGACCGTGCCTGCAACTACTTGTTTGATCCTGGCATCAGCGTGGTGCAGGCCGCCTACATCGCCGCCGAACATGCGGGCGTGCATGCCATGCATGATCCAACCGAAGGGGGACTGGCGACGGGGCTCCACGAGCTGGCCTTTGCTTCGGGCACGGGCCTGCGACTGTACGCCGACCGGGTTCCAGTGCTGGCCGAGGGCGCAGCCCTGTGCCAAGCCATGGACCTGGATCCCCTGGGGGTGATCGCCTCGGGAGCCCTGCTGGTGGCGGTGGCTCCGGAGCACGCCACCGCTCTGCAAGAAGCCTACCGGGCCCAGGATATCCCCTGCGCCCACATCGCCGATCTTGTGCCGCAGAGCGAGGGCATCATGCTGGTTGACGGTCAGGAGCAGCGCCCCCTGCCCCGTTTCGACACCGACGAGATCACGCGCATATTCTAGTCACGCATCTTGATGCGCACGCGCATATGCGGCCCCCTGGCCTCGGCGAGCTACTCTTGCAGAACGCTCGCCAGTTCCTGCGCCATGGTCAGCTCATCCTCTGGCGTCTCGATCTGACCATCCAGCAGGGCGTCGCGAACGCGCTCCATGATAACTCGATACACCGGCCCTGGAGGCAGTCCCATCGCCTTGAGATCGTTGCCATCCAGTGAGGGCTCAACATGCGCAAGCCTCTTTTCATAGAGCGCCAACCGCGAACGTAGCCGTTCCGAATCAGAGAGCACCGAGAGTACAAAGCGCGCCTCGGGCGAAAAGGGCTCCAGTACATGGTAGATGGTACTGGGTAGCATGGCGGTAGCCTCGAGCTGGCTGCGTACCTCCCGCAGCGCCCCGATCTGCTCCAGGAAACGAGCGTCATCGCGGGTCAGCCGCAGCCGTTGCACGAACGAATCCAACTCCTCAGGCGTCATGTGGCTCACGAGCAGAGCCAGATAGCACTGGTACAGCTCCGGGACACCGTTCTGACCGTTTGGGCTCTCATCCCAGCCGTTGGCAGCCAGCTCTCGCAGATGGGTCCGCAGCCCCGCGAATCGCTGTGCCGTCTCGCCAGAGAAACGCAGCGACGGGTGGATCTGCTCCAGGGCACCCAGCTTGTCCAGACGCAGCAGTCCCTTTTCCGGCTCGGCCTCCTTGAGGAGCATAAAGAGCTCGTTGCGCAGACGCTCTCCCGTCACATGGCTCAACAGCTCGACCGCATCATGTATGAGCTCGGCCGTGCGTTCCTCGATCCCAAAGTCAAGGCGTTGCTCGAACCGTACGGCCCGCAGGATGCGAGTGGGGTCTTCGACAAAACTGAGATTGTGCAGCACCCGGATACGCTCTTCCTGCAGGTCCCGCAACCCACCGTAGAAATCCAGTAGCTCACCATAGCGATCGCGATCCAGGCAGATGGCCAT
>SLPC01000202.1 GCA_007132185.1 Anaerolineae bacterium | reverse complement strand
TCCTGCAGGTCCTTGTCATAGGTCGAGGGCAGCCCCTTGACCACCACCAGCAGCCGGGTGAGGTTGCCCACCAGGCGGCCGGTCTTGCCGCGCACCAGCTCCATGCTGTCGGGGTTGCGCTTTTGCGGCATGATGCTCGAGCCGGTGGTATAGCGCTCGGCCAGTTGCATAAACCCAAACTCGGCGCTCGTGTAGAGGATCAGATCCTCGGCCAGACGGCTCAGGTGGGTGCCCACGATGGCGCCCCACGAGAGGGCCTCGATCAGGATGTCCCGGGCGCTCACGGCGTCCATGCTGTTCTCCAGCACGCCCTGCATCCCCAGCTCGGCGGCCAGCCAGTCACGGTCGATGCCATAGACGTTGCCTGCCAGGGCAGCGGCCCCCAGAGGCGACTGTGCGATGCGATCCAGCAGGTCGCTCAATCGCTCACGGTCCCGATCCAGCATCCAGAAGAAGGAGAGCAGCCAGTGGGAAAAGCGGATCGGCTGGGCGGGCTGCAGATGCGTATAGCCCGGCATCAGCAGGTCCAGGTGCGTCTGGGCCTGCTCGACGATGGCGGCCTGCACGGCACGCAGGGCGTCGCCCAGCTCGGGCAGGGTCTCCAGCATCCAGAGGCGCACGTCGGTGGCCACCTGATCATTGCGGCTGCGGCCCGTGTGCAGCTTGCCCGCCAGGGGGCCCACCAGCTCGCCCAGGCGCCGCTCGACGGCGGTATGGATGTCCTCATCGCCGTCCTGGAGCACAAACTTGTTCGCGTCAAACTCGCCAGCGATGAACTCGCTAGCGATTCGGCCCAGGCCCTCGACCAGGGTCTCGACCTCGTCATTGCTCAGCACCCCGGCGCGCTCCAGGGCCCGCGCATACGCGATGCTGCCGCGGATGTCGGCCTGGGCCAGGCGCACGTCCACGCCGATAGAGGCGTTGAACCGCCACATGCGCTCGTCGATATCGCCGCTATAGCGGCCGCCCCACAAACGTGTCACGGCTAGTCTCGCTTGAATTCGGTATAGTCGGGAGCCCGGAGCTCACCATTGGCGATGCCCTCGATACCCAGCAGGGCCCGCACCTTCATCGAGAGGCCGTACAGGTTGATGAATCCCTCGGCGTCGGCCTGGTCGTAGACGTCGTCCTCGCCAAAGGTGGCATAGTCCTCGCGGTAGAGGCTGTGGGGCGACTTGCGGCCCACCAGGTCGCAACTGCCCTTGAACAGGCGCACCCGGGCCGTGCCCGTCATCGGCTCGGCGAGCACGTTCATGCAGGCGTCCAGCGCCTCGCGCAGCGGGGTGAACCAGCGCCCATAGTAGACGATCTCGGCGTACTTTTGGGCCAGGAGATCCTTGTAGTGCATCGTCTCACCGTCCAGCACCAGGCTCTCGATGCCCTGCAGCGCCTTGTAGAGGATCGAGCCGCCGGGCGTCTCGTACACACCGCGCGACTTTATTCCTACGAGCCGGTTCTCTACCATATCCACCCGGCCGATGCCGTGGCGCCCGCCGATCTGGTTGAGCTGGGTGACCATCTCGATGGGGCCCATCGCCGCGCCGTTGAGCGACACTGGCACGCCCTTCTCAAAACCGACCTCGACATATTCCGGCTCGTCGGGCGCCGCCAGAGGCGAGGTGGTCAGGGTGAACATCTCTTCCTCAGGCTCTTGCCAGGGGTTCTCGAGGATGCCGCCCTCGTGGCTTATGTGCCAGATGTTGCGGTCCCGGCTATAGATCGAGCGCGTGCTCTGCTGCACGGGGATGTCGCGAGCGGCGCAGTAGGCCAGGGCGTCCTCTCGCGAGCGAATCTCCCACTCGCGCCAGGGAGCGATAACCGTGAGGCGGGGGTTGAGAGCCTTGAACGTGAGCTCGAAACGCACCTGGTCGTTGCCCTTGCCAGTGCAGCCATGAGATACGGCGTCGGCGCCCTCGGCCTCGGCGATCTCCACCATGCGCTTGGCGATGATCGGCCTCGCAAAGGAGGTGCCCAGCAGGTACTCGCGCTCGTAGATGGCGCCTGCTCGCAGGGTAGGAAAGATATACTCGCGCAGGAACTCGTCGCGCAGATCCTCAACATAGAGCTTGCTGGCGCCGCTGGCCAGGGCCTTTTCCTCCAGGCCGGTCAGCTCCTCCTCCTGCCCCAGGTCGGCAGTCATGCAGATCACTTCGCAATCATAGTTCTCGCGCAGCCAGGCCACGATGGCCGAGGTATCCAGGCCGCCGGAATAGGCCAGGACGCACTTTTTGACATTGGGCTTGGTCATGGTGTCGCTCCTTGGGCAAGATCATACATCATGGCGATCTCGTCACAGTCGGGGTACTTGGGGCAGTTCAGGCAGTCTCCCCAAATCTTGTGGGGCAAAGACTCGCGCGAGATGACATAGAATCCCATCTCCTCGAAAAAGCCCTGTTGATAGGTCAGACAAAAGATACTCTCGATGCCGTGACGCCGGGCCTCATCCAGCAACTGTTCCACCAGCCAGCGGCCAATGCCCCGGCCCTGCCAGGCGGGCTTGACGGCCAGCGAGCGGATCTCGGCCACGTCGCTCCACACGAACTGGAGCGCACCGCAGCCCACAATCTCGCCGTTGACCTCGGCCACGGTGAAATCTCGCACGTGCTGGTAGAACTGGAACTGGGAGCGGGGCAACATCAGCTGCTGTCCCGCAAAGGACTTGATGATGTCGGCCATGGCCGGCACATCGCCGACCATGGCCTCGCGTATGGTCACGATATCACGTCTATCGGTTCTGGCAGTGGCGCTACAGGGCGCCAAAAGCTTGGTCAAGGATGGTGAGGGCACGATCCATGTGCTCCTGTTCGATAATGAGAGGCGGCAACAGCCGCAGGACGTTGGGACCGGCGTTTAGCGCCAACAGGCCCTGCTCGGTGGCCACATTGAGGGCCGGTGTCACCGCCGTATTGCATTCGACACCCCAGATCAGGCCGCGCCCGCGCACCTGCTGGATGCAGTCGTGGCTCTCTTGCAGCTTGAGCAGGCCCGCCTCGAGATAGCTGCCGCACCAGCGCACGTGCTCCAAAAAGCTGGGCTCGGAGATGATCTGAAAAGAGGCGATGGCGGCTGCGGACACAATGGGGCTACCAGCAAAGGTGCTGGCATGGTCGCCGGGCTCGATGGTATCGGCCACCGCCTGGGTCATGAGGGTGCAGCCCATGGGCAGGCCGCCGGCGATCGGCTTGGCCAGGGTCATGATATCGGGCAGCACGCCCGAGGGCTCGTGGCCCCAGAGGGTGCCGGTGCGCCCCAGGCCGCACTGTACCTCGTCATAGATCAGCAACGCGTCGTTCCGGTCGCATAGCTCCCGCAGACCCCGCAGAAACTCGGGCGTGGCCGCATGGACGCCGCCCTCGCCCTGCAGCGGCTCGACGATGATGGCGCAAGTATGCTCGTCGATCTGCGCCTCGACCGAGGCCAGGTCGTTGAAGGTCGCCAGCTTGGTGCCGGGCATCAGCGGACGGAAAGGATCCTGGTAATAGTCGCGGGGTGTGAGGGCCAGGGCGCCCAGGGTGCGCCCGTGAAAGGCGCCGCTCAGGGTGATGAAATCGGTCTTGGCATTGCCGTGGTGGGTTCGGCCCCACTTGCGGGCAAACTTGATGGCGGCCTCTACCGATTCGGCCCCCGAGTTGCAGTAGAAAACCTTGTCGGCAAAGCTATTCTGCACCAGCATCTGGGCCAGTTGGGCCTGCGGTGCCGTGTGGTACAGGTTGGACACATGATCCAGACGCGCGGCCTGCTCGGCGATGGCCTGCACCACGGCGGGGTGCGAGTGGCCCAGGGCATTGACCGCGATGCCGCTCACGAAATCGAGATAGGCCTTGCCCTCGGTATCGTACAGCCAGACCCCCTCTCCACGCTCCAGCACATAGGGCGGCCGGTTGTAGGTATGCAGTACATACTCGGCTTCCAGGGCCTTGATCTTGTCCGCGTCTAGCATGTTGCCTTCTCCTCAGTGTGATGAGTATGCTGGCTGTCCGGATAGCCAGGTGCCGCTGCGGGCTGCCAGGCCCGCCAGATCAGTAATGCATGCCGCCCCCACGCCCACCTCGATGGCGGCCAAGGCCGACTGCACCTTGGGGATCATACCGCCAAAGATGACGCCGGTGTCGATCATCCGCATTGCCTGCTGGGCCGATAGCTCGGGCAACAGGGCTCCATTGTCCAGCACGCCGGGGACGTTGGTCAAAAAGATCATCTCGGGGGCCTTGAGGGCCGAGGCGATGGCCAGGGCCGCATGATCGGCGTTCACGTTGAACGGGCAACCGTCCTCGCCCAGGGAGATGGGCGAAATGACGGGCGTAAACCCGTGGGCGATCAGATCTCGAAGGCAGGCGGCGTCCACCGCCGTAATCTCGCCCACGCGGCCCAGGTCGCCCTTGGGGTGGGCCAGCTTCTTGGCGCGCAACAGGCCGCCGTCCACGCCGCTGAGACCGATGGCGCGCACGCCGCGCTGTACCAGGCGCGCCGTGAGCCGCTTGTTCACCGAGCCAGATAGCACCATCTCGGCCACATCCATGCAGGCGTCATCGGTGACGCGCAGCCCATCGACAAAGCAGGGCTCGAGCCCCAGGCGCTCTTGCAGGCGCGCGATATCCGAGCCCCCGCCATGGACGATGACCATGGGTCTCTGCTGCAACAGAGGCACCAACGCCTCTACCAACGTATCCAGTATGGGACCATTCTCGAGCTCGGCCCCGCCGATCTTGATCAGTCCGGGCGTCTCGTTCATAGCTTTCCTCCGTCTAGCTGACCAGCCCCAGGGTCTCGTCCAGGCCAAACATGACGTTCATATTCTGTGCCGCGGCCCCCGCCGCCCCCTTGACCAGGTTGTCCAGCGAGGTGACGATGATCCACTCGCCGGGCGCGCCCGCCGGCGCCAGCGACAGCACGCAGCGGTTGGTGTTGACGCTATGCGCCAGCGTGGCCAGTTGCCCCTCGGGCAGGACGTGGACAAAGGGCTCGGCATCATAAGCGTTATGCCATGCATCAAGCACCTGGGCCTGCTCCCACGCCGGGTCCAGGCTGACATAGATGGTGGACAGGATGCCGCGCGATACGGGCAACAGGTGCGGTGTAAAGACCACGCGCCAGGGCTGCCCCGCATAGGCCGTCAGCTCCTGCTCGATCTCGGGGGCGTGGCGGTGGGTGTGGCCGGGCTTGTAGGCGCTGAAATTGTCGTGCACGCTGCAAAAGTGGGTCGTGGTCGTGGGCTTGGCCCCCGCGCCGGACACCCCCGACTTGGCGTCGATGATGATGCGCTCGCCTTGCACAGCGCCAGCCTTGAGCAGGGGATGCAGCGCCAGCAGAGGGCCGGTGGGATAGCAGCCCGGGTTGGCGATCAGGTCGGCCCCGGCGATCTGGTCGCGATAGATCTCGGTCAGGCCATATACGGCCTGGGGGATCAGCTCGGGAACGGGATGGGCTGCATACCACTCCTGGTAGGTCGCCAGATCGCGCAGGCGAAAGTCTGCGGAGAGATCGACGCAGCGGGCGCCGGCGGCCAGTGCCTGCTGGGCGAGACGCGCCGAGGCACCGTGGGGCGTGCACAGGAACGCGACATCTACATCGCCCAGAGGCGCCTCTTTAGGCGCGATCAGGGTAATGTCGTAGGGACAGGGATAGACATCCGAGTAGCGTTGGCCGGCATAGGTCCCCGAGGTGGCAAAGGTCACCTCGACCTCGCTGTGCCGTTCAAAGATGCTGAGCAACTCGAATCCGGTATAGCCCGCTGCCCCCAAAATACCGACCTTGACCATTGACTCTACCTCCGACAGTCACAATCAGCCCACATCATAATCCAATTGCGCACCCGACACAATGAAAAAGCCAGCCCCCGTCCGGAGAGCTGGCTTTGATCTCATGTATGATCCAGGAGCCCAGGCAAAACCATCCAGACCGGGTGTCCGGCTAGAACCTGCGGCTCCTCCTGAGTTGACCGTCAGACTGGGTTGCCATGGGTACCTTCTTTTCGCACATTGTCGCCAGTTTACACCACGCAGGTGATGCTGTCAAAATCGCGCCCGGCATCACTAGAATGGGCGACCGTTGCTCCGCCATGTCAGGCCTGGTATGGGGAGCAGCGTCGGGCGGAGGGGTGCCGGAACGGGCTCGTCCTGCTCGATGCTATAGGTCAGCCAGGCCGGCTCTTCGCCCGGCGCATACTCGACGATGATCTGGTGCAGGCCCGCCCGCAGCGGCACGATGAGCTCTTCCTCATGCAGCGTGGGGTTCCAGCGGTTGATCAGCCGTCGCCCCGCGACGTACAGGCGTACGCGGCCCTGGGCGCTGAGCGAGATTTCATAGGAGCCTCTCTCGAATGCCTGGGTCGTGCTCCAGCGCACGCTGTAGGTGTCAGGCAAGAGATCCGCTGCCGCGGGCGGGGGCTCCAGGCCCCAGTCCACGTCAATGACGCCCGTTGTGGTGAGCACCTCGGTATATACCGGTGTGCCGCGCAGGCTGCTGTTGGCAAAGTACGATACCTTCCAGACGTCCAGGTCCGCTGGCGGCGTGCCGATCGGCGTTGCCGTCGCGGTCACGGTCGCCGTCGGTGTGGCCGTCAATGTCCCGGTCGGGGTCGCCGTCGGGGTCGCTGTAGGCGTCGCTGTAGGCGTGGCGGTCTCGGTCGGCGTCGCCATCACGGTTGGCGTCGCCGTAGGTGTGGCGGGCACCTCGGATCCAGGCGTCGGTGTGAACGTGGGCGATGCTGTAGGCGTCGGTGTCTCCGTAGGGAGCGGCGTCGGCGTGAGCGTCTCCTCTGATGGGGGCAGCGGTGTATGGGTCGGCGTCGGTGTGGGTGTAGCCGTAGGCTCCGACGGGAGCGTCGGGATATATGTAGGCGTCATGGTTGGCGTCGCGGTCGCCGTGGGCAAAGGTGTAGCTGTAGCCGTCGCGGTGGGCGTTGGCGTTGCCACAGCGCTCCAGCCCGCGCTGATGGTGGCCCTGCCCGTGTGCTCATAGTACTCGACTTGGAGCGTGTGCACGCCGCCAGGCAGTGTGAGCTGTGCCTGGTGCAGCTCGCCCGAGGAATCGCGCCAGGCATCGATGATCCGTTGTCCATTGACATAATAGCGCACGCCATCATCGGCATAGGCCGAGAACAGGTAGGTGCCCGCAGGCAGCGTCACCTGGCGCGTCCAGCGCACGCCAAAGTTGTCGGCAGGCATGTTGGGCGCCGGTGCGCCCTGGCCCCAATCGAAGGAGATCTCGGCGTCATCGCGCATCATGCGAGGCGCTCCGGCCAGATCGCGATTGGCATAGTACTCGCCGCGCCATCCCGCAAAGCTGGTGATGCGGCCGTGGGTTAGCGACGCCACAGCGTTGCCCGTTATCTCGCGGTACTCCATGCGGATGGAATGGGTCCCCGAGGGAAGCCAGATGTGGCCCTCAAAGCTGCCCAGCCCCTGGTTGTTCCAGGCATCGATCAACAGGTGCTCGTTGACCCACAGGCGCACCCCGTCGTCCACCTGGGCCACATAGCGGTAGGGGCCCTCGGGCATGAGCAGATCGCGGGTCCAGCGCACGCTAAAGCGCTCGGCAGGCAGGCCCGGCGCGGGGGGGTTGGTGCCCCAGTCAAAGTCGATATTGACATCGTTGCGCACCAGTTTGGGCTCACCGGCCAGGTCCGGATTGTCAAAGTAGGCGCCGTGCCACGCGCTGATGGCCGGGGTGGGCGTGGCCGTGGGCGTTGGCGCCGGGTTCTGGTTGGTCCGCTCCCATGAGACATGGATGCGGGCGATGCCCTCTAGCTCAAAGTACTCGACGATGACGTCATGGTGTCCGCCGGGCATCCAGCGCTCAAAGAGATCCTCGGTGTCGCCGCCATGCCAGCGGTCCAGCACCAGCACACCGTCGATCCACATGCGCACGCCGTCATCGGCATGCACGCGAAAGCGATAGTGGCCCTCGTTGAAATGCACCCGGCGCGACCAGCGCACCGAGAAATAGTCGCTGGGCAGCGTGGACGCAGGGGAGCCATAGCCCCAATCAAAGTCTATAGCCTGGTCTTGGCGGACGAGCGCAGGTGGGTGCTGAAGCTCATGATTGCGATAGTATTGGGCGCGCCAGTCGTCTGTGGGCAGAGGCATTGGCGTCGTGCCCGGAGCAGGCGTTGCCGTTGGCACGGCCGTGGGCTCAGCGGTTGGCTCCGGTGTGGCAGGGATCGGTGATGGCGTCGTTGTGGCGGGCGGCGGTGTGGCAGGCTGATCTGGCGGCAGTGGGGTGGCCGGGGGCAGCACGTCCCCGGACTCGGCATCACGGAGTTGCCCTGTCAGGCTGGCACGGTACTCGTATACGGATGGCCCGACCCGCAGCAGAATGCGATAGCCTTCGGTGGCCAGGGGGGCGCAGGCCGCCTCGGCGGGGAGCCCCAAGCAGACATCGGGCCAAGTCACCGGCTCGACCAGATCGATCAGGATGGCATCGGTTGAGGTGTTGAGTTTCTGGGCAAGGGCCTGCCGGGCTTGTGCCACGATCTCTTGGCGAGTCGCCTCACGCAAGAGGCGAGCATAGACGTCTTCGGCCCAGGCGGCCATGGTGGCACGTTCCGCCAGAGAGGCCAGACGTTCGCCGCTTCCGTTCCAGACCAGGCTCGTGCGCACATTATTGGCGGCGCCTGGATTGGTGTCAGAGACATACTCAAAAGGCGTGTGACGGCCCACATATAGCAAGAGTCGGGCCAACTCCTCAGGCGTCAGGGCGCCCTGTTCCAGGGCGTGATCGCAGAGACCGTACGAGACCTGGTTTTGATGATCGATCACCAGCCGATCGCAAGCGCCGTCTGGGCCGCTTTTACGCTGCCAGTCCAGAAGGACCTCTTGCGGCTCTATGGCCGGCGTGTGGATTGGCGTAATGGTGGCGGGCACAGACGTTGGCGTTGGCTCAGGGCGGGCGTCCGTCAAAAGCCCGCCAGAGGCCCAGACGCCCAGGCCGATCAGCACCAGTGCCAGCCCCGAGCCCAATAACGACCACATGATCTTGCGCATGTTCATTCGAGTACCCTCACCCAACGGGGCTGTCGCCCGGTTTCTCTACCGATAGCATAGCACACTTTTGACGGTGCATGTTGTGCCCCATGCAGCGACCTGATCTGGTCAAGGAAGTAAAGCACCGATCTGCATGGCAATAGGCGCCATATGCAGTCCTGCCTTCATGAGGCTATCTTTATGACGCTATTGCGGCCCAAATAGTTCCCGCCTATGCAAGTAGGATAACCCAATGGCGGGGCTGTGGCATCACACGAAAGGAGAGCCGGCTACCTGTACCTTGGATGGAGAGAGCCTAAGCGTAGAATCGGGACGCACCATGGCAGGGGCTGAATGCGTCGACCATGGTGCGTCCCGACAAGTCGGGGGAGTCGGATGCCAGGCGGCGCCACCCAGCGATGGCGCCGCCTGGCTAGAGATCGAGCCTGGCGCAGACGGCTCTCGCCTCCTATAGATCCACGGGGGTGCCGTACCGGTCCAGTGAAAAGACCTCGTTCCAGCTCTTGCGCTGGCGAGGAGGCGACTCGATCTCGGGCACGCCAAGGGGCGTGCAGGCCACGATCTCGGCACCCTCAGGCAGCTCGATAAGTTCAGCCAAATCCTCGGGCGAAAAGGCCCCGATCCAGCAGGTGCCATAGCCCAGGCCCTTGGCCGCCAGCACCATGTTCTCCACAGCGATGGCCACGTCTACCTTGTACCACTTGTTGCTCACCTCGGGCAGCCCAATGGCGACCACGATGTAGGCGGCATCAGCCATCCACATCTGGTTGTGGCAGGCCTCTGCCACCCGCTGCTTTTGTGCCGGATCGCCTATGATGACGAAATGCCAGGGCTGGCGGTTGGCCGCCGAAGGAGCCTGGCGACCAGCCTCCAGGATCTGTTCCAGGTGTTCGGCAGGTATGGGTTCGCTCTTATAGGTGCGGATGCTGCGCCGCTCTCGGATCGCTTGCAGAGTGTCCATGCTGTCCTCCCTTTCAGACTAACTTCTATCGTTTCTATTGTACTGCTTTGTCTGCGCGTCCGCCAGCGCTGGCGATCTCAGGATCTAATGCCGAGCAACCTCTTTTGGGGCTCTTGCGTACCAGTTGCGGCGTAGCTCAATGCACTTGGTCGCCGTGTTACATAGGATAGTATCGCGCCAGGGTACACGATTGACGGGGGATGGAACTGCATGGACAAGCCCAATCTAACCTACGCAGGGCTGGGACTAATTCTGGGAAGCGCCATTGGCTTTGCCTTTGGGATGATCATCTACATGAGCACAGGCGAGCCGCTGTATATCCTGATTGGTCTCATCGGCACGGCCCTGGGCCTGATCTTGGGCGCCGGCGTCGATCACAACAAGAGGCAGGCCTAGCCAGGCCACAAAAACGGCACGCTGGACAAGAGGGCTCTTTCCAGCGTGCTATGTGTTGTATCGCGCCTATTGTGCCGTCAGGGGGTCAGTACGACCTTGATCGATTCGCTGCCCTGGTGGGCGATCTCGATGCCTTCCTCATAGCGCTCCAGCGGCAACTCGTGGCTGACCAGCGCCTGCCCGTTGATACGCCCATCCAGCAGATATTGGATCGCCAGGGGATAGCTATAGGGCCCCAGGTGCGAGCCGTGTATGTTGAGCTCCTTTTGGTCACCGATGATGGACCAATCCACGGCCACCGGCCCGGCATGCACGCTAAACTCGACAAAGGTCCCCAGGCGACGGATCATCTGCAGGCCCTGGCCCACGGCCGGCCCTGCGCCAGTGGCTTCAATATAGACATCGCAGCCATACCCTTCGGTGAGGTCCAATACCTGCTGCACGGCCGTCCCCTGGCTTACATCAATGGCCAGATCAGCGCCGAACTGACGGGCTAGCTCGAGCCGGTGCGGCAACAGGTCCAGGGCGATGAGCAGTCCGGGGCTCTTGAGGCGCGCGACGCTCACCATGCCCAGGCCGATGGGACCCATGCCGGCGATGACGACCACGTCGCCCAGCTCGATCTCGCCGCGCTCGACGGCGTGAATAGCGCAGGCCATGGGCTCGATGAGGGCAGCCTGCGAGTCGGGCAGTTCCTTGGGTACGGGATGGTTGATGGCGCCCGCCGGAAACCGCATATACTCGGCCCAGGAGCCTTCGGCCCGGTCTTTGATGAACCCATAGATGTCGTGTCGCTGACACATCCAATACTGGCCACGTCTGCAAAAGCGGCACTGCCAGCAGGGGACGATCTGCTCCGACACTGCATGATCGCCTATCTCCAGGCCATACTTTTCAGCAGCCCCATCTCCCAGGGCCACCACCTCGCCCACAAACTCGTGCCCGGGGGTGACGGGAGCAATGAGATATGGCTCGATCTCGTCCGAGCCCCAGACCCGTGCCCCATGATAGGACTTGACATCGCTGGCACAGACGCCCGAGGCCAGCACGCGTACCAACACCTCGCCCGGCCCAATCTCGGGCACTGCAATCTCTTCGAGGCGATAGTCCTCAATGCCGTGGACGCGCACGGCCCGCATCGTCTTGGGAATGCTCATGATCGGTTCGACTCCTCGCTGTCTCGTGTGATTCTGCGTCAGAACAAGTTTAGCGACGGGGTGATCCCCGTCGCTAAACGCTCCTGTGCTCCTGTAATGTCGTCAAGGCGTCCACCCAAAAGCGGATCAGGCTCGCCGCTCTCCGCACCACAAACGCCATGCCACATACGTGTACTCTCCTGCGTTCTGGTGGCGAGCCGGGCCACCGACTCGATGGAGCCATTATAAGGCAATCTGCACAGAGGTCAACGGCCCCAACTATTTGCGGTCCATATGGGTCGAGAGGGCGCTATGCGCCACATCATGTGACCTGTGCCTAGGTGCCTGGATACGGACGCACAAGATTCCTCGGGCAGGTTGGATGATTTGAAGAGTGCGGGCGGCCTGTCAAAAGAGGTGATAGGCGGCTTTTAATTGGCGGGGATTCTGTCAGGTGCGACGCCAGTTCCCTCGGCCACCCTGGCCATCGCTATAGGTGCATTGGGTCCACTCGTAGACGGTATAGACGACCTCTTGGCGTCTCTGCTTGTCGTATTCCTGCTGGCTAATGGTTTCTCGGGTCATCGGTCGTCGAAGGCCATCAGTTGTGCGCAGCCAGGTCTCCTGCCTCCAGGTAACACCATTGCCAGAATCCATCATTTTCCCCCTTTTGTCTTGGGCGAGACGAGCAGTGAGGACTAGCTCACCAACCATCTCGCCCGCTTGCTACACGATCAACTCTAGACTTCTCTGGGCTCCATACTCCCCAGGTCTGCCTCAATCCAGATCATGGCCTGTTGCAGATCAGCTCCCGCTGAGAGGGCCAACTCACTGGCCAGTATCTCTTTGCCCTGATCGAGCAGGGCGCGATCCGTCATGGACAGAGTTCGTTCCGTACTCATGAAATGGAGCATACGCACAGCTTCCACTACTTGGGAAAAGGAGCCGGATTTGAGACTTTCCGTTATCAGACTCCGGCGCTTGCGAAAGTCATGAACCACATCCCGTTCTTCAGGCGGCTGAGCCGCCGATGCTAGCAAAGCACGGAGCGATTCGGCATCGCCCACCTCTCGCAGGCCAATCTCAGCAGCGTTCTTGATGGGGACCATAACGCGCAATTCGCGAGGCCCAGGGACGGTATCAATGACGTAATATTGATTGGTCATATCGCCCAGGCTCTTTTCCTGGATTCTGACGATGGTGCCTGCGCCATAAAAGGGGTGTACGATCTTGCTGCCAACGGAATACATACTTGTCCTCCTTTCACCCACAATAATAAGGGATCCATTCGTCTCCCCTGGTCTCTTGAAAGAGACCATACGTGGGTATTATGCAAAATCGTGATGCCAAAGCATCACGATCTAGGCGGCAGGCGCTGTCTCACCCTCAGCAGCTTCGGGAAGCACCTCACCGTGGTTGACCCAAACTTTGACGCCGATGCGCCCGAAATTGGTGGCCGCTTCTTCATGAGCGTAATCGATGTTGGCGCGCAGTGTGTGCAATGGCACGCGGCCTTCCATCATCCACTCTCGACGTCCCATCTCGGAGCCCATCAGACGCCCCGAGCATGCAATCTTGATACCCTCGGCGCCGGAACGCATGGCCACCTGCATGGCCCTGCGCATGGCGCGCTTCTGCGAAATACGTCTCTCCAACTGTTCGGCGACATTCTCGGCGATCACCTGGGCATTTGTGTCCGGGTTCTCGACCTCGGTAACGTCCAATCGCAGATTGCTGCTCTCGACACCGGTCAGGGCCTCGAGTTCGGCCTTGAGCGCGTTGATCGTTGCGCCACGACGGCCGATCACAACCCCCGGTTTGGCTGTGTGTATGCCGATGATCAGGCGGCCTGGCAGCCGCTGAATGGTGATGCGTGATATGCCCGATCGGGGCAGGCGCTCATCAATGAGCTCCCTGATCTGCGTATCCTGTTGCAGCAACTCGGAATAGGTACGCCCTTCAGCAAACCATTTCGAGTCCCAGTCACGGATGATTCCCAATCGTAGCCCAATCGGATTTACTTTGCGCCCCAAATTGCCTTCCCTCCTACATGTAGGTGAATATAGCAGCCGGTCTAGTATAGACGTGATTGGTCTTTTTGGGTTGTCTTGCGGCTCTTGCGCAACTTGCGGGCCGCCTGACGCTTGCGTTCTTGGGAAGGCTTCTCATAGTAGCGTCGCTTGCGAATCTCTGTTAGCACGCGATCCTGCTGTACTGCCTTCTTGAAGCGGCGCATGAGAACCTCAAATGGCTCGCCGCTTTCTCGTGTAACCTGTGTCATGTTCTGGTCTTCCTCCTGTTGATGTTGCCTGTGTTCTGCTGACGTCAGCCCGGTGACACCCGTTGGGGCCGGATCGCTATCGCGGGTGTCGCAATATGATCTGGCCATTCCGAGCATCCGACTGTGGCTGCGATGCAGAGTCTGGATGTGGAACCAAGCAAGAGGAATGATAAGGCGGGCCCCGTCCATGGGGCTGTCAGATCCTCCACCGAGCGGCCGTGCCTCCTGGCGAGCGGCTGATCAGCGGAGAGGCCTCATCTGTCAGAAGGCGGCCCCGTTGGGGCGCTACTCCTGACATGACAACAGAGTTGATGGTTGTTCCCAATCACGCATGGCCCAGAAGCCTGGACCCAGGTACATGCTGGGGCCTTTGTCACGTCCTCCTAGCTGGATTCGTCGTATTCTGTGCACGTCTGGCAGGGCATAGCCGCTGCCATCTGAGCAGTGTGCACGAGCAGACGTCTTGCATAGTATACCACCAATTATGACAATGCCCAAGTTGCAAAAGTCTGCATACCGCGGAGAGGGTATTCTGCTGTTTATTGGTCAAAAAGCCCGTCTCGAGGCAGTCGGTAAGCGATTGCGCGCCGTGCAGCCTGCCAATCGAAGACGAGATCGTCCGATTTGGAGCCGGTGCCTGCAGACGACCTTGCAACGGCCCCAGGCAAGCACGATATGGCCTTTTGGCGCGGCCTACGGGGCCGGTCGCAGCCCCCGAATCTGCCAGCCGGCATAGGTCCGCGCCACGGTGACCTCCATCCGCCGGGGGCCGTCGATGGCATGCTCGCTGCCCTCGTAAAGGGTAGACAGATCCTCGAGGCGCACCCGGACCTTTACCTGCTGGGGGCTCCCCTCGGCGCCTTCGATGGTCCACTCTGCTCGTTGCACCGTGGCACCCAGGGGGGCCGGGTCAAAGGATGCGTCGGTCCATTCCCTCAGGCCAAAGTGGCCGGCAGCTTCCCGATTGCCATCCAGCCAACGCTGTAGCGCCAGCCCAACAACGGGGGCGGCCTGCTCGGCAGGAGAGGTCCGAGGGCTGGTGGGCAAGGGTGGGGCCGCATCATGGACGCTCTTGAGGATGCCACGCCGCTCCTCGGGGGTGGCCCAACGGGGCTGGGCATAGTCCTCTAGGACTGTTGTGAGCATCTCGCTATGCAGGAGGCGTCCATCATAGATGGTGTGGCGCGCAATCAGGCCGGTGCGCGTCTGCCAGCTCCACATCTGGTCAAAGAAAAAGTTGCCGAGGCCATAGACGATGATGCCTGGCCCGTGGGGCGACGTGGCATCGTACGGCTCCCAGGATTGGGGCACATGGCTCTGGACGCCGCTGACAATGTCGGCGCCCGCCTCGTATAACTCGCGAAACTCTTCGACCTGCTGCGCCGTGGGGTAGGGGTGATAGGTCTCAAAATACTGGAGCTCGATCGAGACCAGGTCCACATCAGGGCTGGCCTTGAGGTCGGCGATCTTGGCCATGAGCCGGTCCTTGTTATTGTAGAAATAGCAGGCGCCGGGTTGGTCCTCCGTGGCCCAGGCGTACCAGGGCTGAAAGGCCAGGGTGGCGAGGAACGCGATACGATTACCGTTGTGCTCCATGATGAGCGGCGCACAGGCCTCTTCCTCATTCAGCCCGCCGCCATAGATCCTGATGCCACGATCCCGGTAAAAGGCGATGGACTCGCGGGCGCCGTCATAGCCATAGTCGTTGACATGGTTGCCCGAGAGGCCCACGATGTCAGTGCCGATGGCCTCCAGCGCCTCCCAGTAGGGATAATCGCTGCAAAAGGTGAGGTTGCCGCGTGCGATGTTCACCGGGCAGTCCTTGATGAACGGCACCTCGTTGCTGACGTGGGTAATATCGGCGGCGCGCAGTACATCTGAGACTACCAGGGCGGGATAGAGCACGCCATGACGTTCCATGCGGTCGGCGGTCAGGCGGCACATGGCCGTCACGCCCGTCATGATCAGCTCGGTCATTCGTTCCGGGTCGCGGTTAGCCCAACCCTCCCAGGGAGCGGCCAGCAGGGGACCGACCTCCGCGACGCCATCGCCCTCCAGCCAGAGGCCTAGGGCCAAGGGATACGACTCGATCTCCAGATGGCGGTCGAGCAGGTTGATACCGTCGGGCTTGAGCGCCTTGAAGGTGGGTGCCAGGGAGTCAAAGGCCAGTAGCCCTACAGCGTTCTCGTCGGCCTGCAATGCCGGCAACAACTCGTCCTCCGCCACGCGCTGGGCCTCACCGGGACCCCACACCTCCGTGATCAGCGCCGCGGCCTCCTCCGACAGGAGCAGGCCGCCCTCGGCCTCGCCGGTCCAGCGCTGGCGCAGCTCGTCCACTGTGATCTCGTCCCGCAACGACTGGAATGGCTGCACGGGGATGTA
>SLPC01000147.1 GCA_007132185.1 Anaerolineae bacterium | reverse complement strand
GGCTTGTAATGGGCATCATAGAACTCCGGGTCCAGATGGTGCGCCTGCACATAGCCAGAGATGAGCATGGTCGGCACCGTGCCGGGGACCTTGCCATGCTTGTCATGGATATACTGCATGGTCTCGGCCATACAAGCCACGAATTCCTCGCTATAGGGCGTGACGCTCCCCTTGACGCGAGCGCTGTCCTGCCAGGGGCCTGGTGTATCGGGATCATAGGCGCCACCGCGGCCGAATTTCTGCGCTACAAAGGCCTCCACCGCCTCGCGCATATTGTCATGGTAAGGTGGGCAGAGGGCCTCATAGTGGCCGTCAAGGCCCACGGGATTGGGCGCAGGCCAGCGCCCGTCGCGCATAAAGCGAAAGCCCAGGCCGCGAATCCCGTCATCAGCCAGAGCGCCCATGACGCTAAACCGGTTCATGCCCGCGAAAAAGAGACCGCCCAGCCCCATGGCCTGCAGAGTCAACACGATATTATGGGCCATAAAGGAGAGCGCAGCCACAGCGCCCTCGTAGGCGAGCTGTTCGAGGTTCGGCAAGGGAAAGGGCTTGGACTCGTCCAGCAAGCCCGAGCGCACAAAGGGCGCCAGGTTTCCGGCCGGTTTCCCGGTCTCGGGATCGACAGTCATGTACCCATGCCCCACCGCGATGCCCAGGAGGCCCATCATCTCCTCACTCAGATCGGTCACGGGCATAAAGAGGGTCGAACCGGGGGTGTTGACCATCCAGAGGTTGGGCTCCAGCATATGGGGCGGCGTGGCGGGAATATCGAGCCGCGCATCAGCGATCTGCGTCGTGTACTCCTGGCATACGGTCATGATGCGCTCGGCCTCGTGAGCATGCCCCTTGTACGCAAGCATCTCCTCGGGCTGCACATCGCGCGTGTTGGTGAGATAGATCCCGCTATCATCGGTGTAGAGCAGCACAGGGGACCCGATACCGGCGGCAGTTGGCGCCGTGCGCCCAGTATACCGCACGGTGAAATGACCGTGCTCCTCGGGCCTGCCGGGCGAGTAGGGCACGCCAAAGTTCCAGCCCGTTACGCCGGTACCCGCAGCAACGAGCAATGCCTGCTCCAACTCGGAGAGAGGGACGGGCTTGGAGTTCGACGTAAAAGCCAGCGGCCCCGAAGGAATCACCATACCCAACCCAAAGCGACGAGCCCGTCGCCCAAAGATCGCCTGCAACAGGGGAAAATGACCCAGTTCGTCCAACGGTTTCCTGTCCATAGTCATGACAGCCTCCTTGCACTTGATACGGTACGCGGTATATCATACAAGCGACATCCTTTCGGGTAGCGCTCTTGATGGTAGCATAACCCACAGGCATCGGGGGGTCAATAGTTGAACAGAAACTCGATCAACAGAGTCTAGTTAGCTCATTCAGACAGCTACAGCGCCTCACGCCTGGCAGGTATTCGATATGCCACGCGGCATTAGGGTTTCATCGGATAGGGCCGGCTGATCATGGGTACCTATTCGGGCAGAGTGAGCGACCTCTGTGCGCTCACCCTTTGCACTATGGCGGGCAACTGCCATTCTCTGCTTTTGCAGCGACAATGGCTTCTTTATGTCCTGACCCGATATGCATGACTAAAGACAGAAACAAGGCCCAGGACAGTGATGGCGCTCTTGGACACAAACGAGTCCCTCCTGACGTCCTGTGCCGATCACGTGCCTGGGCAATCTACTTGACGGATCGCTCCATGCCTCTAGACTAACGAGGCGCTGGGTGCGTACTGTATAAATCTGTGGGGGCTGTGGCTTTGACTATGGCGTGCCTCTTTTTCGCAGTGAGGTCCTGCCCTCGTCTATGGGCTTTGCCATGGAGGGCCTACCATCAGCCGTGGCCAGCGATCAGGGCCCTGATATGGTTCTCACACTCAACGCCGTAGCGTATCTGTGGGTCCGCGAAGAGGCTCGCTGATGAAATTCAGAAAGGCAAGAAAAAGAGCATGCCGCACCCGATGAGTTCCCGAGAACGAATGCTCAATGCTATCGGGCGGCGGGAGGTCGACTATACTCCTTGTGCGTTCATGAGCTTTTCGGCCATGCGCGGACGCTGCCACGATGCCTACGAGGTCGTGGAAAAAGAGCTCGCCCGGGGGCTGGACAGCATGGTCTTTGTGCCCTCCGCCTGGCGCGGCGAACGGCGTAACCATCCGGACCTGCGCGGCCTGCCCGTGCGACTGCCGCCCGAGGTGGATGTGCGACTGTGGGAAGAGAACGTACCAGAAGAGCCATACCCGATCCTCCACAAAGAGTACCGTTCCCCGGCAGGCAAGCTCTGGACCCGCGTCCGCAAGACCGACGACTGGCCCCACGGCAACTATGTGCCTTTTATCGACGATTACCAGATCCCACGCGCGGTCAAACCCCTCATTACTGAACCTAGCGATCTGAACGTGCTCAGGACCCTGCTGAGGGAGCCCCGCCCAGAGGAGATCGCCGCCTTTTACGCCGAGTTCGCCAGGGCATGCGCCTTTGCCCGTGCCCACAATATCATGCTGGCTGGCGGATGGGGCGTGGGAGCAGACATGGCCGCCTGGCTGTGTGGGTTCGAGTCCCTCATGTTGATGACCCATGACCAGCCCGCGACGCTGAGCGAGCTGCTGGAGATCATCTCTATCTGGAATCAGGCGCGCATGCGCCCGGTGCTGGAGGCAGGAGTCGATCTGTACATTCGGCGCGGTTGGTACGAGGGGGGAGATTTCTGGTCGCCGCGGCTATACGAGCGCTATCTGCTACCGATACTGCGCAAAGAGGCTGAACTCGCCCACGATTACGGCACTGCCTTTGGCTACATCATGACTACCGGTGCTCTGCCGATGCTGGATCAGATTCGCAACGCCGGGGTGGATGTTCTATTGGGAGCCGATCCGCTGCAGAGCGACGACGAGCCTCTCCGCAGCATGCGTGAGAAGCTGGGCGGCCAGGTCGCGATCTGGGGTGGCGTCAACGGGGCCCTCACTGTGGAAGAGGGCTCTGCCGAGAATGTGCGCCAGGCTGTGGGGTGTGCCCTTGAGACTATGCGCGATGTGCCTGGCTTTGTTCTATCGCCGGTCGATAACATCACCGAGGTCACCCGCAATACCTGGCAGAATGTGGATGTTCTTATCGAGACCTGGAAGCAATTGCGCTAGCGTGTAGGCACGACAGGAGGATCGATCATGGCCTCACGAGCCTACGATGTTCTGACAATCGGCGACATGTGCGTAGACCTGATCGTTGCGCTGGGCGATGCTCTGCCACAGTTTGGGCAGGTGGAGCAGTGGGTCCCCGACTATCTCCTGGAGATGGGTGGCTCCACATGCATCTTTGCCTGTCAGGCAGCCAAGCTGGGACTCGAGACAGCCATTCTTGGCCGCGTGGGAGACGACGCATTCGGGCAGGTAATCCTGCAGCGCCTGCAATCGAGCGGCGTCGACGTCCGCTATGTAAAGACGCAGCCCGCCCTCAAGACCGGTCTCGGCTTGGCGTTGGTGAGGGACGATAGCGATCGGGCCATCCTGACCTACGCCGGCAGCCTGAACGCCGTCTATCCGGAGGACATCACCGATGAGTGGCTGGGTCAAGGGGGCCATCTACATTATGGCAGCTACTATTTGCAGACCAACCTGCTGCCCGCGGCACCCGACATCATGCGCAGAGCCAAGGCGCTCGGTCTCACGACGTCTCTGGACACCAACTGGGACCCGGACGATTGCTGGCGAGGCAACCTGCCCCAGGTATTATCCAGCACGGACATCTTCCTGCCCAACGAACAGGAAGCCCTCGCCATAACCCGCGCTTCCGGCGTGGAACAAGCGCTGACGCTGCTACTGAATGAAGTCCAAGTTGTGGCCATCAAGCGAGGAGAGCGGGGCGCCCTGGTGGGGCAAGGCAGTGTTCGACATGCGGTTCCGGTTGATCCCGTTCTTGCGCCAAAGGATACCATTGGTGCGGGCGACAATTTCGATGCCGGTTTTCTTGCGGGCTGGCTAGCAGGCCTGCCACTGGAACAGTGCGCCGCCCTTGGTAACCGATGTGGCCGCGCTACCACCCAGACACGCGGCGGCGTCATTGGGCAGCCACTGGCCACCCACTGCCCAGAGTTGGGCGAGAATCGCGTGCCAAGATGAACCGTAGCTCTACCTATATGTCAGCGTACACTCTTGACATGGCAAGAGCTCTGGCAGACTGAGCATGCCCGAGCACTCGAGTTCGAGCCAATATATTGTGTCGATTGTAAGCAAAGAGTCACTAGACTAGCAGAAAGAGCATAGCTCTGCAATTTCGCGCAGGATAACTGGGCTATTTTACGCCGTAAACAAGCAGCAGGAAGGCACTGCAGACATGAAAAGAAACATCGTCTTGCTCGGAGTTGGCAGCACCTATTTCACCCGAGGCATTGTCGAGAGTCTGATTGCCAAAGGAGGCGAGTGGGAGGTCCGGCTTGTGGACATCGACTCTGAATGCCTTGACATTGCCACACGGCTCTCTCAGCGCCTGGTGACAGCCCATGATGCGCCGGTCACG
>SLPC01000086.1 GCA_007132185.1 Anaerolineae bacterium | reverse complement strand
TCTCGGCATAGTGGTCGAACGTCTCGACGTTCTGCATGTCGCCGATGTGCTGGCTGAGAAAGGCGTACCCGTCGCGGGTCAGGCAAAAGGTGGCCTTGAGCTCGGGGCCCACGGCCAGCAGTGGTCGCGTGACCGCCGGCATCCGAATGGGAAAGGGCGCATAGCCGCGCGCCCGCCGCACTGGCTGTGGCACGAGGGTACTCGCGGGCGCGAGCGGACTCGCGGGCACGAAATAGACGCTATCATCGTAACGCGAGTGGATGTCCCGGTTGTGCACCAGAAAATAATCGGCGATGCCCTGCAGCCGCCGCAGCGCCTCGTCGTTGTCCTGGGCGATGGGCTCTTCACTCAGGTTACCGCTGGTCATCACCAGAGGGCGGCCCACGTCGCGCAGCAGCACATGGTGCAGCGGGGTATAAGGCAGCATGATGCCTACTGTTGCCATGCCGGGCGCAATGCCTGCGGCGAGTGACATGCCCTCCCGGGCGGGCAGCAGCACGATGGGCGCCGCCGTACTGGAGAGCAGCTCCCGCTCGGCTGCGTTCATCGCCACATGCCGCTCGGCAACGTCCAGATCGGTGACCATTACCGCAAAAGCCTTGTGGGGCCGGTGCTTGCGCTGGCGGAGCCGCTCGACTGCCGCAGCATCGGTGGCGTCGCAAGCAAGCTGATAGCCGCCCAACCCCTTGAGTGCCACGATGGCGCCCTCACGAAGCAGTGCCACTGTTTGGCGCAGGGCATCGTCCTGCTGGGCGATGGGGCGCCCCCCGGCGTCCAACAGGCTCACTTGGGGGCCGCACACCGGACAGGCGTTGGGCTGGGCATGGAAGCGGCGGTCGCGCGGGTCATGGTACTCGGCCTCGCAGTCGGGACACATGGCAAAGGCGGCCATGGTCGTGCTGGGCCGGTCGTAGGGCATGCTCCCGATGATGGTGAAACGGGGCCCGCAATTGGTGCAGTTGGTGAATGGGTAGCGATAGCGCCGGTCTGCAGGGTCCAGCAACTCGCGCAGGCAATCGGGGCAAGTGGCTACATCGGGCGAGACGAGCTGATAGGCGCTGGGCTCGGCCTTGCTGGCCACGATCTCGAATGTCGCCGAGGACTCAGAGCCCGGCACGGACGTGCAGGGCACGTTTTCGTACGCTAGCGACTCGATATGGGCCAGGGGTGGGGCCTCGCTCCGGAGCGCGACAGTAAAGGCCTCCAGCGCATCGGCCTCCGCTTCGGCCCGAATCTCGACGCCCGACGAGGTGTTGCGCACCCAGCCCGTGGCGCCATAGAGATCGGCCAGCCGAAATACATGCGGCCGAAAGCCCACCCCCTGCACCACGCCTGTGATGCGAATCAGGCGTGCGGCGCAGGGCGCGGTTAGCTCGTTTCGGCCTGTGCCAGCAGCCATCTTGTCCACGCGTCAAACCCCTCGCCCGTCGTGCATGAGACGGGGAAAATCTGTATCTCTGGGTTGAGGCCGCGCACCAATGTCTGGAACGCTTCCATGTCAAAAGCCAGGTAGGGGAGCAGGTCGATCTTGTTGATCACCAGGACATCGACGTTGGCATAGATCTTGGGGTACTTGTGCGGCTTGTCGTCGCCCTCGGGGACGCTGGAGATGGCGACTCGGGTGTGCTCGCCCAGATAGAACCCGACGGGGCATACCATGTTGCCCACATTCTCAATGAACATGAGATCGATCTCGTCCAGTGGCAGGTCGTCCAGCGACTGGCCCACCTGATTGGCGTCCAGATGGCAGCCACCGCCGGTGTTGATCTGCACCGCCGGGATGCCTCCGGCGCGCACCTTGTCTGTGTCCACCGTAGAGGCCAGATCGCCCTCGATAGCCGCCATGCGCACCTGGTCCTTGAGCCGCCGCACGGTCTCCAGAATCAGGCTGGTCTTGCCGGCGCCCGGCGATGCCATGATGTTGACCACATGGATGCCGTGGGCGTCAAATGTCTCGCGGTTCTCCATCGCCTGCACATCGTTGGCCTTCATGATGCGCTCGACGACTGGTACTCTGCGTGTGCTCATGGATCCTCCACCTCGATACTGTCAACATAAAACTCGCGACCTTCGGTTACCCGGGCCTGGCTCTCTCCACAGGCAGGGCAACGCCATTCGATCCCTTCCGGCTGCCAGGTCTCGTCACAGTTGCCACATACCAACTTGACATCCACCCTGCGAAACACCAGCTCGGCGCCCGCGCAGAGGGTCTCTTCGCTCAGGTAGTCAAAGTAGAATTGGACACTGTCATCCACAACGCTGGAGAGTTCACCAATGACCAGATGAATGCGGCTCACGCGGCTCGCGCCCGCCTGCTCGGCATGCCGGTTCACGATTTCGATGATATTCTGGGTCACAGATAGCTCGTGCATATCTTGACAAGTATACTCTGGAACGCGCCAGACCCAAAAAGTAGACGCAGAGCGAACAAGGCTTTGGCATATCGGGAGAGCGCCAGAAGCTCTGGGGCTTGTGGAATATGGGCTGCTGTTTGCTCCGGGCATCTTTGACAGCGGAGTCCCTCCCTGCTAGATTCGCTTCTATGAGAGTGCTTTTTGCCCTGGCATCGGCACATAACCCTTCTGCGAGTAAGGTGATGCACAATACGCCAGACCCTTTGTCGGTCACCCATGGTCCAGGCGATACCAACGTGAGGAAAGGTCGAAATGGGTCGAGCAACCATGCAGTCGAGGATAGAGATCTCTTTCAGAGAGCAGGCTCGCAAGGATAGCCAAGTCAAGAACGCATACTTGCTGGTTCATTCCGAGAAGCGGGATATCGATGTGCGCGTACCTGAAGGGCGAACGGGGAGTATGCCTGCCAACGTCCAGCAACCGGTCTATCTAGCTAGTGTGGGCAAGCTATTCACGGCCACAGTCATCAGCATCCTGCACGAACAGGGCAAGCTAGCCTTTGATGATAGGATATCAATCTTCCTCGATCCAGAGCTGATGAATGGCCTTCACGTGTACAAGGAGCATGACTACTCTGGCGACATCCAGGTTCGCCATCTGCTCAACCAATCGTCAGGCCTTGACGACTGTTTCTGGCCTCTGCTCGAGAGGATGCGGGAGGACCCCTCGATGCGCATCACCCCACGCGAGGCCATTCTATGGGGCAAAGAGAACCTGACACCCAAGGCAGAGCCTGGGAAAAAACACCATTATACAGACACAAATTACTACCTGCTGGGCTTGCTTGTTGAGAGCATCACCGGGGAGCCTTTCCACAGGTCTCTTCACCAGCACATTTTCGAGCCTCTTGGCATGGACAGCGCCTATATGCAGGGCTACTCTGAGCCAGCGGTCAGGTCAGACTATCCTCTGGCAGAGTACTATCTGGACGACTTGGAAGGCTCCACCCTGCCCGGCTTTCCCGCCATCGATTATGCTGGGGGCGGCGTGATTGCCGTGCTTGATGACTATCTCAAGTTCATGCAAGCTCTGGTCAACTATGCGCTTATCCGCGAGGACACGTTGCAGACTATGTTGTCCGACGACCATCGCTCCTACCCGACCATTCGGTACGGTTACGCTATATGGAAGTTCATCAGGATTCCGTTGCTCATGCCCGCCAAGTACACCTGCTGGGGCTGTGTCGGCGTTACAGGGGCCTTTATGTTCTACCATCCGCATACCGAGTCCTACATCATCGGAAGCTTCAACCAGACGGCGTACAGCTCCAAGGCGCTGAGATTCATGCTTTCCCGGGTGATCAAGCCGCTAGTCAAGCACGGTTAACCGTCCTGCGATCGGACAGTGCAACCCAATGCGGCGGTGGACTTTGGTCCTCCCTCACCTATCCTGGCGCCGTCTGCCCCTTGACGCGCTGCTCCATCCCCATTACCATTTATGCAGGTTTCGTCTCACACAATAACACTGCGGAGGTCGCCATGAACGCAACGGAGCGATTAAACTGGTGGCAAGATGCCCAATACGGCATGTTCATTCATTGGGGCGTGTACGCCATTCCCGCGCGCGGCGAGTGGGTGATGCATCAGGAGCATATCCCCCACGAGGAGTATGCGCCCCTTGCTGACGAGTTCAACCCACGTCGTTACGAGCCGGATGATTGGGTGCAGCTGGCCAAAGAGGCCGGCATGCGCTATATGGTGATGACCACACGGCATCACGATGGCTACTCGCTGTTCGATAGCCAGGTGTCCGATTTCACCGCGCCCAAGACGGCCGCCGAGCGCGACCTGATCCGCTCCTATGTCGAGGCCTGCCACAGGGGCGGCATGCCTGTGGGCTTTTACTACTCGCTGCTGGACTGGCGCTACCCGGCTTATTTCCGCGGCCCAGAGAAGGATCCAGAGGGCTGGAACGAGCTGGTCGAGTACATGCATGCCCAGGTGCGCGAGCTTTGCAGCAACTATGGGCGCATCGACGTCCTCTGGTATGACGGTGGGTGGCCCTATACTCCCGAGGCCTGGCGCTCTAGCGAGCTCAACGCCATGGTGCGCGAGCTACAGCCTCAGGTCATTATCAACAACCGCTCCCTCCTGCCGGAGGATTTCGACACGCCTGAGCAGCACATACAGTTCTCCGAGCCGGGCAGGCCCTGGGAGGCCTGCATGACGCTGAATGGAAGTTGGGGCTATAACGAGGCCGACGAGCAGTGGAAGACGCCCAAGCAGGTGATCGAATACCTGGTTCGCTGCGCCTCGGGCGGCGGCAACCTGTTGCTCAATATTGGGCCCAAGGCTGACGGCACCGTGCCCGGCGAGTCGGAAAAGATCCTCCGGGAGGTGGGCACCTGGCTGCGCACCAACGGCGGCTCCATCTATGGCACCCAACGCTCGCCCTTTTTCACCTCCACCGGTATGACCACCCTCAAGGGCAGCACGCTATTCGTGCACGTGCTGCGCTGGCCTGGCCGAGAGCTGGTGGTGCCCCGGATCCGGAATCAGGTGCGCTCGGTGCATATGATGCACGACGGCGAGCCGGTGGCCTTTCGTCAGAAGAACGACCGACTGTTCCTGGAAAAGCTGCCCGGCCGCGCACCTGACGAGCTGGACACCGTGATCGTCGTGGAGCTGGACGGGCCGCCCCGCGCCCTGGACTATTTCACCGATGGCTGGGAGCCGCATCCTGATGAGGCAAAGGCTGACGACGTGCCGCCACCGGGCGATGTCGGCTAGTAGATGCGAGGTCTGCCGACAATGTCAGACATGACGCCTCGCGAGCGCTTTATCGCTGCGCTGGAGCGCCGCCCCGTAGAGGGGCGGGTGCCCCACTTTGAGCTGGTGTTCTTTCTCACCATGGAGGCCTTTGGTAAGGTACATCCGTCCCAGCGGGCCTATCTCCAGTGGGACCAGATGTCGGACAGTGAACGCGCCCTGCATCGTAGCGAGATGGCGGACATCTACCTGGAGACGGCGACGCGCTATGAGCACGACGCGATCTTTATCCATCCCAACCCCAACACCATCGACGAAACGCTGCGCCTGATCGACCTGATCCGAGATCGCAGCGGAGACCGTTACTTTATTCTGATGCATGGCGATGCCACCTACTCGATCCCCAACGGCGAGGAGATGGAAAGCTGGTGTGCCTGGCTTTATGAGGACGTGCGACGCGCCCAGGACGAGGCGCAGCGCCGCGTCGATGCCATGCTGGCCCGCTGCGAGGTGCTACTGGCTCACGGCGGGCTTGACGGCCTGGCACTTTGCGCTGATTATTGCCTCAATACGGGGCCTTTTCTCAACCCGCGCATGTTCGGCCAGGTGGTGGCGCCCTATCTCAAGCAGCTCGTCGCCGGGCAGCGCGAGATGGGCTACTATGTCATCAAGCATACCGATGGCAACATCATGCCCATCCTGGACGATCTGGTGAATGCCGGGCCCCACGCCCTGCACTCGCTGGATCCCCAGGCGGGCGTGGACCTGGCCGATGTCAAGCGCCGCGTGGGCGACCGGGTGGCGCTGATCGGCAATGTCAACTGCGGGTTGCTCAGCACAGGCACCGACGACGAGGTCGTGGCCGACGTGCGGCGCGCTCTGGCCGAGGGGATGCCCGGCGGAGGATACATCTTTTCGACCAGTAACTGCATCTATACCGGCATGCCCTTGGCGCGCTACGATCTGATGCTGGACATCTGGCGGCGCGAGGGAAACTATGCTGGAAGAAGATCCCGCTGAGCGACGCCTGAAACGAACCGTGGGCGATCCGATCCGAGATTGCCCGCCGTTCTGGCCCAACCAACTCTTGGGGGCGGCCCCCCTCGGGCTCGAGCAGAACAACCGTCATTTTGCGCAACGAGAAAGCGAGACATCCATGTCGCGAGAGAAGAAACCGATCCTTCCCTGGTTCCTACTGCTGTTGTTGATCACAGCCGTCATAACGGCGATCGTGCTTTTTGCGCGGCCATCGCCGACCGCCACCATGCAGGCCTCGCGGGCGACCGCCTTGACCGGTTATCTCTTTGTGTTCTTCTCGATCGTTTCGTCTGCCTATATGCAGCCCCTGGTACGCCGGTTCGGACGCCCCTTTGTTACCCTGCACCATTGGCTCTCAGTCGCCGGGCTCTTGCTTCTGACAGCCCACGGGCTGCTGATCGCTCTCGCCGCAGGCACCTTGGCGGTATTCATCCCCGATCTGAGTTCGTGGCACAGTTTTTGGCTCTTTGCAGGCCGACCTGCCTGGTACCTGCTACTCATCTCCGCTGCCGCTGCTCTGGTTCGCCGGCAGTTTCGAGACGGTTGGCTGATCGTCCACTTTCTCACTTATGTCGCCTTTTTCATGGGTACCGTCCATGCCGCGATGGGCGGTGGCAGCTTTGTGAACCTGCCTGGCATGAGAGCCATCATCTATGTCCTGACGGCGCTGACCATCGGTATCTTTGTCTGGCGCCGCGTACAGGAGAGGCGCCGCGCCCAGGCGCGGGCCCGCCGCAGGGAGGAAAGGGACTCTTAGCACGGGGGTCGTAACGCCTGCCATACCAAACACTCATCGTTCTGTTCCGATTTGAGAACAACAGAAACGGGCGCAGAGGTTGCCTCCGCACCCGTTTCTTTGTCAGGCGGGCCGTCTCATCAATGCGCTCCTGGGCTTAGCTTTTTTGTGCCTGCGTCGTCCGACTCGCCGCCACGCGAGCGCGGTTCATCGGGCGCTTGTCCCTTCCAAGCGCTGGACGATGGGTCTACAACGCTCGACTTTGTCATTGAACGAGAAGCCATTGGCTCAAAGGGAGCCCAGATAAGCTCCTGGCTTGTGCCAAAGCGAGTAAGCACGATAGCCCCCAAGCCCCAGCAAAGCACGGCAAACGTAAAGAGCGCGCCCAGACAGGGAACGCGGCCAACCAGCGCCAGTGCCACGACGCCCACGGCCGCATTCAGGACGCCACTGGAAGACGGCTTGTTCAACAGACCTAGGAGCTTGCGCCCTATGGAAAGTGCCGCTGCCACCCACCCGCACAGGCCGGCCAACAGCAGACCAACTACCATCACCAACATTACCGGGATCCCGACAATGATGATGGTCAGCAGAGGGATGAGCAGCCCTATCGCCACGAGCGTCAGGAGCCCTATAGCTGTACTTAGCAGCACCGTGCGTTCCATTACCCTAGAGACGTGGGGAATTGCCTCAGGTAGCAAAGAGATCGCGATGGCGGCGAGCAGGATGAGCCCCAGTACGCCGGCCATCCAGCGCAACTGACTCAACATGCGCGCGCTGACGGGATCCGGCACAGTGGCTCGCGGCACGGAGACACCGGGCACATTGATCTGTTCCTCGAGACTCTGCCGTACCTCGCGCAACTGGGCCTGGGCGCTGCGCTCTGCACCTGCCACAACGTTGCCATCGATGCGCGCGCCGGGATCGCGCGTAAGGGATCCCAGCGCCACCACGTCTCCCTTGATCCAGGCGTTAGGACCCAACACCATGTTGCCACCCAGGACGACGGCATCGCCCTCGATGATGCCATCGACATGGGCAGACCCACCGATCACGGCCAGATCTCCCCTGACGACCACTTCTGACATAATCTCGATGCTGCCAGCCAAAAGAGCCACATCGCCATTCACGCGTTGGCCGCGTTCGAGGACGATGCTCTGCCCCACCAGGGCCATGCCACCCGTGTCGGCCACCACTGGGTGCGCCAAAAGCCACAGCAATATGGTCAGTACGATCACCAATCGGCTTCTATTGATCTTCATCTACTCCCCCAACGGGCCACTCATGTTCTACATACCATACCGCTAGACTCCCAACCCGTCCGAGCGGGTCGCATTAAGCAAACGCAGCGACCCGAGCATGAGCAGAACAGACAGGAGCCCCCAACAAAGAGCGATCATAACAAGCTGGCCTCCCAAAGCCGCACGCACAAAGATCTCAATAGCCCCCGCCAGGGCGCCTACCAGGGCAATCAGATGGGCATAGAGCCCCAGGAACGTCTCGACCAACAGGGGATTTTCGCGCATGATCGCCAGTATGATCACCGCTGGAGTAGCTGCCAACGCCAGAACGCCTAGCAGAGCATACAGAAAGCGTGTGCCGAGCCGCATTCGCGCCTGATGCTGCCTATGCTTCGCAACTCCCTGCATCACGCGAGATGCCAGCATCGCGGGTGGCTCGACCGGCTTGACCTGGACCAAGAGCCGATCGACGGCCTGCAGCGCACGCCATTCAGCGGCGCACTCGCCACACTCTGAAAGATGATCCTGCAGTATGTGCTGCTCGTCAGGTGAATCCTCTCCATCAAACGCAAGGCACATCATTTCGGTAACTTTAGGGCAAGACATTATCTTGGGACCTCCTTGGCATAGGAGCCGCAAGCGGAGCAGCGACAGAGTCTTCGTAGAGCGCCTCGGCCATAGCCTTGCGAGCGCGATGGAGCCGCGATTTCACCGCGCTCTGAGTTGTAGAAGTAATCTCGGCTATTTCATCGTATGACATATCGTGCCAGTACCTTAGTACAATGCAAAGGCGATACTGCTCGGGGAGCGTATCCAGCAGGCGACGGACATGGCTCTCGCGCTCTGCCTCCAGAGCCGATTCCTCAGGAATCGGCTCTCCATCGGATAGCCAACGCTCGGCTTCGATATCTTCCATCGATACAGTCTGCCCGCGTCGTTTGCGCAACCGATCAATGCAGTGATGCGAAGCGATGGATAGTAGCCATGACGAGAGCTTGCGCCCGGCATCATAGGTCTCGAGGCGGGTGTAGACCCGTATAAAGGCCTCCTGTGAGGCGTCCTCGGCCTCTTGGGCGCTGCCCAACATCCGATAGGCCAGGTTGTACACCGGCCTCTGATAGGCTTTGACAATGCGCGCAAACGCATCCTGATCGCCTTGCTGTGCCTGTATGGCCCAGAGGCGCTCCTGTTCCATAGCCACCCCAACTACGCCTCCACATTCTGCCCGATCTTTGCCCGTCACTCTTATTACGTTGTAATAAGGCGCGGGTTGCGCTGCGTCACTGCTCTCGGAAAGTAACCGGCCTGCCTCACGCGGTAGGCAGGCCGAGTATGCACCGACTCGCGAACTCGCCTAGAACGTGATGATCTCGGCCTCGTGGGCGTCGGTATCATAGAGAGCGACGCTACGCACGCCAAAACGCCCCATGACCTCGCCGGGATTGACCAGCAGCGTCGCACCAATCTTGCTGATGCTACGTTGATGGTTGTGCCCGTGGCAAACCAGGTCAAAACGCCCCCCTTGAGCCAGCGCCTCGCCCATGGCGGGATCATGCACCAGCGCGATGGTGCGGCCGCCCAACTCGAGCCTGGCCCACTCCCCATGAAAGGTGATCTGAGAGTGGGGAGCTGCGTTACGCACGATAGCGACCTTGTCACCGTCGTTGTTGCCCCACACCAGATGCACCGGTCGCGCGAACGCCTCACCGATGGCTGCAACGGTAAAAGGCGCACAGTAGTCGCCCAACCCAAAGAGTGCGTTGGCGTCCTTGAGGGTCACCAGCGCTGTCTCAAGCGCCCAGATATTGTCGTGTATGTCGCTCAAAATACCAATACGCATGGTACCCTCCCCTACAGCGTACTATGCCTCCTCATACACCGCCAACAGATGCTGGCGAATCATGTCCAGACCTAGATGCACGAGCCACGCCCGGCCCACGGCTCCCTCGCGGGTGCGCCGCGACTCGCCGCGCACCAAGCCCTGTGGCGTCTGCAGAGCAAAATAGGTGTCGGGGGCATCGGGGGCCGTCGGATCCGCAGGCCCGAGAATCGCCAGTCCATACTGAGCGCCCAGGCGCTCACATAGCGCCTGGGCCGCCAGATCGGCCATCTCCTGGCTGGCAAGCTCTAGGCCGGCCGACGTGGAATCATCGATGCCCAGCGTGCGCACCAACGTATCGCGATCGGCGACGACCAGCCCGCCTGCCCAGGCGCCTGCAGCCGCCGCCCGCGTCAACTGCTGTGCCAACTCAGCCTGGCTGGTGTTCTCGAGCACTGCCACCCGCTGCCCGCGCTTGGCCAGTTCCTGCGAAACGATCTCGGCCATGGTCTGCTGATCGGTGCCAAAGATCCGATCCCCCAGCCGTTCCCGAATTGTGGCCTCGATGGGAGCAATGAGCGCTTTGGCCTCGGCCTCGGTATCGGCCTTGGCCGTGATGCACACATCGGTCTGGCCGGGATGGGCCCTCGTGCCCACGGTGGGGTTCGCGAGCTCCATGAAATCCACGATCAGGGCGCCCACGGCGCTCTCGCCGATGCCGCAGGTGCGCAACACGCGGCTCTTGATCATCGAGCGCAGGCCATAGCGCTCGCCCAGCAACGGAAGCACCTCATGCTCCATCAGATAGCGCATCTCGTGGGGTACGCCTGGGAGACTGATGATGATCTTGCCATGGTGTTCCACGTAAAAGGCCGGCGCCGTACCCACCGGATTATGGATCACCTCGGCGCCTCGGGGCAGCTCGGCCTGGCGGTTGTTGTTGCTCGTCATCTGGAAACGACGCTGCCCGAAAAAGGCCCGAATCTCTTCCAAGAGCTCCTCGTCCAGATACAGCTCCCGGTCGGTGGCATTGGCTACCGCCTCACGAGTCATGTCGTCCAACGTGGGCCCCAAGCCACCCGTGGTGATGACCACATCGCAGCGGTCCAGCGCTCGCTCCAGCACATCGGTGATGCGGCCCAAATTGTCGCCTACGGTGGTGGTGTAGAACAGGTTCAGCCCGATGGTGGTGAGTTGCTGGGCGATCCAAGCCGAATTGGTGTCCACGATCTCGCCGAGCAGCAGCTCGGTGCCAATGGTAACGATCTCTGCCTGCAAGTGAGTGCTCCTTCTCAGAATAAAGGGGGCGCCCGATCCGGCGCCTCAGCATGTCTGCGCATCAATGCTCTGACACGGTATAGAACGCCCCTATAGCAAGGCGTCTCGCCCCTCGGAACGGAGACGGTCGACCAGGGCGCCCACCTCTTGGGCGCGCTCGCGATCCATAACCAACAATGCATCGCCCGTATCCACGATCACCAGGTTGTCTATGCCGATGGTGGCGATCAAACGGCCTCTCTGCCCCTGCACCAGGGTATTGCGCGTGCCGATGGTCACATGCTCTCCTGGGCCGGCTATCACATTGCCAAGCGAGTCCTTGGTCAGGACATCATACAGCGCCGCCCAGCTCCCGACATCGCTCCAGCCCATTTCGGCGGGAACCACCGCCACATGACGGGCCTTTTCCATGATACCCACATCGATGGTCACCGGCTCGATCTGCTCCCAGATGCCCTGAATGCGTGGCGAATCGATGCCGTTGGCCGTCCCAATGATGTCGATCTGTGCGTAAAGGTTGGGGAGCAGGCGCTCGTATTCCATCAGAATGTGGTCGAGGGTCCACGCAAAGTAGCCCGAATTCCAGTAATAGTTCCCACTAGCGACAAATTCTTGCGCCTGGGGAAGGGCCGGCTTTTCCGTAAAACGCGATACCCGGTACACGTCAATGCCCTGCTCATGTGCCAGCACCTCGCCCCGCTCGATGTAGCCAAAGCCCGTCTCGGGATGGGTCGGGACGATCCCCACGGTCACGAGAAAGCCACGCCGGGCGGTGGCCACGGCAGCACGGATCGAGTTCCGAAACGCTTCCTCGTCCTCCACCATGTGATCGGCATGCACCGACACCATCACGCTTTGGCCGCCCCCACGCTGGGCCAGTCGCATAGCCGCCAACCCCAGTGCAGGGGCGGTTCCTTTGGGTGAAGGCTCGATCCAGATATTCTCCTGCGGGATCGCGGGCACCTGCTGGGCGATCCCCTCAGCATGCTCGGGACCTGTCAAGATGAACACGTGCTCAGGCCGCACCAGGGGACAGATACGGTCCACGGTGCGACGCAAGAGCGACCGATCCCCTATCAGCGGCAGCACCTGTTTGGGATTGGCCTTGCGGCTCAGGGGCCAGAGGCGGGTACCGCTGCCTCCAGCCAGAATCGCAATATACAGATCGGACAAATCAATGGGTTCCATATTGGCCTGCCCCCGTCTTTTTTCGCAATGCTCTAGCGCGCCAGCACATAACTCATCTGGTCCACGCGGCGGATCAACCCCTTGAGTTCCATCATGACCAGGGTGCTCGAGACGTCAGACGTAGAGAGCTGCGATTGCCGCACCAGCGCATCGATATGGATCGGCTCCCGGCTCAGGTGGGCGAGGAGCGCGGCCTCCGAGTCATTCTCCGGCACGATCTCGGCTACCTCACGTTGCTCCACGATCATCGCTAGATTGAGTTCCTCGAGAATATCCTGTACCTTGGTCACGAGCTTGGCTTCGCCCCGCTGGATGGCATCGTTTGTGCCGGCGCTGGTACGGTTATGCACGTTGCCGGGCACCGCGAATGTATCGCGGCCCTGCTCCAGCGCGAAACGCAGCGTGATCAGGGCGCCACTGCGCTCACCCGCCTCAATGACGACCGTGCCCAGCGACAGGCCGCTGATGATACGATTGCGAGGCGGAAAGTTGCGCGCTTCGGGCTTGACACCCACGGCATAGTCACTGAACAGCGCTCCCGATGACTCAATCTCTCGGGCTAGCTGGCGATGGCGGGCGGGGTATACGTCATCGAGACCGCAAGCCAGCACGGCCAGGGTGCGCCCTCCAACAGCCAGGGCTGCCCGATGGGCGATGCCGTCGATGCCCAGGGCCAGCCCGCTTACAATGGTAACGCCATTCTCGGCGAGGCCACCGGCCAACTGCTCGGCGATCTGCTTGCCATAAGTCGAGGCGTTGCGCGTGCCCACCAGGGCAACGGCAAACTCGTCCTGGGGCAAAAGCTTCCCGCGCATATATAGCACGGGCGGGGGTTGCTCGATCTCGCGCAATAGCTTGGGATAGCCGGGATCGTCCCAAGTGAGAGCGCGAATTCCATACTGTTTTAGCCGATCCAGTTCGGCCTGCAGATCGAGGCGGTTGCGGAGATAGAGCAGGCGTTCGACCGTCGCCTGATTCAGACCCGCAGAACGCAAAGAAACGGCGCTGGCATGCCAGGCCGTTTCCACATCCCCGAAATGATCGATCAGCGCCCTAAAGCGTACCGGTCCGATGCCCTGGACAAGATGGAGGCCGATCCAATATCTCAAGTCGCTCAAGGTGCACCCTCCCGAACGTCTACCGCAATCCCTCCAGGAGGTGCACGGTGAGGATACCGTTCTCCAGATCTACTTTGAGGATCACCTCTTGAATGGCCGGCAGCAGTAACTCGCCCTCAGGGCCCATGACCACATAGACGTCATTGGCGCCCGTCTGTAAGATCTCGCGCACGCGCCCCAGCTCTTCGCCAGTATCCGTGCGCACCCGCAGGCCCTCGATCTGGTGAAAAAAGTACTCGCCCTCGGCCAGGGGAGGCACATCCTCGATGGCCATACGCACATACTGGCCACGATACGCCTCGGCGGCGTCTCGATCGGTCACCCCGGCCAGCTGCACCAGCGCAGAACCCTTGAACAGGCGCGCACTCTTGACACGCCTGCGTTCAAGCTCCTCGCCCAGGTACACCCATTCGAGGTCCAGGAAGCGTTCGGGATCGTCCGTCTCGATGCGAACCTTGAGCTCGCCACCCAGCCCCCTGACCCCCACTACCTGCCCAATGACAAGATAGCTCGGCTCTGTCTCACGGCGAGAATTCTGTTCTTTCGACCGATCAGGTCGTGAGGGGCGCTTCATTATACGATATCGAGCATCACTCGCCTGCGGCCATTGACCGTACCAGATACCTGGAGTAGTGACCGCATGGCATTGGCCACGCGCCCCTTGCGGCCGATCACCCAGCCCTTGTCCTCATCGGCTACATAGAGCTTGAAAATGGCGGCGCGGTTGTCTCGTCTCCCGACCTGCTGAACGCGCACCTGCTCAGGCTGATCCACCAGCTCTTTGGCCATAAACTCTACCAATTCGCGCATGAATCTCCTATCGTTCGTGAGCATGGTAACGGACTGCTGTGGCGCCGGCCAGATTACTCCTCAACCGCCTGTTCGGCTTCCGCCTCGGCCTCTGGGACAGTGGCAGACTCGGACGTCTGTGCCTCCGTCTCTGTTGTCTCGGCATCTGCGGCCGCACCCTCGACAGCCTCCAGGGTCGTCTCGCCGCGATGAATCGCCATGACCGAGGTCTTTTCCAGCAACCGAGCTACGGCCTCGGTCGGTTGCGCGCCTGTGCTCAGCCAGTAGAGTGCCCGCTCTCGATCCACAACCACTGTGGCAGGCTCGGTGCGCGGGTTATAGTTGCCGATAATTTCGATAAATCGGCCATCCCGCGGGGCGCGCTGGTCCGCGACCACGATGCGATAGCTGGGCTGCCTGATGGCGCCCACTCTAAACAGTCGAATCCTTACCATACTCTCATCCTCATCCTCTGTGTGAGACCCCAAATGGGTTCTGACGTCTGGCTAGTGTAACCAAGGCATCATCGAACGGATGCCCTTGCCACTCTGCATCTTTTTCATCATCTGCTGCATCTGTGTGAACTGGCGCAGTAGCTGATTTACCTCTTGCACGCTGGTGCCGCTTCCCCTGGCAATACGCCGCTTGCGACTCGCGTTGATGATCTTGGGGTCACGACGCTCGGCGCGGGTCATCGAGTTGATGATGGCCTCTGTCGTAACCAATCCTTTTTCGGTCTGCTCCTCAGGGATCTGCTTGCTGATCTGTGACATGCCGGGGATCATTCCCAGCAGCTCGCTGATAGATCCCATCTTGCGTACGGACTCGAGCTGCTCGACAAAGTCCTCCAGCGTAAAGTTGGCCGAGCGCATTTTTTTCTCGAGCGCCGCCGCGTCTTCCTCGGTAATGGCCGTTTCGGCCCGCTCGATCAGCGTCAGCACATCGCCCATGCCCAGAATTCTCGAAGCCAGCCGATCCGGGTAAAAGGGCTCTAGATCGCTCACTCGCTCGCCCACACCCATGAACTTGATGGGCACCCCCGTTACAGCTCGCACCGAAAGGGCGGCGCCACCACGGGCATCTCCATCCACCTTGGTGAGCAACAGACCCGTGATGTTCACACGCTTGTGGAACTCGTCGGCGACAGACACAGCCTCCTGGCCGGTCATAGCATCGACTACCAAGAGCACTTCGCGAGGATTGCTGCCCCCACGGATCTGCTCCAGCTCGTCCATCATACGCTCATCGATCTGCAGCCGCCCCGCTGTATCTAACAGCACGACATCATAGCCCTCACGGGTTGCGCGCGACACTGCATTGCGACAGATCTTGGGAGGAGCGACCTTGTCGCCCTCACTGTGAACCGATATGTCGACTTCGCGCCCCAAGGTCTCCAGCTGCTGGATTGCAGCGGGACGATAGGTATCGGCTGCGACCAGCAGCGGCCGGTGGCCATTCTTGCGCAAAAAGACGCCCAGTTTGGCGGCCATGGTCGTCTTGCCCGATCCCTGCAAGCCCACCAGCATGATCACCACAGGCGGCCTGCCACCCAGATCCAACCGTTCTGGCTCGCCTAGTAGCGAAACCAACTCCTCGTTGACGATCTTGATTACGGTTTGGGCCGGGGTCAAGGAACGCAGGACATCTTCACCGATGGCACGTTCGCCCACGCGGTCGGTAAAGTCCTTGACCACGCGGAAGTTGACATCCGCTTCCAACAGCGCGAGGCGCACGTCACGCAAGGCCGTCTTGACATCGCCTTCGGAAAGGCGACCCTTGCCGGCCAACTGCCGAAACGTCTCTTGCATGCGATCCGAAAGAGAGTCAAACATTGAGACTATCCAATCCGACTATCTACAACTTGACTATTCTACCGTGCAAGAGGATTCCCGTCAAAAAGCCCGCTATCTCAGCCAGAGGG